>NZ_QFBB01000026.1:0-3527 GCF_003122275.1 Thioclava sp. NG1 | reverse complement strand
GCCAGCCTCACCCGCTACATCGAGGCAGAGTATCACGCCAAGCATCGCACTCAATTGCCTGAACTGGCGGCGCTCTCGGAAAAGGTGGAAACCGTCCATGCCGCGCAAGCAGATGTCCCTGCCGGGCTGTCCGCGCTACTGCACCGGATGATCGGCGAGCTCGAAGTCCACATGAAGAAGGAGGAGCTGGTTCTGTTTCCCGCCATTCGCAACGCAGCATCGAGGCTGGACGGGCCGATCGCTACGATGCGCGCGGATCACGACGACCATGAGGCGGAGGTCGAACAGATCCGGCAATTGACAAACGATCTGACATTGCCGGACGGTGCATGCCAAAGCTGGACGCGGCTCTATGCCGGGGTCGGTGAATTTCTTGAAGACCTAGCAGCCCATATCCGGCTGGAAAACGACGTGTTATTCCCGCAATTCGAAACCCAAGGCGCAGGCCATGTCTGAGATGCATCGTCCCAACCCGACCAAGAATCTCGTGGAGCGGCGTCATGCCTTGGCGCCGAAGACTGAGGACGCCTTCCGCGCATTTTCGAAAACGGTGTTCACTGAAGGGGCGCTCGATGCGCGCAGCAAGCAGCTTATCGCCGTGGCCGTCGCGCACGTAACGCAGTGCCCATGGTGCATCGAGAGCCATGTCAAAGCCGCCCGGCGTGCGGGCGCCTCGGACGAACAGGTCATGGAAGCGATTTGGGTCGCCGCGGAAATGCGCGCCGGCGCCTCTTGGACCCATGCTCTGAAAGCAGTTGAGATGATCGGCGACACGGACAAGCCGGACAGCTGATGCCGTCAGCAAGCCCCCCCACCTCCGAAGCTCCTGGCGAGCTTATCCGCGTCAAGCGGATCTATCGCGCGGCACGCGTGTCAGATGGCAAGCGGATATTGGTCGATCGTCTCTGGCCGCGCGGCATGGCGAAGGACCGCGCCAGACTGTTTCACTGGTGCAAGGAGATCGCGCCGAGCGACGAATTGCGGCGCTGGTTCCACGAGCACCCTGATAGGTGGCAGGAGTTCACCACGCGTTATGAGGCGGAACTTGCCGCTCATGACGATTTGGTCCGCGAGCTCGCCGGATATGCACGCGAGAACGTCGTTACGCTACTTTATGCTTCAAAGGACGAGGCACATAATAACGCCGTCGTGTTACGCGATTACCTGCGCCAATGGTTATAGAACGGGAGGAGCAAGCATGACGGACCAGCCAATAAACCCGCTGCACACACCGCTTTGCGACCTGCTGGGGTGCGCCCAGCCAGTTCTGCTGGCCGGGATGGGCGGCGTTTCCCGCTGGGAACTGGCCGCCGCCGTGGCCAATGCGGGCGGTTACGGGATTTTGGGCATGGTGCGCGAAGACCCAGCCCTGATCGCCGCAGAGGTTACTGCGCTGCGGGACGCGACTGACCGACCTTTTGCCGTCAACTTGATCCCCGCGGCGACCGAACCAGCGCTGCTCGATGCGCAGATCGCCTGCTGTCTCGATCTTGGCGTGCCGGCCTTCAGCTTTTTCTGGGACGTGATGCCTGACGTGGTGGCCCGCGTGAAACGTGCCGGTTGCCTTGTTCTGCATCAGGTCGGCACGGTCGAGGCCGCGCGGATCGCCGAAGAGGCCGGAGCGGATGTGATCATCGCGCAGGGCGTCGAGGCGGGCGGTCACGTGCATGGACGACACCCGGCTTTCGGGCTGGCCGAGCAAATCCTTGCGCAGACCGACCTGCCGGTCGTCGTCTCCGGAGGGATCGCAACGGGCGAGGGCCTCGCCGCCGCGTTGACCATCGGCGCCGATGGCGTGCAATGCGGCACGGCCTTTCTGGCGACCGAGGAATCCTTCGCTCATCCCTATCACAAATCCCGAATCACGGAGGCCACCGGCGACCACACGGTTCTGACCGATGTTTTCGTTCTGAATTGGCCCAAGGGCGCTGCGGTGCGGGTGATCGCCAATAGCGTGACCGAGAGCCTGGACGGACATTACCTCGGCCACGACCCTGACAGTCTTCCGCGCGAGGCCATCGCCCGCGACGGCGAGCAGCCGCGCCTGCGCTTCAGCACGGATTCGCCGCTGCGAACCACGACCGGCGACTTGGAGGCGATGGCACTCTATGCGGGTCAGGGTGTGGGTGCGCTCAACGATGTCCCCACGGCCGCCGCACGTCTGGACGGCATGGTCGCGCAGGCCCGTCATCTCTTGGAACACCCGTTTTGACGTGCTTTTAAGTCGAAGCCGTGAACGACGAATTTAAGAGCTCAGCTGCCAAGGTTGCTTTTGCTCACCACCTCGCTTTGCGCGCCGGTCAGAGAACTGGCGCGACTGCTTCCCGCGTGGATGGTCGTCTAACGATCAGTTATGGACCCTCGGTCGCGGCATGAAGCCTCTGACAGACATACTCGGTTCGATCGACCAAAGGGCGGACGAAACCTTGCCGGAAGGAGTTTTTTCGATCCCGCGAAAGCACTACGCAGCGAGCCCGAACGCGAGGTGACCGATCGGGAATGTTCCAGCAGGATACCGAACGCGAGCGACAGGCCGCTGGGAAAGGACAAGAGCGGAAATTGATCGCAGATCAAGGCGCATCAAGGCCAGCCATCAAACTCTGGACCATCGGATCAACAAGCGCTTTGTTGCGATCCTCGCGGATCACGATCCACGCCGGCAATTCGAACACCGGCGCACCGGGCACCGGGAACAGGGCGCCGCTATCGATCTGGTGTTCGACCAGACGCCGGGGAAAATAGCCGCTGCCTCCATTGAACTTGAGATATTGAAGGCCGAGCCAGGCGATATTGGCCGAGAGTGCAGGACCGGGAAACTCCGGAAAGCCAGCGCGGAACTGATTGTCGAATTCCGGGCCCCACTCGACATGGATATAGCCGTCAGGCTGCATGCTAGCGGTCGGTTCGGTGGAGACAAGCACCAGCTGTTCAGTAAGCAATGGTAGGAGCTCGAGCATCGGCCGGCGCTGCGGGGTGAACATAACTCCGATATCCATCCGCCCGTCGACCAGCGCCTGCATCAGTTCCGGCTCGAAGCCGATTTCGGAATGAAACGAAACCCTAGGATGGGACCGCTGGATATTGGCGAACCAGTGCATCATCAGCCCTTCCCACAGGCCGAAGCGAGCCCCGATGACGACACGCGCGCGGAATTGTCCAGGCAGGCCGACGTCGTGCCGCGCGCGTTCGAGGGCTCGCACCATCTGCGCTGCATGCTTCAAGAACCGGCCACCGCCCGCAGTCAGCGCCGCGCCGGCCTTGTTGCGAGTGAAAAGTCTGGTGCCTAACTGATCTTCGAGTGTCCGGATGCGGGCGCTCACGGTTGACTGGGTAACGTGAAGCCTTTCGGCGGCCGCGACGAAGCTGCCGGTATCAGCGACGGCAAGGAAAGTTCGGGCATGTTCAATGTTCATAGAGGCCCCATGCATCGTATTTTCAAATATCATATCGCATTTATATTCGCTTTCCCAATATGATGAATCGCGCGACACTTGAACCCGCGCATCTCGCGGACAACCGGAAGATCA
>NZ_QFBB01000025.1:0-3664 GCF_003122275.1 Thioclava sp. NG1 | reverse complement strand
CACGCGAAACCTCCTGCCAGGCATGCCCCAAGGGCACCCCGCAAACCAAACCGAGTCACCAGCGAAATGAACGAAATCGGACAGCCATGAGGATCGCATCTCGCAACGCACGCTCATGACCAGCGATCCCGATACGTCATTATCGTACGATCGAACGCGGAATATCATGGGAGACAAAGGGGAACTGTGCGACGCAAAGTGCTGACCTTGCAGAAGAAGGGATGGGCGCACCGCTGCGAGGACGGAATGCTCTCGATTTCACCGGAGGTCGCCCCGCCTCTCGCAGATGCCATTCGGGATGCAATCGCTCATCTCGAAAAGATCTGCTGCACGGTCGAAACCGCTCACGAAGCCAGAAAGAGAACGCGCGATGGCGAGCAGTTCGCCGCTTTGACGATTATAGCCGCGTGCTGAAGTGCTCACGCTTCTTCTTTAGTCTTCAGCTTTGCCTGTTCGAGCGGCCAATATCCCATTTCGAACAGCTCGCGCTCGAAGATCGGAGCGAAGCGACCGAACTCTTCCGCCACGTTTGCGACGCGCGCCATCTGCTCTACCCGATCGCGGGCCATGCGCGCCCCTTTCTCAGTCGCACCGACAGCAAAAGCCCCTCCCCCGGCACAAGCGTCGCCGAGATGGCAGCCACCGTCGCCCCATCCACCGCCTTAAATCTCTAGTATCCTTGACATTTATACGACCAACCCGTTCGCTTTACGCGCGAAGTTTGCTGCTTCCGGGGAGGGCATAGGGATGATCAAGCCGCATTCGAACCGCGCGTGGCTGCTGTTGTTGCCTGCGCTTCTCATCTTGGGCTTTGTCGCTGTCATGCCTCTGGTCGCGGTGTTCAACTATTCTTTCCACGACATCTTCACCCTCGACACGGCACTTTGGGTCGGGCCGCAATGGTATCTCGAGATCATCCGCGATCCGAGCTTTTGGGCGAGCCTCGGGCGAAGCGCATTGTTTTCGGCCATCGTGTTGTCGATTCAGGTGCCGCTGGGGATCTGGATCGCTCTCTTGATGCTGCGGATCGGTCGCTGGGCGGTGCCGGTGTTGATGATGCTCGCCCTGCCCCTCGTTGTTCCGTGGAACATGATCGCGGGCATGTGGCTCACGCTGATCGATCCGCAGGTCGGACTTCTCGGCAAGGCGATCGCCGCAGCGGGTATTGGCTTCGACTACAAGTTCACCGCGCTGCATACCTGGATCCTGATCGTCGCGGCGGATACGTGGCACTGGCTGGGCCTCGTCGTGATCCTCTCCTATGCGTCGCTGTCGGCGATCCCGGCCTCCTATCGACAGGCGGCGGCGATAGACGGAGCCTCACGGCTCGCGGTATTCCGCCATATCGAATTGCCGCGCATCGCCGGGGCGCTCTCGATCGTGCTGCTTCTGCGCTTCGTGGACAGCTTCATGATCTACACCGAGGCTTTCACGATTAACGCGGGCGGGCCGCAGGGTGCGACGACTTTCATCTCGCTCGAACTGGGAGAGGACATTCGCAGCTTCACCTATGGCCGTGCCGCCGCGCGTGCGATGCTCGATTTCCTGATCGTGCTGAGCGTCGCATGGGCGTTCATCCGCATACGCGCCGGGCGCGACACCTCGCCGGAGACGACCCGATGAAGATGACGCGAATGCGCCCATCAATTCTGCTCGGCCTCGCCTTCGCAGCTCTGGCACTCTTCATCCTGCTGCCCTTCGTCCAAACGGTGCTGTTGAGCTTCACGCTGACGCTGCCGCGCGAGGGATATCGCGAGGGACAGGCGACGCTGATCAACTATGCCACCGTCTTCGCACGCCCCGACCTGCGCGATGCAATCTGGAACTCGCTTGTCTATGTTCTGCTCAACGTGGCGCTCTGCCTCGCCGCCGGACTGCCCGCAGCTTACGCGATTGCGCGCTTCCGCTTTACCGGCGATCGCCACATTCTCTTCGCGCTGATCGCCTTTCGCCTGACGCCGCCCGTCGTGCTGTCGCTGCCGATCTTCATTCTCTTCGCCCATGTCGGACTGGTGAACAGCCCGGTCGGGATCGCGCTGGTGCATTGCGTGTTCAACCTGCCGATCGCGATCTGGATCCTCGAGAGCTTCATCGCCGCCGTGCCGCGCGAATTCGACGAGACCTGTTTTCTCGACGGCCATTCCTTCGGCCATTTCTTCGTCGGAAAGCTGATCCCGGTGATCGCGCCGGGGATCGGCGTGACCGTCTTCTTCTGCTTCATCTTCTCTTGGGTGGAGGTGGTCTTCGCGCGCATTCTGACGGTCACTGCGGGCAAGCCGATCACCATGGCGATCAGCGCGCTGTTCGGCTTTCAAACGGATATCGGGCTGGTGATGGCGATGACCGTTGTCTCGCTGATCCCGGGTGTCGCGATGATCTGGTTCGTGCGTAATCACATCGCACGGGGATTTGTCATTCGCACCTGAAGCCGCTCAGAATGCGGCGCGCAGAATGTCGCTCAGGACATCTTCGCTCAGCGGCACGGGATTCGCGGCCATGGAGGAGCTGGACCGCGACAGCCGCGCGGTCTCCTCGATCTCATCCGGCTCGACGCCCATCGCGCCAAGCCGGGGCAACCCCCATTCGTCGATCTGCCGCTCCAGCGCCGTGAAAGCGCCAGCCGGCGCAACCGCCAGCCCCTCGCCCAGCCAGCCCGCCACCTCGTGGAATCGCGCGGCCATCGCGGAATCGCCCGCCACGGCGGCACGGTTCGCCTGAAGCACTCCGGGCAGAAGCCGTCCGCAGATCGCCCCATGAGCCGCACCGCTCCGGCCACCGATCACGCCCGCAAAACCATGCACCGCGCCGAGGCCCGCATTGCCCAGAGCGACGCCGCCGAACAGGCTCGCCCGCGCCATGTCATCTCGTGCATCCGTGCTCTCCCGTGCCATCAGCTGGACCAGCGCATGGATCGCGCGCGGGATCGCATCGCGGCAAAGCGCGTCGGTCAGAATATTCGCACGACGGCAGAGATAAGGCTCGATCACCTGCGTCAGCGCGTCCAGCCCCGAGGCCAGCGTGACCGCACGCGGGCAGCGATCGGTCAGCGCCGGGTCGACGATCGCGAGCGAGGCCATCATCCGATCGTCGCGCAGGCTGACCTTGCGGCGGTGCCCGGGGAACTGGATCACCGCATTGCGGGTGGCTTCCGCTCCGGTGCCGGCGGTAGTAGGGATCGCGACGAACGGCAGCGGCGGCGCGCTTAGCGGGCGCCCCTCCCCGACCAATTCAAAATGCACGATCGGATTGCTCGCAGCGGGGATCAGAGCCGCCAAAGCCTTGCCCAGATCAAGCACCGCGCCGCCCCCGACCGCAACGACACAATCGGGGCGCATCTCGCGCAACCGACCGAGCGCATCACATAGATCCGGATAGCTCGGCTCGCCGCGACTGACGATCACCTCGACCGTCCGGCCCGCCTCGCGCAGAGTATCTTCCAGCGTGTCGGCCCAACCGACCGAACGCCCGCGCACGAGCGCTACACGCGCCCCGTAGCGCGCGATCAGCTCCGCGCCCGCATGCCGCTCGTCGCGCCCGAAGAGAATGCGGCCGGGAAAGCGCAGAGCGAAGTCCATCAGACCGGCCTCGCCGCCGCGATGGTGGCCTCGACCGCCTTTTTCCACGCGGCGTAGCGGGCTTCGCGTGTGGCCTCGTCCATCTGCGG
>NZ_QFBB01000004.1:0-478778 GCF_003122275.1 Thioclava sp. NG1 | reverse complement strand
GCGGGAAATGCTGCGTGAATTCCTGCTGCGCGCTCGCCACCGGGCGCAGCGCGCCGTCAAAGACGATCGCCCGCGACGACGTGGTGCCTTGGTCGATTGCCAGAATATGGGTCATCAATCCTACCGTTCTCTTTCTGGCGATGCCCTCTCCATCCAGGGCATGGCGAGAAAGAGAACGAGGCGATGCCGCGGCACCGCCTCGCCTCGTTTCAGTTATTCATTCCAGCTTTTCACGAGCTCGTCGTAATCGACGGTGATCGGCTTTTCGCTCTCGTTGTCCAGCTTCAGCTTGGGCGATTGCGAGCCATGCTCGACCGAATAGTTATGCCACCATTCGAGATCGTGCTTCTCGGCCATTTTCGGACCCTTGTCGCCTTGGACACCCGCACGCTCGAGACGCTCGAGCACCTTTTCCTGGGCTTCGCAGAGCGAGTCCATGGCTTCCTGCACGGTTTTCGCACCCGAGGACGCATCCCCGATATTCTGCCACCACAGCTGCGCCAGTTTCGGATAATCCGGCACGTTGGTGCCCGTAGGCGTCCACTGAACGCGGGCGGGCGAGCGGTAGAATTCGATCAGACCGCCCAGATCGGGCGCGCGATCGGTGAAGCTCTTGTCCTGAATCGTGCTTTCACGAATGAAGGTCAGACCCACTTGGCTCTTCTTCACGTCGACGAGTTTGGACGTCACAAACTGAGCATAGAGCCACGCGGCCTGTGCCCGCTCGAGCGGAGTCGATTTCATCAGCGTCCACGAACCCACGTCCTGGTAGCCGAGCTTCATGCCCTTCTCCCAGTAGGCGCCATGCGGGGACGGTGCCATGCGCCATTTCGGCGTACCATCCTCGTTCACGACGGGCAGACCCTTCTTCACCATGTCGGCGGTGAAGGCCGTATACCAGAAGGCCTGCTGAGCGACCTCGCCCTGCGCCGGAACCGGACCCGCCTCGGAGAAGGTCATGCCTTCGGCAGACGGCGGAGCATAGTTCTTCAGCCAGTCGATATACTTCTGGACGGCGTAAACCGCCGCCGGACCGTTGGTCGCGCCGCCACGATCGACGCAGGAGCCGATCGGCTGATCCTGCTCGTTAACGCGGATGCCCCATTCGTCGACCGGCTTGCCGTTCGGCAGGCCCTTGTCGCCTTCGCCGGCCATCGACAGCCACGCATCGGTGAAGCGCCAGCCGAGCGAGGGGTCCTTCTTGCCATAGTCCATGTTGCCATAGACCTTCTTCGGACCGCCGATATAGGACATGTCGCGCCCGGTGAAGAACTTGGCGATATCCTCATAGGCCGACCAGTTCACGGGCACGCCGAGATCGTAGCCGTATTCGTCCTTGAAGTCCTTCTTGGTCTTCTCGTCGTTGAACCAGTCGTAGCGGAACCAGTAGAGGTTCGCGAATTGCTGGTCGGGCAGCTGGTAGAGCTTGCCGTCCGGCCCGGTGGTGAAGCTGAGGCCGATGAAATCCTCGAGGTCGAAGTAGGGATCGGTGACCGCTTTGCCGTCGCCTTCCATCCAATCGGTCAGATCGCGAACCTGACCATAGCGCCAGTGCGTCCCGATGAAATCGGAGTCGTTGACATAGGCGTCGTAGATATTCTCGCCCGTCTGCATCTGGGTCTGGATCTTCTCGACGACGTCGCCTTCCTGAATCACGTCATGGATCACCTTGATCCCGGTGATCTTCTCGAACCACGGCGCGAGCGTCTTCGACTCGTAGGCGTGGGTCGTGAGCGATTCCGAGACCACGTGGATCTCCATGCCCTGATAGGGCTTCGCCGCGTCGACGAACCATTGCAGTTCCTTTTCGGCATCGGCTTGCGACAGTGTCGTCATGTCGCCGATTTCCTGCTCGAGGAACTGCTTGCCCGCCTCCATATCGGCCAAGGCTGGTGACGCGACCATTAGCGCAAGCGCCATCGCGGTAGTTAAACGCAGTCTCATAGTTTCTCCTCCCTGAGTTTTTGCGTTGTTTGTCTTGGATCAGACCCAGCGGAACACGGCCGCCGCCCAGACGAAGCTGAGGATCAGCCCGCCCCAGACCGGCGCTCCCGCCATGCCCAGCCAGATCAGATTGATGAAAGCCGCCCCGAGCAGGCTGATGAACAGCCGGTCGCCCCGGGTCGTCTCGATACGAAGGATGCCGACGCGTGGCGTCTCGGGACGTTTGATCCCGATCACGGTGAAGATCACCAACAAGAGCGCAATCACCGCGAAGAATAATGCGGTCGGCCATGTCCATGCCATCCAGCTCATAGTGCTTCCTCCTCAGACGCGGCCCAGGGCGAAGCCCTTGGCGATGTAGTTGCGCACGAAATAGATCACGAGCGCCCCGGGAATGATGGTGAGAACCCCAGCAGCTGCGAGCAGCCCCCAATCCACCCCCGAAGCGGAGACGGTACGGGTCATGGTCGCCCCAATCGGCTTGGCCGCGACCGATGTCAGCGTGCGCGACAGCAGCAGCTCGACCCAGGAGAACATGAAACAGAAGAAGGCCGCGACCCCGATGCCGGATGCGATAAGCGGCATGAAGATCTTGATGAAGAAACGCCCGAAGGAATAGCCGTCGATATAGGCGGTCTCGTCGATCTCCTTCGGAACCCCGCGCATGAAGCCCTCGAGAATCCAGACTGCGAGGGGCACGTTGAACAGCGTGTGCGCCAGCGCCACCGCGATATGCGTGTCGAACAGCCCGATCGAGGAATAAAGCTGGAAGAACGGCAGGGCGAAAACCGCGGGCGGCGCCATCCGGTTCGTCAGCAACCAGAAGAACAGGTGTTTGTCGCCCATGAAGTTGTAGCGCGAGAACGCGTAGGCGGCAGGCAGCGCGACGGTGATCGAAATCACCGTGTTCTGGACCACGTAGTTGAGCGAATTGACGTAGCCCATGTACCAGCTCGGATCGGTGAAGATCTTGACGTAGTTTGCGAAAGTCAGATGGTGCGGCCAGAGCGAAAAGCTCGACAGGATCTCCTCGTTGGTCTTCAGGCTCATGTTCAGAAGCCAGTAGATCGGGATCATCAGGAACAGCAGGTAAAGCGCCATGACGATCGGTTGTGATTTCAGTCGCATCACTTGCCCTCCGACTTCTCGATATTGGTCATCACCGTGTAGAAGGCCCAGCTCACCAACAGGATCACGAGGAAATACATCAGCGAGTAGGCCGCGGCGGGACCGAGGTCGAACTGCCCCAGCGCCATCTTCACGAGGTCGATCGACAGGAAGGTGGTGGAGTTGCCGGGGCCGCCGCCGGTGACGACGAAGGGTTCGGTGTAAATCTTGAAACTGTCCATGAAGCGCAGCAGGATCGCGATGGTCAGCACGCCCTGCATCTTCGGCAGCTCGATGTAGCGGAAGATCTTCCAGCGGCTCGCCTGATCGATCTTGGCCGCCTGGTAGTAGGCGTCCGGAATGGATTGCAGCCCGGCATAGGCCAGAAGCGCGACCAGCGACGTCCAGTGCCAGACATCCATCACAACGATGGTGATCCAGGCATCGCGGACATTTGCGGTGTAGTTGTAGTCGATCCCCATTGCGTCGAGCGAATATCCCAAGAGACCGATATCCACGCGCCCGAAAATCTGCCAGATCGTGCCGACCACGTTGAACGGGATCAGCAACGGCAGCGCCATCGTCACCAGGCAGAACGAGGCCCAGGCGCCACGCTTGGGCATATTGAGCGCAACGAACACCCCGAGCGGCACCTCGATCGCGAGGATGATCGCCGAGAACATCGTCTGCCGCCCGAGCGCGTTCCACATGCGATCCGAATGCAGCATCTCATCGAACCATTCGAGCCCGGCCCAGAAGAAGACGTTATTTCCGAACGTGTCCTGAACCGAATAATTCACCACTGTCATCAGTGGGATCACCGCCGAGAAGGCGACCAGCAACAGGACCGGCAGAACCAGCCACCAAGCGCGGTTATTCTGTGTCTTTTCCATCAGCTTGCCTCCCCGATCGGTGCGACGCGCCAATTTTCGGCGTAAATGTTGATCTGTTCGGGTGCGAGGATCAGCCGGTTCGCATCTGCGGGCACCGGCGCCCCCTCGGGCACGGAGATATTCAGCTCCGTCCCGGCAGCCCGGGCCCGGACGATCCGGTGGCGTCCGACATCCTCGACGCGCTCGATCTGCACCGGCAGGCCATCTCCCTCATCCGAGAGCGCACAGAATTCTGGACGGATGCCAAGCTGGACGCGACCTTCCAATGGCCCATTCGAATAGGCCGCGCCCAGCGGGATCTCGTAGCCGTCGATGACGGCCCGCGATCCCGACACCTTGGCCTCTAGGAAATTCATTCCGGGAGAGCCAATGAAGTAACCCACGAATGTATGCGCGGGCCGCTCGAACAATTCCTTCGGCGTTCCCATCTGCACGACCCGGCCTTCGGACATCACGACCACCTTGTCGGCGAAGGTCAGCGCCTCTGTCTGGTCATGGGTGACGTAGATCATCGTGTGCCCGAACTCGCGATGAAGCGCTTTCAGCTGCGTGCGGAGTTCGAACTTCATATGCGGGTCGATGACGGTCAGCGGCTCGTCGAAGAGGATCGCATTGACGTCCTCGCGCACCATGCCGCGCCCGAGGCTGATCTTCTGCTTGGCGTCCGCTGTCAGGCCGCGTGCCTTGCGCGAAAGCACCTCCTCCATCCCGATCATCGCAGCGATCTGGTCGACCCGCGCCTTGATGTAATCGGCTCTCATGCCGCGATTTTTCAGGGGAAAGGCTAGGTTGTCGCGCACCGTCATCGTGTCGTAGACGACGGGAAACTGGAACACCTGAGCGATATTTCGTTCCGCCGTCGCTGCGTGGGTGACGTCCTTTCCGTCGAAAAGGATCCGTCCCTGCGAAGGTTGCAGCAGTCCCGAGATGATGTTGAGAAGTGTAGATTTTCCGCAGCCCGAGGATCCCAGAAGGGCATAGGCGCCGCCGTCGTCCCAGATATGATCGAAGGGTTTGAGCGCCCAGTCATCCTCCGAACTCGGATCGGGCAGATAACTATGCGCAAGATTGTTCAAAGTGATTTGTGCCATTGTCTTCCCCCTCAAGCCGCCTGCGCATATGCGGCCGGAACCGCCAGAGATCCGTCCTCTGAGAACAGGTAAATCCGATCGGTATCTACCGCGATCACCACTTCGTCCCCCGTGCCGAGGTCATAGACGCCAGGGATCAGGGCGACCCAGGACTGGTCGCCGTGACGCAGATGCAGATAAGTCTCCGATCCCGTCACCTCGGTGCCGGTCAGCTGGCAGCGGAATTCGAGCGCGTTGCCATCCCCTCCCTCTCGCGCCAGGTGGACGTGATTGGGCCGGAAGCCGGCGATGTAGCGCCCTGCCTCGAGCTGCGCGAAACCGCCGTCGGCCGGCCAGCGCGCCTCTCCGCCGAAAACGAGACGGTGACCGTCGCGCGCGACCTCGACGAAATTCATCGGCGGATCCGAGAAGACTCGCGCCGTAATCTGGTCGCGCGGCTGGCGGTAGACCTCGGCGGTCGGGCCGAACTGTGTGATCCGCCCCTCCCAGAGCGTCGCGGTATTGCCACCGAGCAGGAGTGCCTCTTCCGGCTCGGTCGTGGCGTAGACGAAGATTGCGCCGGAAGCTTCGAAGATTTTCGGAATTTCGACACGCAACTCCTCGCGGAGCTTGTAGTCGAGATTGGCCAGCGGTTCGTCGAGCAGCACGAGCCCCGCGCCTTTTACGAGCGCCCGCGCCAGCGCGCAGCGTTGCTGCTGGCCGCCCGACAGCTCCAGCGGTTTGCGCTCGAGCATCGGCGTCAGCTTCATCATCTCGGCGGTCTCGCGTACGCGCCGGTCGATCTCGGAGGCCTCGCGCTTCTGCAGTCGCAGCGGCGAGGCGATGTTGTCGAAGACACTCATCGCCGGGTAGTTGATGAATTGCTGGTAGACCATCGCCACCTTCCGGTCCTGCACCCGCGCGCCGGTGACGTCCTCGCCTTCCCAGAAGACTCGGCCGGCGCTCGGCTCATCGAGCCCCGCCATAAGCCGCATCAGCGACGTCTTGCCCGCCAGCGTCGGCCCGAGAAGCACGTTCATCGTGCCCTTCTGCAAGACGAGATCGGTCGGGTAGATATGGGTCCGCCCATCGACTACTCGCTCGACGCCTTTCAACTCCAGTGTCATGCCTGCCCCCTCATTCCGCTACCCGCGCCCTGCTGATCCGCAAGTCGTGCTTTCGTGTATTCGGCCAATGTTTCGATCTCGGATGCGCTCAGACGGAGCCCGAGCTTGGTCCGGCGCCAGACGATATCGTCGGCGGTCTGCGCCCATTCCTTCTTCATCAGCCAGTCGACCTCGGCAGCACGGAGCGTCGCGCCGAAATCCTGTCCGAGATCCTCTGCCGATTTCGCATCGCCAAGGATTTCGCGCGCATCGAGCCCGTAATGACGCAGCATCCGCTCCGCCCATGCCGAATCCAGGAACGGATACTCGCGCATGAGTTCGCCAAGAATTCGATCGGTCTCGGTCGGCGCGAACTCTCCGCCCGGCAAGGATGCGCGCGCAGTCCATTCCCCGGGCATATCCGGGAAATAAGGCGCGAGCTTTGCCAGCGCGCCTTCGGCCAAGCGGCGATAGGTCGTGATCTTTCCACCGAACACGTTGAGCAGCGGAAGCCCCGCCTGATCGTCCAGCGAGAGCACGTAGTCGCGCGTCGCCGCCGTCGCCGAAGACGCCCCGTCATTATAGAGCGGCCGCACGCCCGAATAGGTCCAGACGATGTCGTCCCGGGTCACTGGCGTCTTGAAATAATTCGACACGAAGGCGCAGAGATAATCTTTCTCGGCGTCGGTGCAGACGGCTTCGCCCGGCGGCCCCTGATGATCCTGATCCGTGGTACCGATAAGCGTGAAATCCTGCTCGTAGGGGATCGCGAAACAAATCCGGCCATCCTCGCCCTGGAAGAAATAGCAGCGGTCATGGTCGTAGAGCTTGCGCGTGACGATATGGCTTCCACGGACCAAGCGGATCGACTCCCGCGTGTTGATCCGCACCGTGTTGGTGATCACGTTCTCGACCCAGGGCCCCCCGGCATTCACCAGCGCGCGGGCGTAGTGTTCGCGACGCCCTTCCCTGCCTTCGGTGGTGACATGCCAAACCCCGTCGCGCCGCTCGGCTGCGACGACCTTCGTGCGGGTCAGGATCGTGGCGCCGCGCGCCTCGGCATCCCGGGCGTTCAGGACGACCAGACGCGCATCCTGAACCCAGCAATCCGAATACTCGTAGGCAAAACGGAACCGCTCTTGCAGCGGTCGACCCGCCTCGTCCTCGGAAAGATCGAGAGTTTCCGTTCCGGGAAGCAGATTGCGCCCGCCAAGATGGTCGTAAAGAAAAAGGCCCAGCCGAATGAGCCAGGCCGGGCGGCGCCCTTTCATCCAGGGCATGATCCGCGAGAGCAGACGCGACGTGGGCGTGTCGCTCTCGAAACGCATGTCGGCGCTGTAGGGCAGCACGAAACGCATCGGCCAGCTGATATGGGGCATGGCGTTCAGGAGTACTTCGCGTTCGCGCAACGCTTCGCGCACCAGCCTGAATTCGAAAAACTCGAGATAGCGCAAGCCACCATGGAACAATTTGGTCGACGAAGACGAGGTCGCCTGCGCGAGATCGCCCATTTCCGCAAGCGTCACCGACAGTCCGCGCCCCGCAGCGTCCCGGGCGATACCGCACCCGTTGATGCCGCCGCCGATCACGAAAAGATCGGTCACCCGGTCGTTATTTTCGAAAGCTGGCACAGACGATCCTCCCTCGCTGCGCCTACAAACGTGAGCGATTCGTTACTTTCTGTCAAAAGTTTTTTCGTTTTTGATCGTTTTGCGGCGTTTTTCTGGATTTTCGCGGGTAATAGCGCGATCCCGCAAATCGCACGAAGCGCCCGGGCGACACGGGCGTGACACGGGCGTGAAGCTGTGGCAGGGGACTTCCAAGGAGGCCGCATGGCGCTAAATTTTCGACAGAACGAAATTCTCGAAATCGCGCGCAGCGACGGGCGTGTCGTGGTCGAAACGCTGGCCGAGCATTTCAATGTTTCGCTGCAGACGATCCGTCGCGATTTGTCGGAGCTATCCGACGCAGGACATCTCGACCGCGTTCATGGTGGCGCCGTCATCCGGAAGGGCGTCGTCAATTTCGATTACGAAGAACGGCGCCGGATGGGTGCGGATGCGAAAGCGGCCATCGGTCGGGCCTGCGCCAAGGAAATCCCCGATAACAGCTCGATAATCCTTAATCTCGGCACCACGACCGAGGCTGTGGCGCGCGAACTCTGCCATCATTCGAACATTACCGTTGTCACGAACAACAGCAATGTTGCCAATACCTTACTGGCGAACGAGAGTTGCGAGATCATGGTGGCGGGCGGCAACCTGCGTCGGTCGGATGGCGGGCTGGTCGGCGATCTGACGGCCGATTTCATGAGTCAGTTCAAAGTGGATTTCGCGGTGATCGGCGTCTCGGCACTCGATGACGAGGGCGATTTGCTCGACTACGATCTCGCCGAAGTCCGCGTCAGCCGGACAATCATACGCCAGGCACGCAAGGTCTTCTTGGTCACCGACAGTTCGAAACTGACGCGCTCCGCTCCGGTGCGGCTCGCCTCGCTCGAAGAGATCGACACGATCTTTACAGACGCGCCGCTCTCCGATGCGCTGACCAAGCGCTGCGCGGAATGGAACACCAAAATCGTCGTCGTCTAAGGGCCGCGCTGAACGCTCCTGAGCAGAAGCACCGCCTGCGGAAAGAACCCGCGTTCGTGTAGACGGACATTCCCTCGATTGAGCAGATCTTCGTCCCGGATCCTTTCGCAAACTGGCGCAAGGATATCGCGGAATCGTGCCGGGGAACCTGAGCCGCGCAATCCCTCAATTGAAGCCCTAAGGCGTCGAAATCGAATGGAGCGGCATGACGATCACCGATGCGCAAAGTCTTCGCGCTTTCGCCAAGCCCGCGCGGCTGATCGACGATCCCTGTTCTTGAAGATCATCGATACCGTCTTCGAAAAAGCAAAACGGCAGGAGATACCCCCTGCCGCTCCACCTCCCGGCAAGTCGTGTGGCGAACGCCGGCCGGTTCACACGGAACCTCACATCGCTCAGCCATCTTGCCGGGAACTCCGGTCCTGTGTTGCAGGAAAGATCATTCCTGAACGCCGCGCGGCAAGGCGCTGCGCGTATCGTCACTCTTCTCTTCGGACAGCCCTCGGAAGAAGTGATGCCAAGCGAGGGCGGCATGGCCCTTATTGTTCGCAAGCTCGGTGGTCTGGGGTTTCCTGCCCGCAGGCATTTTTTCGACAGCCATGTTCGGCCCTCCATTTTATCCCGGAGAAATACTCGGGGAACTCCTCTGGGTGACCGGAGTCTCCGGTCAACTTCGCGGTCTCTCCTCGCGAGAAGGCTGCGTTGCGGCGCGTTCGTCGATCCGTGGCAATCGGGCCGCGCGTATGCGTGCGGTCGGAGCCGCTTTTTCTCGGCAGTGTCCTCACGGATGAGCCGCACTGCAGCGTCCGTCTTTTCCGGAGCGGTGGTCGGGCGGGCTGGCGCCCGTCGCGACGGGTTCGATTTCGTAAGTCCCGGCTTGCCCGTGATGGAGCTGCGAGAGGCCCGCGCTTCAGAGCCGAGATATGAACGAAAATATCCCGTCCGCCGGTCTTCGCTTCGATAAAGCCGAAGCCTATTGTCCGGTTGAACCGTCTCACGATGCCATTGGCCGTCGTGACGCCTCTTCACGCAGAGGCCGTCCGCAGAATGCGACAGCCAAACTCAGCCGCTTCGAAGAGGCAGACTTTAGCCAAGAAGATAGACAGGTTGCAGAAGGGAATAACGTTGCTCGTCATACTTACGCGACGCTGGCTCTTTTTGCAAAGCAAATAGGGGGCATGCCCCGGCCCTCATCTCTCGACCTTTCAGGGCACGGAATTATATCCTGCACAATCAAACCGTTGCGCAAAAACTCCGACGCGTTCGGGCAATTGCCTCGTAATTCGGGGGCAAATCGCTTATGTGTAAATTCGAAAATCTTAATTCTCGGACCCTGTTCCTCCCGGCTCAGCGACGATCTTGAGCTTTGTCGGGCCGCAGCTTTTCAAAGGCGGCATCAAGGAAAAGGAGCCTCACATCGGCCAATCGTGGCGTGACGCCGTTCGAGCAGACCAACCCCTCAGCCACCATATCGAGCTGACCTTGGTCGCCACCGCTATTTCCGCCCCTCGCGACCTCCGGGAGAGCTTCGCGTACCGAAGGGGCCGGATCGTGACCTTCGCGCATCGAAGCCGACACGTCGTGATCCGCTCGGAATACCAGACCAGCGCGCCAACGCGCGCCAACCCAATTCACCGCATAGCGCCGGCTTCGCCCGCCTATGCCTCCGTGATCGCGCGACCGTTGAAATCGGTGCTGTCACGAACACTTGGAAAGATACGAACCTTGATCGAAATTTACTGGGGCAAACCCATCTCCCTCGTCGTGTCGCCGAAAGGCGACGTCAAGTCCTTCAGCACCATCGAACAGGTGCATTACTGGTTGCGCAAGAAATGGCCGGTCAGCGACCTCGCGCAGAGCCGCGCGATTGACCGCGTCGAAGCGGCAATGGAGTGTCTGGGCACCGTGGCCGACGCGCGCAGCGCCTTCCTTGGTGCCGCAACCACTGCCGGATTCTTGCCATTGGAAACCTTGGATCATTCGATTGCAGCCTGATCAAACACCACATACGGCGCCGCGGGCGCGACAGGATCGGGAGAGATCGGCGCCTCGGCTGGAAGGCCTGCGCTCGAAGCTCTTCGACGCGCTCTTCGGTACGTGGACTGCACTGCAAGCCCCGATGATCCCGGTCCTCGCGCTGGCTCGGCGACCGCGGCTCGTGCGCGCCGCGGTCCGGTTCTGGACCGGCGGGGTCTTCGCGCTCGCACGCGGGGTTCTCAGGTTGCGCGTGCAGGAGCAAGGGCTCGAGAACAAGCATCTCGACAGCCCTTGCATCTACGTCTGCAACCACCAATCCACCTGGGAAACGCTGGCCTTCAACCGGCTCGTGCCCGATGTCTGCGTCATCGCGAAACACGAGTTGCGGCGTATCCCGATCTTCGGCTGGTACCTCGAACATTCGCCGATGATCCTGATCGACCGCAGCGCTGGCGGACGCGCCCTCGCCGGGATGATCACTCAGGCGCGCGAAGAGGCCGCCAAGGGCCGCTCGATTTTGATCTTTCCGGAAGGGACGCGGGTCGGCGTGGACGATCGCTGCGAGTTCCAGCCCGGCCTTATCGCGCTTTATCGCAAGCTCGGCCTGCCGATCGTCCCCGTCGCGCATAATGCCGGCCATGTCTGGCGCAAAGACGCGAAGACCGGCGGCACCATCACTGTGGCCTACTTCCCGGCGATCCCCCCCGGCCTCCCCGCGGCAGAGGTCAGCGCGCAGGTCGAAGCGCTTCTCAACGTCGAGAAGGACCGCCTCCCCCCCGCGCGCCCCTGAACGAATACGCTAAATGTGTCCTGCGTTTCTTGCGTGGGACCGGCCTCTCCCTTGGCGCCCGCGAAGAGCGGGCCTCACAATGAGAGGCCCCTATTCTTGAAATGAATACAAAAACGCATCGCGGCGCCTATGGCCGATGGTCTGTCATCGGCTGCCCGCGAACAGAAGAGCCAGACGGCTCAGCGCCCATCCGCTGTCCCGAGTCAAAAGCCATAGCATTTTAATCGGGATTTCTTGACCCAAGTGTTTTTGTCGGTTATTCGGGCACCGAACAGACAAGCAGGAACATCATGACTCGCATTTCACGCATTCTTCCCGCGCTTTTCGTGCTCGCCTGCGCGCCGGCGCTGGCCGTGGCGGACGAGACAATCCCGACGATTACCCTGACCGACGGGGTCGTCTCGCCGCAGCAGATCGACCTTCCTGCGGATACCGCCGTGACGCTGACCGTCTCGAATACCGGCAAGACCGCAGCCGAGTTCGAGAGCAAGCGCCTGCGGATCGAGAAGATCATCGCGCCGGGCCAGACTGAGACGATCGAACTCCGGGCGCTGCCGGCGGGCAGCTATCCCTTCGTCGAGGAATTCCACGAGGATCAAGACACCGCCAAGGGCACGATCGTCGTCAAGTAACCCACCAACCCACGAGAGAATGTCATGGACGGACAGATCATCTTCATCCTGTGGCGTGAGAGCGTCGAGGCGCTGCTCGTCATAGGCATTCTCGCAGGTTGGCTCGCACATGAAGGCGCCGGGCGACGCGCGGCGCGCTTCCTCTGGGGTGGCGTTCTGACCGGGCTGGCGCTGGCGCTGGCCTTCGCGCTGACGCTGCTGGGCTTCTCGAAACTGCTGTCGACCGAGGTCCGTCAGGACCTGATGACGGTGATGGTCTTCGTAGCCGCCGGGCTGATCGTGCAGATGGTGGTCTGGATGCGCGGCCACGGCCGCACACTGAAACGCGATCTCGAGGCCGGGCTGAAGGCCGCCGCGATACGTCAGGGCTGGTGGGCGGTTTTCCTACTCGCGATGGCGGCGGTAGCGCGCGAGGGCTCGGAAACGGTAGTATTCCTCTACGGCTCGCTCGCCGCGGCGAAGCAGAGCGAGATGACCGGCGTTCTCGCCTCGATCGCGGTCGGTGTGGCCGCGGCCGGAGCGACCTATGCGCTGCTGCGGGCCGGCGCGAAGTTCCTGCCGTGGCGCGGCTTCTTCCGGGTGTCCGAGGTGATGCTGCTCCTGCTGGGCGCTGCGCTCTTCACCACCGGCGTGGATGATCTCGTCTCGACGGGCATCCTGCCCTTCGGCGCGCCACTCTGGGACATGAGTGCGCTGCTCGATGACGGGGGCCGTCTTGGCGGGCTGATCTCGGCGCTGACCGGTTACCGTGCCGCGCCGGACGCCGCGACGCTGGGCGGCTGGATCGTCTACTGGGCGTCGGTCGCAGGTATCCTGCGCTGGCAGAGCCGCAGCTTACAAGCCCGTCTGGCCTGAGGCCCATCTTACAATTCGCATTTTTTTGCCCCGGCCGGGATTATTCCCGCGCCGGGGTCGTCTTCTTCCCTACAGGACCCAAACCCGAGAGGAGAGGAAGATGAAACGTTTTCTGCTGACCACTGCCGTTTTGCTGGCCGCGAGCATTGCGCAAGCCGATCCCGCCAGTGTCACCGACACCGCAAAGGGGCCGACGCTCGTCGATTCCGCGGGCATGACGCTTTACACCTTCGCCAAGGACAGTGAGGGGATGTCCGCCTGCACCGGGCCCTGCGCCACGAACTGGCCGCCGCTGATGGCCACCGCCGACGATCAGGCGATGGGCGACTGGAGCGTGATCACCCGCGACGACGGAACGAAGCAATGGGCTTACAAGGGCCAACCACTCTATACTTGGAAGAATGACACGAAGCCGGGCGACGTAACCGGTGACGGCGTCGCCAACGGCGCGTGGAAAGTCGCTCAGCCCTGACACAATCCCCGGGCGGTATCGCATTGACGCCGCCCGGTCGAACAAGGCCCGCCCATGTGACCCGTCGCACCCGCCACCTGATCGAGGCGCAGATTCCCGCGCTGCGCCGCTTCGCCTTCGCGCTGACCCGCGAGCGCGACGCGGCGGACGATCTTGTGCAGGACTGTCTCGCGCGGGCGCTGACGCGCTGGCACCTGCTGCGTTCGGAAGACCAGTTGCGGGCCTGGCTGTTTCGCATCCTGCGGAACCTCTACCACGATGCGCATCGCCGTCGCATCCGCCGCCCCGAGGGCGGGGCGCTCGATCCCGACGGGCTCGCTGGGCGCGATGCGGATGCCGAAACGGTCGTCTTTCTCGGCGACGTGTTCAGTGCGCTCGCTCGCCTGCCGATCGAGCAGCAGGAGGTACTTCTCTTGGTCGGAGTCGAGGATTTCAGCTACGAGGCGGTCGCCCGGATTCTTGGCCTGCCGAAGGGTACGGTGATGTCGCGCCTCGCCCGGGGACGCGAGGCGCTGCGCGAGATGACTGGCCATGACCGCCCCGATCGCACGCGCCACCCCCATCTGCGGAGGCTCAAATGACCGATCCCCATGCAGATCCCATCATGCGAAACGAGGCGGAGGTGCACGCCTATCTCGATGGCCGGCTCGCTCCCAAAGATCGCGCCCGGATGCAGGCCAAGCTCGCGGCGGATCCGGCGCTGGCGCAGCGGCTGTCCGCGATGCGCGCCGATCGCGACGCGCTGCGCGCAGCCCTCGCGCCGGTCCACGCCGCGCCTATCCCTGCGCGGCTGCGCCTCGCTGCGCCCGTGGGGGCAGGCTGGGTTCCGAGGGTAGCGGCGGCTATCGCGCTCTTCGCAGCGGGGCTTGGCGCCGGTTGGGGACTGGCGCGGCAGGGCGGCGGATCCCCCCGCGCTCCGCTGACCGAACTCGCCCGCGAGGCACAGGTCGCCCACGCGGTCTATTCGGTGGAGGTCGTCCACCCGGTCGAGGTCGCAGCACAGGAGCGCGCGCACCTGATGGCGTGGTTGTCGAAACGGCTCGACCGCAAGCTGGTCGCCCCGGACCTGTCGGCGCAGGGCTACACACTCGTGGGCGGACGCCTGTTGCCTGCCGATCAGGGTCCCGCCGCGCAGCTGATGTATGAAACCCAAGCAGGCGCGCGCCTGACGCTCTATGTCACCGCGCTTTCCACTGGAGAGACCGCATTTCGCCTGACCGAAGGGGATGGTGTCGCGAGTCTCGTCTGGGTCGACGGCGGCTACGGCTTCGCCCTCTCCGCGCCGCTGAGCAGCGCTGCACTCTGGCCGATGGCCAAGGCCGCCTACCGACAGCTCGCCTTCACCGGATGAACGAACCGTGCGCAAGGGACCGTCCGAGCGCGCCGTTGATCTGCCTCAATGTCGCGAACTCGTCAGAGGTGTATCGAGGCGGAAACGAACCCGTGGAGGCGATTATGACGAAACTTTCTCTTTTCACTGCATTTCTCGCACCCCTTGCCCCGGCCGTGGCTTTCGCCGACGCCCCGAGCGGCTATGGAGAGGGATATTATGGTCATCCCATGATGTGGGGCGACGGTTACGGCTTCTTCGGTGTCGGCATGATGGTGGTATTCTGGGGGGTACTCATTCTCCTTGCCGTACTTGCCGTGCGCTGGTTCACGGAACGCGGACCGGGCCGGAGCCAGAACACCGCGCTCGACATTCTCAAGGAACGTCTCGCGAAGGGGGAAATCGACCCCGAGGAATATCAGGCCCGCCGTAAGGCTCTCGAAGAATGACCGGGCTGCGCGCGGGGATCGCGACGGATCGCATGGAACGCAGGACCGTTTCACGCTATTCCTGAGCCCATGCTCGCCGTCCTCGCTGACAGAACTTATCGCCATCTCTTCGCCGCTCAGATCGTTGCGCTTCTGGGCACCGGGCTCGCCACGGTTGCGCTCGGGCTGCTGGCCTTCGATCTGGCGGGAGATCAAGCGGGCATGGTGCTGGGCACGGTCTTTACGATCAAGATGGTGGCCTATGTCGGGATCGCACCGGTTGCCGGAGCTTTCGCCGACAGGGTGAATCGGCGGGCGCTTCTGGTCACGCTCGACCTCGTCCGGGCCTGCGCGGCGCTGGCGCTGCCGTTCGTGACCGAGGTCTGGCAAGTCTATGTGCTGATCTTCCTTCTCCAATCGGCCTCCGCCGCCTTCACCCCGACATTTCAGGCGACGCTGCCGGATGTGCTGCCGGAAGAAGAGCGCTACACTCGCGCGCTGTCGCTGTCGCGCCTGGCCTACGACCTCGAGAATATCGTCAGTCCCACGCTCGCGGCGCTGCTGCTTGCGGTGATGAGCTATAACAGCCTGTTTCTCGGCACGGTCGCGGGGTTCGCGGGTTCGGCGCTGCTGGTTGTGTCCGTGATCCTGCCGAGCCCGCAGGCGGTCACCCGGCGCGGCATCTACGACCGGACCACACGCGGCATCCGCATCTACCTTGCGACGCCACGGCTGCGGGGACTTCTGGCGGTGAACCTCGCCGCCGCTGCGGCGGGTGCGATGGTGCTGGTGAACTCGGTCGTGCTGGTACGCGGCGGGCTCCACCTGTCGGACAGCGATCTGGCCTGGACGATGTTCGCCTTTGGGGCGGGGTCGATGCTGGCGGCCCTCGGCCTACCCCGTATCCTTGAAAGCATAGCGGACCGCCCGGTGATGCTGTCGGGCGCAGGTGTGATGATCGGCGCGCTTCTCGGCCTTGCCTTGGCAATCTCGACGGCCGGGCTGAGCTGGCCCCTGCTTCTCGCAGCATGGCTGGCGACGGGCGTGGGCTATTCGGCCGTGCTCACTCCCTCGGGCCGATTGCTGCGACGCTCCGCGCATCCCGAGGACCGCCCGGCCCTCTTTGCGGCGCAATTCGCGCTGAGCCATGCCTGCTGGCTGGTGACCTATCCGCTCTCCGGCTGGCTGATGACGGAGTTCGGCGCGGTCCCGGCATTGCTCGGTCTCTCGGGCGTGGCGATGCTCGGGCTGGCCGTCGCGCTGCGCGTCTGGCCCTCCGGCGATCTGGTCTCGCTGGAGCATCGCCACGACAATCTCGCGCCGGATCACCCGCATCTGCAGGGCCAACGCACCCATCGCCATCCGCTGGTGATCGACGACCTCCACCCGCATTGGGGCAGTCGGTTCTGAGGCTCAATCGGCCAGCTTGATCGGCCCGCGCTCGGGATAGAGATCGCCGGGTCCGGGGTTTACCTCGGGGCTGCGTCCGCCGAGATGCGTCATGATCCCCCACACCGCGTTGAGAGATGTCTGCACCGCGCCCTCGACCCAGGCGGGAGTCCAGCTGACACCGTCCCCGGCGAGGAAGACGCCCCTCTGGCTCGCCGCCATGCCTTGTTGCATGAAGTGGCCGTAAATGCGGTGGTTGTAGCGGTAGTGACCCGGCAGCGCGCCCTTGAAAGCCCCGAGGAAGTTTTCGTCCGCTTCCCAGCTCACGCAGATCGGCTGGCCGCGGATATGCGAGGCAATGTCGACGCCGGGGTAGATTTTCCCTAGCGCCTGCAGAGACAGCTCGACCCGACGCTCCGCACTGAGCGGCAGCACCTTGAGCGCGTCGCTCATCCAGGCGTAGCTGAGGCAGATCACGCCGGGGCGGTCGGGCCCGTTATCAAAGAAATAGGTGCCGCGCGTCAGCCTGTCGGTCAGCGTCATCGACATCAGCGGTTCGCCGGTTTCCGGGTCGATGTCGTTCCAGAACGGCCGGTCGACCATGACGAAGGTCTTCGCGGCCTGCATGTAGCGGGTCCGGTCAAGCGCCATCCACATCTTCTGATCGAACAGGTCCTCTTCGGTCTCGATCGCCGTCGTCAGCAAGTGCGTCTGGCACGTCGCGAGCACCGCGGCATAGTCGTCCTCGTTGCCCCACTGGTCGCGCAGCCGGATCATCTCTCCGGCGCGGCTCAGCGCGGTCGCCCGGCTGCGCGTCGCGCCGCCATGCAGGCTCGCGAGCGTCGTACCCTCGGGCCAATGCGCGCAGGCCGGCGCCGCGTTCCAAAGGCGATGCAGGACAGACTCCACCCCTCCCACGATGTAGCGCTGGTCATCGTCGAGCCCGAGCAGATTTACCCGCAGGATCTCCAGCATCGAGTTCGGGAAGTCCGAATCCCAGCCGCCGGTGCCGAACCCGACCTGACCGAAAATCTCACGATGCGAGAAATCGAGCTTTTGGAACGCCTCCGAATGGGCCACGAAATCGTAGAAGGTGCGCTCGTCCCAATCTTTGACAAGCGGATCCCAGATCGCCTTGATCGCGGCCACATCCTTGGCGCGCACCGCGGCTTGCAGGTCGGGGAAGGCCGCCTGACTGCGCAGCGCTTCGTCATAGGCTTGCGCGATTTGGTGGAACCCCTCGGGCAGGTCGTCGAGGCTGCGTGCGAAATGCCGTTCGCCTTCAAGCTCGATGACGGTCGATCCGGCGGCGGGCGTCAGCGGGTTCGGAAAGGGGCGGCTCTCGCATCCGACAAGATCGACGTAATGGTAGAACCCCCGCGAGGATACGGGAAAGCGCATCCCGCCAAGCTCCGCGACGACCCCGTCCGTCCCTTCGAAGCTCTGCGAACGCAACCGCCCGCCGAATTGCGAGGACTCGTAGACCACCGGCCGCAGACCGAGCCTCATCAATTCGTAGGCCGCGATGACCCCGGCCGCCCCGGCGCCGATGATGGCGACCGGCGCGCCCAGCACATCCTTGGGCAGCGTACCGAGACCCGCGGGGTGACTGATCCAGTCCTCGTAGGAAAAGGGAAAATCCGGGCCGAAGGCTGTCAGTTCCTGCATCGCTGTCTCCTGTTGCGCCAATCCTCACCGTCGCCGACCGCAGCGGTAGAGAACACCTCCACGAGAATATCGGCCTGTGCAAGCGAGTAGCAGTTTTTCCGCCGCCCTTGCGAGGACTTCTCGGGGCAGACCTTCAACATCCCGAGATCGGTCGTGCGCGCTCAACCCGGATCGCAGTGTTGCGCCCGGCACAAGATGAAGGGCAGCGCGAGAGGCGTCGCGCTGCCCTATTTCGCATGAGTGGATCGGAGCTGCCCGGAGTGTCAGCCGGGCGGTGCCATTGGGCCTGCGGCCTTGACGGCGGCGATATAGCCGGGCTGCGCCTGCAGGGCGCTCCAGTAGGCGCCGACCTTGGGATGCTCTCCCAGCAGATCGAGCCCCGCCAGCAAGGCGATGACATAGGACATCTGGATATCGGCGAGCATCGCCCTCTCGCCGAAGAGCATTGGCCCGGTACCGATCGTGCGCCCGATGAAATTGAGATGTGAATTGAGCGCCGCCTGCGCCTCTGCGGGCACCGGCTTGCCCCGGAAGGCGGGCAGGACCGCCCGCAGCGCAACCTCGGCAAACGAGCTTTCGACATAATCCAGCAGTTCTTCGTGCTGCCAGAATTCCGGCGTACCACGCGGCGGCGTATGGGTCTCGTCACCGTATTTCGCGACGAGGTAACGCAGGATCGTCGCGGATTCCGCGAGTATCCGGTTGCCGTCCTCGATCACCGGCGACTTGCCCAGCGGGTGAACCCGCGACAGGGCCTCCGGCGCGCGAAAATTCTCGGTGCGCTGATAATCGACCCGGTGGCAGGGCTCGCCCAGATCGGCGAGCAGCCACAGCACCCGGGTCGCGCGGGAATAGTGCAGGGCGTGAAGGGTGATCATGGCAGGAACACCGCTTTTGCGTTGACGAATTCCTTCATGCCGAAGCCGCCATGCTCGCGGCCGTAGCCCGAATCCTTGACGCCACCGAAGGGCATGTTCGGATCGGCAGTCCCGAAAGAGTTGATCCGCACCATCCCGGTGTCGAAGTGATCGCGAGCGAGCTTGAGCGCACGCTCTTCGTCCTTGCTGAAGATCCCGCCGCCAAGGCCATATCGGCTGTCATTGGCGATGCGCATCGCGTCCTCGTCATCCTTGGCGCGGATCACCGCTGCGACGGGGCCGAATATCTCGTCGTCATAGGCGGGCATCCCGGGAGCCACATCGACCAGCACCGTCGCGGGGTAGTAGGCGCCGGTGATATCCGGGACCTCGCCGCCGCAAAGCGCCTTCGCCCCTTTGGCGAGGCTCTGTTCCACCTGCTCCTTGACCATCGCGAACTGGTCGTCGCTCGAAAGCGGACCAAGCTGGACGTCGTCCTTGGTGGGATCGCCCATCTTGATCGACTTCATCTGCTCCAAGAAGGCCTCGACGAAGGCGTCATAGACCTTGTCCGCGACGATGAACCGTTTCGCCGAGACGCAGGTTTCGCCGTTATTGTACAGCCGCCCCATCACGGAGAATTTCACCGCCGTTTCGATATCGGCATCTTCCAGCACGAGGTAGGCATCGTTGGAGCCCAGCTCCAGCACGGTCTTCTTCAGTGACTTCGAGGCGACGCTGCCGACGTGGCGGCCCGCGTCGTCGCTACCGGTCAGGGTCACGCCGCGCACCTTGGGATGCGCGATCAATTTGTCGCTGGTGTCGTGGTCGATCAAAATGACCTGGAAGAGGTCCTCGGGCAGCCCTGCCTCGATACACAAGTCGCGCAGGCGCAGGCCCGAGCCGGTGCAGATACTGGCATGTTTGAGTACGCAGGCATTGCCCGTCATCAGGTTCGCCGCGAGCACCCGGATCGGCTGGTAAAGCGGGAAGTTCCACGGCTGGATCGAGTAGATCACGCCGATCGGCTGGTAGGTCACGACACCGCGCGATCCCTCTGTGCCGTGGGTGCGTTCCTCGTCGGCCAGCGCGTCGGGGCCGGTCTTCGCGGTATAGTCGAGGATCGCGGCACAGATCTCGACCTCGGCCTTGCCGTCCTTCAGCAGCTTGCCGGTCTCGCGCGTCATCAGCGCGGCCAGCTCATCCGCGTTCTCGCGGAGCTTTTCTGCGATCTTGGTCAGGTAGGGCGCGCGCTCGGCGGGCGTCCGCGCGCGCCAATCCAGAAAGGCGGAATGCGCGGCCTCGACCTTCTCGAAGGCCTCGGCCTCGCTCATCAGAGGATAGGTCTTGATCGTCTCGCCCGTTGCGGGGTTGGTGGTGGTGATCGTTGACATGGGGACTCCTTCGATTTCAAAGGGGCCAACTTTCGCCGCGGGCAGGAGTTC
The DNA here is from genome assembly GCF_003122275.1 of Thioclava sp. NG1. NCBI lineage: Bacteria > Pseudomonadati > Pseudomonadota > Alphaproteobacteria > Rhodobacterales > Paracoccaceae > Thioclava > Thioclava sp. NG1. The sequence continues at coordinate 458,224 of NZ_QFBB01000004.1, read as the reverse complement.
CAGCGCCCGTCGCGGCAGCGCAGGCTTTCGCGGGCCTCACCGGTCAAATCCCCCCGCACAAATGTGCGGGCCACCGATATTCGCCAGTCGCTCGCGGCGATGCCGGACACGCGAACCGACAAGACGTCGCGTCGCACGCGGTCGCCGCGCGGGCGCCCCGCTCTATCTGGCAAGGCAAGCGCGGACGGTGCGGGCGCAATCTCCCGGAGCTCCGTTCGCGACCCGACCCGAGTTTTCACCCCAAATCAGGCATCTGGAGATCGACATGGCGACCACTGGCAAACAACTGTTCACGACGCTGGAGGCGGACGGCACACTCACCGTCGCGATCGAGGACGTGGATTTCCCCGACCCAACCGGCAATCAGGTCCTCGTCAAAATGGAGGCGGCTCCGATCAACCCCTCAGACCTCGCCATCCTCGTGGGCGCGGCGGATATGGAGAACGCCGCGTATTCCCCCGGCAAATTCGTGGCCAAGATGCCCGAGCCGTTCAACGCGGGCTCGAAAGCGCGGCACGGTCTGAAGCTGCCCGCGGGCAACGAGGGCGCAGGCACGGTCGTCGCAACCGGCGACAGCCACGCGGCGAAAGCGCTTATGGGGCAGCGCGTCTCCTGCGTGCCGGGCAACGCCTATAGCCAGTATTGCATCGCCGATGCGGAGATGTGCCTGCCGCTGGGCGATCATTCCTCCGAAGATGGCGCGAGCGCCTTCGTCAATCCGATGACCGCGCTCGGCTTCGTCGAGAACGCCAAGATGGACGGGCAGGATGCGATCCTGCACACGGTTGGCGCGTCGAACCTCGGTCAGATGTTGACGCGCATCTGTCAGGAAGACGGTCTCGGTCTGGTGAATATCGTTCGCAAGGACGATCAGGTCGATCTGCTCAAGAAGATCGGCTCCACCCATGTTGTGAACTCCTCGGATGACGATTTCATGGAACGGCTTCGCGATGCGATCGACGACACCGGAGCCTTCTACGGCTTCGATCCGATCGGCGGCGGCCATGCGGTCGACAACGCCTTCAAGGCGATGGAGCAGGTCGCGGTGAGCCGGATGACGGAATATTCGCGCTACGGCTCGAACCAGCCGAAGCGGATGTTCATTTACGGACGTCTCGACACCGGCCCGACGACCCTCTCGCCGAGCTACGGCTTCGGTTGGACGCTCTCGGGCTGGCTGCTGTTTCCGTTCCTGCAATCGGCCGGGCAAGAGACCGTCGCGCGGATGCGCAAGCGGGTGCGCGACAATCTCACGACCACCTTCGCGAGCCATTACAAGACCCGCGTCAATCTCGACGAGATGCTGACGAAAGAGGCCGTGACCGATTACCGGAAAATGAAGACCGGCGAGAAATACCTCGTGACCCCCTGGTCCTGAGCCTCTGATCCTGACGATGCGTCGCCGGAGTAGCCCTGATCCGATCGGGGTCGCTTCGGCGTCGAACAAATGAGGGTTAGATCGTAATCTGCCTTGCTGCGCTCCGCATCAGCTCGAATTGTCGAGAATGTCGCGAGGCAATCCGAGCACGAGCGCGATCGCCGCCAGTTTCAGCGCGCAGGGCACGAGCGCATAGCTGACATTGAGCGCCGAGAGCGCCGCGCCGGTGTTGCCTGAGCCGGGCTCGTATCCGAAATATTGAAGCAGCGGCAACACGGTTCCGGCGGCGATCGCCAAAGTCGCCTTGGCGCTGAAATTCCAGATCCCGAACGCCTGCCCCGCTTGCAGCCCCGCACGCGACAGCGCTGACGCGAAAAGCGCCGATAGGATCACCATATCCGCTCCGAGCGCGACACCGGACCCGATACAGATCGCCGCGAACGGTAAAGCGGCCCCGGTCGGCAGGCTGAAGGCGCCGACGAAGCTCACGATTGCAAGAACCATCGCGACCAGCAGCACCCGGCGGGCGCCGAACCGTCTGGCGAGACGTCCCCATAGAGGGGCACTCGCCCCGGCGGCTATGAAGAACAGGATAAGAAATGGTCCTGCCAAGTCCGGCAAGCCAAGCCGGTCCCCCACGAAGAACAGAAACAGCGTCGATGTCACGGCCACCGGCAGGCTGTTGACGAAGGCCAGCAGCAAGAGCCAACCCGCGCCTGACCCGATGAGTCCCCGCCAGTTCAACCGCGTCGAGGCGAGTTGCGTCTTGCGCCAAAGCGGCCGCGCCAACGCGACCGCGATCAACGACAACAGCGCGATCAGCCAGCCGAAAGGCCGGTAGCCATCCGATTGATCGTGGAGCGTCGAAAGCAGCGCCGGCGCGATCCCGCCGAGCGTCACCCCGATCAGAACGCCGGTTTCGCGCCAGCCGGCGAGGCTCAGCTGCGACTGGGTCCGCCCCGATCCGGCGAAAGCGGCGCTCTGGCCGTAGATCAGGATCGTCCCGAGGCTATACCCCGTGAACGCGACGACAAGCCCCCCGGTCAGCCAAAGCGCGGGACTTACCTGCACTGGCAGAGAAAATACCGCGACACAGCCCGCCGCCAGCAGCGCCATCGCGAGGGCCGCGAACCCCGAGCGGTACTGCGCCCAGCGGTCTGTCATCCACCCCAAGAGCGGATCCTGCAGAAAATCCACGATACGGATCAGCAGCAGGATCGCCCCGACCTGACCGAGCGACAGGCCAAGTCGCGTGGCCGCAAAACTCGGCAGGTGGATGTAGATCGGGATGCTCGCCGTCGCGAGCGCCATCGCGAGAAACCCCACGCGCCAAAAGTCCCTTGGCTGATCCACCGGCATCACGCTCATCGGGCGCGCGGCCCCGCCAGCCTGACGAAGAGCCAGACGATACCGGGGCGCAGCTTCAGAAAGATACGGTAGGCCAGTTCGAGGAGAGTCCTGACAATCGGCCATCGCGCGATGCGCGCCAGACCACGCCAGCGCGGAAGTTGCGCCCAGAGTTCTGCAAACGCGGTGGCCCCCGAGACGAGACGCCCATCCCGCGTCCGCACGTGAAACCGCGCCAGCGCGTCGTCCCGGTTCAGAGCGTCGGGCAGAGTCGCGCCCGGGTCGGAGAGATCGACGAACTCCAAAGCGTCCGCCCCCGGCGCTTCGCGATAGAGCCCGATTTCGGCACGACAAAGCGGGCACGCCCCGTCATAGAAGACGGTCGCCTTGCTTGTCGTATTCGTCGCGGATCGGCGCACGTTTCCCTCATCTTCAGCTTCGATGAGTGTTACGCGCCCGGACAGTTCGAGGATCTTTCGCAGCAGGCTCGTTGGTTCCGCGAACGCGCAGGTCCAGCCGAAAGCGCCTCGGGGCAGTTCATCGCCCCGCAGCAGAGCCGCCAACGCTCGAAATACGCTCGAAATGCATCCGCCTGCTCAGGTTGCGACGGTCGCGCCTTGAGAACTAAGCTCGAAGGTTATCAGGCGAAGGCCGCGGACCGCGCGTAAAATTGGATCGCGAAGCGACGGCCTGAACGACCTGGAGGACCGCGAACCAACGGTTCTCATTTTGCGCCACACCCGTCGGAAGCCCCGCTTATTCGGCGGGCCTCTCCTCCAGATCCAACCGCATCGTCGCCATGCCCTGACGGCGGGACAGTTCCTCGTAGCCGGCCGAGAGATAGGCGTTGAAGGCCGGCGCGTTATCGAGCTCCACCTTCAGGGTCAGCGACAGCGCGCCGAGGTCTCGCGCCGCCTGTTCCACGTGCCCCGTCAGCTCTGCAGCCGCCCCGCCACGCGCCTCTTCGACGAGATAGACGTAGGTCAGGTGCCGCACCTCCGGCCCGATACCCTCGCGCAGCGCGAAGAAACCGACATCCCGCCCCGTCTCATCCTGAAGGTAGAACGAGACGTCCTGACGTTCTCCAAGCCATTTGCGATGCCATTCCATCTCGTCGAACGGAACTTTCGCATTGGGATTGAGCAGGGGAATTTCGGCGTCCGACAGCATCGCTGCCAAGGGGGCCAGATCGCGGTCGCGGTTGCGGCGCAGGGTGAGTGCCATATGTCCTTCCTTAGGCTGGGCCCGGCGCGCGCGCCGAGGTGGATCATGAAAGGTCGCGTGCCTGACACAGAAGCCCCTTGCGGGTCAACCGCAGCGCTCGCTGGACTAATCGCCGCGGTCACGACCCACGCCACGCAACAGCCGGCACGCGGTCGCCAGTATTCACCGCCATCCAGGTCTCGTCCATCGGCCAGGCTCTCGAGAGCCACGGCACGCCTATATGCCCGTAGAGAAACGAGAGCTGCCAACCCGCCTCGGAAGGCGAACGCTTCTTCTGAAGAAAAAGGTAAAGCGCGGCAGCGAGCCCGGTGCGATCCGCCCCCGCCTTGCAGTGAACCAGAACGGGCTTGGGCGCCCGCGCCATCGCCCCTTCGAGCGCCGCGAGGCGGATCGGGCTGAGGGTTTGATGGTCGGACATCTTGAAGTCGATCAATTCCAATCCAAGCCGTTCTGCCGCAGCCTTCTCCTGATCGTACCACGCCTGTCCCGGATGCGCTCCGCGCAGGTTCAGGACCGATCGTATGCCGTCCTTTTTCTTGTAGGTCTTCAGCCTCGCGGCGGTCGGTTGGTTCGAACGATAGAACTCTCCAGCCACCACGGTGTGGAAATTTCCGGTCACCTGCAAATACCCGAAATAGAGCACCAGCGCCGCGAGCGTCCCGACCAATACGGTGCCCACGATCCGCGCGATTTCGCGAAGTTTCATCGCCTCTGTCTCCGTTGCGGCCCCGGATGCGGGGCCGCTCTGCGATGGTTGGCGATCAATCCGCCTGCTCGGCGCCGCCGGCGTCTTTCTTGACACCCTGCGTCACCGCGGCAGTGCCCGGAAGCTGCAGGCTCACCTCGACCTGTTTCGCGGATTGCGCAGTGGTGTAGATCGAGTTCGGGTTCGCCCGCAGATGCCCCGGCTTGCCGCTGTCATCGACATGGATGCGGGCCGAGCCATTGGCGGGAACGGTCACGTCGGGGTGCAGGATATAGGCCTCTTTCGCGCCGCTATCAGCGTCGGTGATGGTGTAGAAGAGGGTGAAGCCGCTCAGCGGTTTGGCACTGTCATTGACCACCTGGATCTCGAGGTGATCGGGCGCGTCCGTATGGGTCGCGGGATCGACATTGTTCTCGACCAGCAACTCTCCGATATGGAACGACGCGGCAGTGCCCCCGGGCTGGATCGGGCTTTGCGCGACCACCGGGTCCTTGTCGGCCAGATCGTTCTGCCCGTCGCCATCGGTATCGGGGTTCTGCGGATCGGTGTGCAGCAGCGGCTCGGCCATGTCGGGCACGCCATCCTTGTCGGTATCGGTCTGCGCGGCCTGGGCGCCGCCAGCCGCGAGCATCAGCAGCACGGTGAGGGTGGAAAGCGTCTTGTTCATCGTCAGGTCTCCTTGGTCAGACGGTCGGCACGGATCGGACGCAGCAGGACGAGCCCGCCGAGACCGAGGGTGAAGAGAATGAGGAACCAGGCATCGCCCTTCTTGTCGGCCCAGATCGGCCCGAGCGCTTTGCCGGTGTAGATGTCCTTGATTCCGAGCACCGCGAAGGTGAAGCGCTCGTAATGCTTGGTCACGGACGAGACCTCGATCCCGTTACGGATGGTTTCGTAGGTGGCGAAGCCCTGCTTGATCTTGGTCTGCTCGGCTTTCGGGATCGAAAGCTGCGCGAAGACGCCGCCAGCCACCTGATTGTCCGGGTCCATCGTGTCGCCGATCTGCGGCGCGACGAGGACCACCAGCAGCCACAGCGCGAAGGCGTAGAGCAGCCCGCTCGCCGGGCTTTTCAGCCAGAGGCTCAGCCCGAAGCCCACCGCAAAGATCGCGCTAAGATAGAGCGTCGAAGCCCCCCAGGTGATCGCAAGACGCAAGAGGTCATTCGCCCCGATCCCAATGCCCGAACCAAGCGCGAGCACTACGGCGCAAAGCGCGAAGACGAAGGCCAGCGCGGTCGCCATCAACCCGGCCCCGCCCAGCAGCTTCGCGGCGAGGAACTGCCAGTTTGAAAGCGGGCGCGTCAGGATCAGCGCCAGCGTCTGGCGCCCGCGCTCTTCGACGGCGGCGCGGTAGCCCGCGATCAGCGCAATCACTGCGCCCATGATCTCGATCTGCTCGATCGTGCCGCGCATCAGCTTGAGCGGGTAGAATTCGGGCGCTGCGATCGAACCGAGGCTTTTTCCAAGCGCCAGCAGCTGCTGCTTCGCGGCCATGTAGGTGGCGACATCGGTGCGCATCGCCACCGTCCCGGTGATCAGCGAGATCAGCGCGGCGGCGACGAGCGCCAGCGTCGCGGCGAGCAGGAAACGGTCGCGCAGCGCGATCCGCGCGTCCTTGAGCGCAATGGTGGAGATTGCGGAGAGATCAGGCATCGGGGCCTCCCTTCGTCATGTCGAGCTTGAGGCAGCCACGCAGCGCATAGAGGCCGGAGCCCGCAGCGAAGAGCATCATCACGACCAGCGGCGGCACGGGACCGCGCGGCGGCAGACCGTCGGGCAGGTAACTCATCAGCTCCGCTCCGAGATACTTGTAGGCTTCGGCCAGCGAGAACGGCCCGAGCAGGTTTGCGGAGAGGTCGAAGATCGCGGATTGCGGGGCGGGTGCGAGGGCCGAGATCGGGTTGATCGCAGCGGTGGGCAGGATGTTTCCGGTCAGCGCAGGCCAGACGAAGGTCAGCACCAGCCACACCACCGTCGGCACCATCAGACCCACGGTTTCGCTGCGCGCCCGCGCCGAAGCGCCGATCGCGATCAGCCCGAAGGTCATCATGTAGAGCCAGCCCAGAGAGAAGAACGCAGCCAGCCGCGCCCAATCCCCTGAGGCGAGATGCACCGAAGGCAGGATGACGAGGGTCGCGGCACCCACGACGCCCGCAAGCGCGGCCAGTCCGCCGACGCCCAGAGCGAGTGCCGAGACCTTGCCTCGCGCGTAATCGAGCCGCTCCAGCGGGCGCGCGCCGATCAGCGGCAGCACGCCGGCCCGGCGGTCGGCCTCGACCATCCGGTAGCCGATCACGATGGCCGAAAAGGCGCCGATCAGGCTGATATAGATCGTGAGGTTGCGCAGCAGCGCCAGCGGTGAGCCTTGCGTAACCGGGTTCGGCGGCACCGGCTTGCCATTGGCTTCGAACCAATGCGTGGCGCTGGCGTAGATCGCGTCGACCGTCGAGGTCGCGGACCAGCCGAGATAGGCCGAGACCAGCACCAGCGCGGCGAACAGCGCGGCCACCAGCGCGATCGTCCGCTCGCGTGCAAGCGCGGCAAGCGCGTGGCGGCGCAGGATCGTGGAAGGTGTCATGCCGCGACCTCGCGATCCGGCACCACCGAGAGGTAAAGCTCCTCGAGGGCCTCTTCCGAGCCGTAGCGCGCGTTCACCGTCTCGATCGTGTCGTGGAAGACCAGCTGCCCATGCGAGAGCACGCCGATGGAGGAACACGACCGCGCCACCTCGCTCAGCAGGTGGGTGTTCATGAAGATCGTCATGCCCTGCGCGTTCAGCCGCTCGAGCACCTCGCGCAGCTGGCGCACCCCCATCGGGTCGAGCCCCGAGGTCGGCTCGTCGAGGAACAGGACCTGCGGGCGGTGGACGATGGCCTGGGCCAGTCCGACCCGCTGGCGCATCCCCTTGGAGAAGGTCGCGATCTGGCGGTCGGCGAGATCGGTGATGCCGAGGAACTCCATCACCTCCTCGACGCGGTCGCGGGCATCCTCGATGCGCGAGAGCGCCGCGAAGAAGCGCAGGTTCTCGCGCGTGGTGAGCGTGTCGTAGAGGCGGACGTTCTCGGGCAGGTAGCCGATGGCGCGGCGCAGCGCGATGCGGTTATGCGCGAGGTCACACCCGGCAACGCTCGCCGTGCCGCCGCTGGGCTCCATGAGCGTCGTCAGTAGCCGGATCGTCGTGGTCTTGCCCGCGCCGTTATGGCCGAGAAATCCGAAGATCTCGCCACGTCCGATATCGAGATCGAGCGGCTGGAGCGCGGTGAAATCGCCGTAGCGCAGGGTAAGTCCCCGCGTGCTCACGGCCAGTGTGTCTGTTTGCATCTCTGGGCACCTCCTTTTGATGTTGAGAGGAAATTGCCCGTCGCGATCCGGATCGACTTCGACAGTTTCTTACAAATCGGTGAGAAGCTGGATTACCGGCTTGGCCCAGACGAAAAACCCTCCGCCCCGGACGGACGGGACGGAGGGCCACGCGGCGTACGATCTGGAAAGGGAATCAGATGCGCCTGCGTTTCACGGTCATCGCGGCGACGGTGATCGCGATGACGGCGAGGAAGCCGAGGCTGGTGGGAATGGTGCCGAAGCCCAGCCCGCCATAATCGGTCGGTTGCGAGAGAAGATCGCCGAAGGACGCACCCAGCGGGCGGGTGAAGATATAGCAGAGCCAGAACGCCCAGAGCCCGCCCAGATTGAAGGTGACATACCCCACGGTGAGCGACGCGATGATCAGCCCGAAGAGGATGCCGGTCGCGAGATAGCCTATCCCGAACTGCTCGGAGATCAGATCGCCGACCGCCGTGCCCAGCGCGAAGGTGAACAGGATCGCGAGCCAGTAGAACCCTTCGCGCCGGGCGGTGTAGACCTCATGAATCGAGAGCGTGCGCTCGGAGGCGAACCACGCCGCGAAGGTCGCGCCCAGCAGGATCGTGAACCCGATCGTCGAGTCGATCAGCGGAATCCCGAGATTGTCGGTCATGTTGTCGGTGATCAGCGTCCCCACGATCGAGATCAGCACCACCGCCGACCAGTAGACTGCAGGCACGTAGCGGCGCTGCGCGAATTGCCAGCGGATCACCAAGGCGAGGATCGCAGTCATAAGGATCGTCGTCGCGGTCAGGCCGAGACCGAGATTGACGGCCAGAAAGTCGGCCGCCGTCTCGCCCATCGTCACCGCCATCAGTTTGATGAGCCAAAAGCCCGGCGTGACCTCGGGAACGCGGCTGACCGGGTTGGTCAACTCTTCGTCGGGGTAGATGAAAGTCTGTTGATAGCTCATGTTGCGCCTCAGTCGTTCAGCATTGCCAGCGCCTGTGCCGAGAAGGCATCGGCGCGGGTATCGTCGTCGGCGTTGCAGCGCTCGAGCGCTTTCGCCTGAAGATCGGAGACCGCTTGCGGCGCGGTTTTGCCGCCGAGCGTGTCGCGCAACTGCCCGATCATCGCCTCGCAGGGCAGCGCATGGCCGGTCTTGTCGGTCACCGCGATGCCCGCGACTTTCTGCACAGCCCCGACTTCCGAGGGCACCGGATCGGCAAGCGCGGTCTGCAAGCCGTTAAGGCTCTGCATCACGGTTTTCGAATCCGGCGACTTCGTGCGCAGCGCGGCGAAAGCCTTGTCCGCCGCACCGTCGATCACGCCCCAAGCGGAAGGATCGGCCTTGCGCAGCTTGGCCGCGTTCTTGTCCCAAAGGGTCTCCAGATCGGTGATGCGTTTCTCCGCAGCGGTGAACTCGCCTTTCTTGGCAAGCGTCTGTGTATCGCTCACGATCGTCTCGTAAGGGCTCATATCGCCGAGGCTTGCAGCTTGCGCCGCGGAAGCGCCCGGCCCTCCCGTATTCATGGCCATTTCGACCATTGAAAATGACGCGACCGGCACCGCGATGAGCGCGGCGGAAAGAAGCAGGTTTCGCATAAGGTCCTCATTGCTTGCGATGCATCCGCACCGATGCCGCCAGAAATCGCCTGAAGAAGGACGAAGCGTTTTGCTCCCGTCTTACGAATTTGTAAGAAATCGCACAGGCGTAGCGGGGCCGACCGTGACAATGCCGGTCCGTTATCGAAAGATGGTGCGATGAAGATCCTGATTGCAGAAGACGATGCCGAGACCGGCGACTACCTGCGCAAGGGGCTGACCGGTGAAGGTCATGCCGTCGACCTGCTCCGCGACGGGCGCGAAGCGCTGACCCAAGCCACCGCGCAGAGCTACGACCTGTTCATCTTCGACCGGATGATGCCGGGGCTCGATGGGCTGGCCCTGCTCAAGGCGTTGCGCGCCGCGCAGATCGCCACGCCCGCGATTCTGCTGACCGCGATGGGCAGCGTCGAAGATCGCGTCGCCGGGCTGCGCGCAGGGGCCGATGACTACATGGTCAAGCCTTTCGCTTTCGTCGAACTGCTCGCGCGGATCGACACGATCGCGCGCCGCCCTGCCCTCAAGGCAGAGGTGACCGAACTGGTGCAGGGCGATCTGCGCCTCGACCTGCTCGCCCGGGAGGCGTGGCGCGAAGGCCAGTGCATCGAATTGCAGCCGCGGGAATTCATGCTTCTGAAGCACTTCATGGAACGTCCCGGCCGGGTGCAGACCAAGACGATCCTGCTGGAGGCGATCTGGGACATTCATTTCGACCCGAAAAGCAGCGTCGTCGAGACTCATATCAGCCGTCTGCGCGGCAAGATCGACAAGCCTTTCGCGACCCCCTACCTAACGACGCTGCACGGGATCGGTTACGTGTTCGAGGCCTCGTGATGCGCGCGTTCACATGGTCGATGCGCTTCGCCATCGCGATCTCGACGGTCTTCGCTTTTGCCGCACTGGTTGCGGGTGGGGTCTCCTACACGCTGCAATCCAAGGAAATGAGCCGCCGCCTCGAAGGCGAGGTGCGCGCCGATACCGAGGCGCTCGCCATCTCGGCCCGCGGCTCCGACTTGCAGGACCTGAGCGAGCAGATCTCGGCGCGCATGACGACGAGTCGCGACGGCGCGAATATCGTGACCTTCGTGCCGGCCGATGGCTCCAAACCGCTTGGCAATGTTCGCGTCGCAAGCCAGTTCGAAGGGGCGCGCCATCTCGAACCGGGATCCGACGTAACGCTCCTCGATCCGCCCGGCGCGAATGTCCCGGAGGGCTATGTCACCTTCGGGATGCGGCTCCCCTCGGGCTGGCTGATGACGGGGCGCGACGATGCGTGGCTCCGCGAGCAGGGCGAAATCCTCGCCACCAGTTTCGGCTGGGGCCTCGGGCTCGCGCTTCTGCTATCGATCAGCTTCGCGGTCTTCATCGCGCGCCGCAACGAGGTGCGCATCGACCGGATGGAGCAGGTCCTGCACGCGGTGGGCGAAGGTCGCCACGGGTTGCGTATCCGCGACGAAGGCGATGACGACGTGGCGCGTCTTGCGCAAAGCGTGGATCAGGCGCTCGATCAACTGGAGGCGGGGATCGCGTCGATCCGGCAGGTCTCGACCGATGTCGCCCATGACCTGCGCGCGCCGCTCGCCCGACTGCGGCTGCGGCTGGAGCCGGTGGCGCTGGATTCGTCGCTGCCGCTGGCGCAGCGAGGCGAAATCGGAAAAGCGCTGAGCGATCTCGATCAGGTCTCGGAAACCTTCGACGCGATCCTGCGCCTGTCCCGGCTGCAAGCCGGAATGGTCGAGATCACGCGCGCCTCGATCGACCTCACGCCGCTCTGTCAGGACGTGGCGGAGATGCTCGGCGCTGGCGCGGAGGATGCAGGGCAGGAACTGGCGCTCGATCTGCCCGAAGACGTCCGGATCGAAGGCGACCGCGAGCTTCTGTTCCAGGCGCTCGTGAACCTCGTGGACAACGCGCTTCGCTACAGCCCGTCCCCGGCACGGGTCTCGATCGGCGTGCATGAGACCCGCCATCACATCACATTGAGCGTCACCGATAACGGCCCCGGTATCCCGGATCGAGATCTGGCACGGGTGCGCGAACGTTTCGTGCGCCTCGACCGGAGCCGAAACACGCAGGGCAGCGGATTGGGCCTGAGCCTCGTCGACGCCATCGCCCAGATTCACGGCGGTGAGCTGCGCCTGCAGAACCTCGAGCGCGGTCTGCGAGTGGACATACGTTTTCCGAAACCTTGATGCCTCTCGCTGCGAGCAAATTCCGCCCCCCCCCCCGGGCAGGCAAAAGGGGCGATCAATAACCCGCTCTCTCGGGCCTCTGAGCGATGAGCGCGCGTGGTTCTGGAAATGGGGTCACGCTCCTATCGCAACTTTATGCCTGACCGGCAGGATACATATTCAATTTTTGGAACATGAACCGCCCCCCGCGCATTCCTTCCGCAATCCCGAACGGACGGAAATTCGGAGGCAGATGACATGACCATGCGTTTTGAACAGATTCTCGCGGAAGGGATCGCCCAGTGCTCCTACCTGTTGGGCGACACTGGCAGCGGCACCGCCGCCGTCGTCGATCCCCGCCCCGATTGCGATATCTATATCGAGCGCGCGAAGGCGCTCGGCCTGACGATCACCCATGTATTCGAGACCCATATCCACGCCGACTTCCTGTCAGGCGCGCGCGAATTGGTGGACCGGCTGGATGGAGAACCCAAGCTTTGCGTCAGCGTCGAGGGCGGCGCCGAATATGATTTCGAGCATGAGGGCATCCGCGACGGCGACAAGTTCAGCTTCGGGCAACTCACGCTCGAGACGCGGCACACCCCGGGGCACACGCCCGAACACGTCTCCTTCCTGCTCTACGAGAAGGACAATGACGACCCCTGGGGCGTGCTCAGCGGGGATTCCTTCTTCGTGGATTCGGTCGGCCGCCCCGACCTCCTGGGCGACGACAAGACCGAGGAACTGACCGAGGCGCTGTTCCGCACCACGCAGGATTTCTACATGCAGCTGCCCGAGGGCGTTCTGGTCTATCCCTGCCACGGCGCGGGCTCGGCCTGCGGGCCGAATATCGGCGACCGGATGTCGACCAGCATCGCCTATGAGAAAGCCCATAACCAATATGCCCGGATCACCGATCTTGAGGCATTCAAGGACGCGATGACGAAGGACGCTCCGCCGGTGCCCACGCATTACCCGCGCCTCAAGAAGATCAATGCGGCGGGCCCCGAGGTAATGCACGGGTTGCCGCGCTGCATTGGCAAGAGCCCGAAGGAGTTCGAGGCGCTTATCGCCGACAAGGACGTGCAACTGGTCGATATCCGCGACATGCTCGCCTTCGGCGGCGGCTTCATCGAAGGCTCGCTCAATATCGGGCTGCAGCCGATCCTGTCGGTCTGGGCCGGATGGATGCTCGATCCCGACAAACCGATTGCGCTTGTGAGCGAAACGAGTGCCGAGATCGACGAGGCCGTGCTGCGGCTCTGGCGCGTCGGCTTCACGAAATTCGCGGGCTACCTGAACGGGGGCATCGCCGCGTGGCGCACCTCCGGGCGACCGCTTGCGCATATCCCGCAGGTCACCGTGCAGGAACTGAAGGGCAGCGATCTGACCCCGCTCGACGTGCGCAAGGACGAGGAATGGGACGGCGGCCGAATCCCCGGTGCGCTCCACCATTTCCTCGGCACGCTCGAAGACGAGATGGACGAACTCGACCGTTCCGCCGACTATGCGGTGTATTGTCAGGGCGGCTACCGCGCCAGCGTCGCCGCGAGCCTGCTGCACCGCGCGGGGTTCAAGAACGTCTCCGCGGTGCCGGGCAGCTTCGGCGCATGGTCCGCGCAGGACTACCCGGTCGAATCCTGAACCGCTCAACATCAGAGGATCCAAGACAATGAGCTACACCATCGACAAACGCCTCACCAATACCACGCTGGAAGAGGCCGACACCCGGACGCGCGAGGCCCTCAAGGAGCAGGGCTTCGGCGTGCTCACCGAAATCGACGTGCAGGCCACGATGAAGAAGAAGCTGGATGAGGACATGGCCGGCTACATGATCCTCGGCGCCTGCAACCCGAAGATGGCGCATCAGGCGATCCAGCTGGAGCCGAACGTCGGCGCGATGCTGCCCTGCAACGTCATTTTGCGGCAGGACGGCGCGGATATCCTCGTCTGCGCGATCGACCCGGCGGCCTCGATGATGGCGATCGACAACCCCCGGCTCAAGTCGGTCGCGGGCGACGTGCGCGACATGCTGGCAAAGGCGATCGAGGCGATTTGAGCTGAACCGGCCCGGCGGCGGACCACTGTCCGCTGCCGGAGCTTCGCGTCGCGCTCCCCCCGGGCGCCCCTTGCATTTCAGGCCCGTTTCGCGGGATACGACGGCCCGACGACCTCGCTGAGAGGTCAAGCCAAGCGAAGGCCAGTATGCCCCGGACCGACCGCCTCAAGACCGACTGTTCCCAATGCGCGGCGCTCTGTTGCGTGGTGCTGTCCTTCGACAAGGGCAAGGATTTCGCCTTCAGCAAGAACCCCGGAGAGCCCTGCCGGAACCTTTGCGGGCACGATTGCTCGATTCACGACAAACTGACCCAGAAAGGCATGGCAGGCTGCGTCGCCTATGATTGCCTCGGCTCCGGCAATCGGGTCGTGCAGGAGGTCTTCGGCGGCCAGTCGTGGCAGGAGGAACCGCGTCTGGCAGCGGTGATGATGGAAGCCTTCTCCGCCATGTGCGAGATCCACAAGCGGATCGACCTGCTGCGCGCTGCCGAGACCCTGTCGCTGGGACCGGACGACGAACGCAAACGCCGCGACTTCCTCGACCATCTCGAAGAGCATCAATGGACTGGCCCCGAACTCAACGAATTCGAATTCGGTCTGGCGCTGGAGATTGATCTCTTCGTCCACGGCCTCAGCGCGTGACGCCCGACGAACGGAAACGTCGCCTTCGACCGGTGAGGCGCGAACACCACGCGGACGCCCTCAACTCTCCCTCAGCCTCGACAAATTTTGACTGCCTGAAGAAGCTGTGATCTGATCCGGGACGGGTGACGCGCCCAATCTGTTTGAAGAGGCCGAGCGTGCAGCCTGCCTTTCGCACCGAAGCATTGTCGAAAACCTATGGCGAGGGACCAGCCGCGGTCCACGCCCTCAAAGACGTGACCCTGGAAATTCCGCGCAGCGAGGTCGTCGTGCTGCTCGGACCTTCGGGCAGCGGCAAATCCACCTTTCTAAACATCATCGGTGGGCTCGACAGACCAAGCTCGGGCCGGGCGTGGTTCGGCGATCAGAACCTGACCGAAATGTCCGACCGGGCGCTGACGCAATACCGGCGCAGCCATGTCGGTTTCGTCTTCCAGTTCTACAACCTGATGCCCAGCCTCACCGCGCGCGAGAATGTCGATCTGGTGACCGAGATTTCGCACGATCCGATGGACGCGGGCGAAGCGCTGCGGCTGGTCGGGCTGGAGGGACGACTCGACCATTTCCCGGCGCAGATGTCAGGCGGCGAGCAGCAGCGCGTCGCCATCGCGCGGGCCATCGCGAAGCGTCCGGCGGTGCTGTTTTGCGACGAGCCGACCGGGGCGCTCGACAGTATGACGGGGCGGCGCGTGCTGCAGGTGCTCAACGATGTGAACCGCGAGCTGGGCACGACCGTTCTGATCGTCACCCATGCGGCGGCGACGGCGGCGATGGCGCATCGCGTGCTGCATTTTACCGATGGCCAGCTGCGCGAGACGATCGTCAACGATACCCGCGCCGACCCCGCCGAGATCGAATGGTAAGCCGATGGCCCTGACCGTTCTCCATCGCAAGCTCTTCCGCGACCTCTGGCGAATCCGGGCGCAGGCGCTGGCGATCTCGGCGGTCGTCGCTCTGGGCGTGATGGTACAGGTGATGATGGCGGGGCTGACCGATACGCTCACCGTCACCCGCGACGCCTATTTCGAGCGGCACCGGCTTGCGCAGGTCTTCGAGCCGCTCACCCGCGCGCCCAGCTCGATGATGGAACAAGTCAACGCGATTCCCGGCGTGCTGGCCGCCGAAGGGCGGGTCAGCGGTTTCGGCCGGATCGACGCGGACGGGGGCGAGCCGATACAGGCGCGTGTCCTGTCGCTACCCGGCCCCGCAGGCCTCAACGGTATCCTGATGACGGCGGGCCGGAAGCCGATCGCGGGGCGCAGCGACGAGGTCGTGCTGCTCGACACATTCGCAGCCGCGCGCGGGATCGCGCTTGGCGATACGCTCGGCGTCACCGTCGAGGGACGTCACCAGCGCTTGCAGGTCGTCGGTTTCGCCCGCGCGCCGGAGTTCCTGTTCATGCCCGCGCCGGGCGAATTCTTTCCCAACGACGGTCGCTTCGCCGTGATCTGGATGGAGCGCAAGGCAGCGGCCGCCGTGCTCGATCTCGACGGGGCGTTCAACGAGGTGCTGGCGCTCACCACGCGCGAGCGGCCGCGCAAGGCGGTGCTCGCCGATCTCGACAGGCTGATGGCGCCCTATGGCGGCGGCGCGGGCTTCGTTCAGGATCAGCAGACCTCTGCGCGCTTCATCGAGGAAGAACTAAAGGGCCTGCGCCAGTCGCGGCTGTTCCTGCCACCGATCTTTCTCGCAGTTGCGGCCTTCCTGCTCAATGTGACGATCACACGTATCGTGCAGGCCGAGCGGCGCGAGATCGGGCTGATGAAAGCCTTCGGTCACAGCGGGGCGGAGATCGCAGGCCATTACCTCGAAATGGCACTGATGATCGCCTTCGCCGGCGCGCTGCTCGGATCGGCTCTGGGCGTGATGCTTGGGCGGTCTCTGACCGGTCTCTACATGGAATTCTACAAATTCCCCTACCTCGTCTTCTCGATGCATCCCGGCCCCTTCGCCGGGGGCCTCGCCTTCTCGCTGATCGCCGCCGCGCTCGGGGCGGCGATCGCGTTGCGCACGGTGTTCCGCCTGACGCCCGCCGAGGCGATGCGTCCCCCGGCCCCGGCCGATTTTACCCATGGCAGGGTCGGCTTCCTCGCGATCGTCACGAAATTCCTCGACCAGCCTGGGCGGATGATCCTGCGTCAGATCACGCGGCAACCTGTACGCAGCCTCGGCACCATCGCGGGCGTGGCCGCGGGCCTCGCGCTGAACATGGCGATGCTGATGATCTATTCGGGCTTCGATCACACGATGGACGTCACCTTCGGCTTTGCCGACCGCTCCGACGCGACGGTGAGCTTCATCCACCCCGTCTCGCGCGATGTGACACATGAGATTGCGCACCTTCCCGGCGTGCTGGAGGCTGAGCCGACGCGCTACGTGCCGGTCCTCTTCCGCAACGGCGTCATCACCCATCGCGGCGAACTGACCGGCCTGTCGGAGGATGCGCAGCTCAATCGCGCGCTGCGGCCCGATCTGGAGCCGATCGCCCTGCCCGCGCAGGGCGTCGTGATCTCGCGGGGGCTCGCGGATGTGCTGAAACTTGAGCCGGGCAAAAACCTCACCGCCGAAGTCACCGAGGGCCGCAAGCGGACCCTCTCGCTGCCCGTCGCTGCGATCTCCGACACATTGCTGGGCGCTCCGGCCTATATGCGCCTCGACTCGCTGACCCGGGCCGTGGGCGAGGCGGACCGGATCACCTCCGTCTCGATCCGTACCCAAGGTGCACCGTCGCCGGAGCTTCTGCACGAGCTGCGCGCGCGCCCCAAGGTCGCGGGCGTCTCGATAAAATCCGACAGTCTCGCCGCGTTCCGGGAGATTGCCGACGAGGGCGCGGGCCAGATGCGTTTCGTCTTCGGCGCGATCGCCTTCGTGCTGAGCTTCGGCATCGTTTACAACGCCGCGCGCAACGCCTTCTCCGAACGTGCGCATGAGTTGGCGAGCCTGCGAGTGCTGGGCTTCACCCGCGGGGAAGTGACGCTGATCCTCGCCGGGGAGATCACTGTACTCGTGGCCTGTGCGCTCCCGGTCGGGATCTGGTTCGGCTGGACACTCGCCCAGTTGATCGCGCGGGTTTTCTCCAATGAACTCTACCGGGTCAGCGTCAGCTTCGATCTACCCAGCATCGCGACCGCGGTGCTGGTCGTAGTCTCGGCGACGCTGGCCTCGATCCTGATGTTGCGCCGCGCGCTGGATCGGTTGAACATGATCTCGGCGCTCAAGGCGAGGGACTGACCCGTGACACCAAAACCCCGAACCAGATGGCTCATTCTCATGCTGATCGGCCTGATCGCGGCGGGCGCTATCGCCGCGCTGCTCTGGCCGCAGCCGCAGACCGTCGACATGGGCGAGGTTACGCGCGGTCCGATGAAGCTCGTCATTGAAGATGATGGCCGGACCCGCGTCAGCGAAAGCTACACGGTCTCGACCCCGGTCAGCGGCAGGCTACAGCGGCTCGATATCCATGTCGGCGATCATGTCGTCGCGAACGAGACAATCGTCGCCCGGATGCGCCCCGCCCTGCCCGCCGTTCTGGATGCCCGCAGCCGGGCACAGGCAGAGGCCGCGCTCGCCGAAGCGCAGGCCGCGCTCAGCGCGGCTCAAGGCGATTACCGCGCCGCCGTCGCGATGCGCGAACAGGCCGATAGCGATCTCGCGCGGTCACAGAGGCTCGCGCTTTCCGGCACGATCAGCCAGTCCAAGCTGGACCGCGATCAGATCAACGCCGATTACGCCGCTGCACAGGAAGCCGCCGCGAAAGCCGCCATCGCGATGCGCGAGGCGGCGCTGGCCTCCGCAAAATCCGTGCTGCAGAACGATGCCGCCGCGAGCAACAGCGACGGGGCCGAGCCGATCCCCCTTTATGCCCCCGCGACCGGAACCGTGCTGCAAATCCTGCAGGAAAACGAGACCGTGCTCTCGGCCGGCTCCCCGATCATGGAAATCGGCGACATCTCGGAGGGGCTCGAGGTGGTGGCCGATCTTCTGTCGCGCGATGCGGTGCGCGTACGCCTCGGCGATCCGGTGGAGATCACCGATTGGGGCGGGCCGGACGTGCTCGAAGGCAAGGTGGTCCGCATCGACCCGTCAGGCACCACGAAGGTTTCGGCCTTGGGCGTCGAGGAACAGCGGGTGGGCGTGGTCATCGCCTTCACCGGCGATGCCGCGCAACGGGCGGGGCTGGGCCACGGCTTTCAGGTGACCGCGCGGATCGTCGTCTGGCAGAACCCCGATGCGCTGCGGGTGCCGTCGAGCGCGCTATTCCGGCGCGGCACCGGCTGGGCTGTCTTCAAAGTCGAAGACGGGCGCGCGCGGGAAGTGAACGTGGAAGTCGGGACCGATAACGGCACCTATGCCGAGCTTCAGGACGGTCTGAGCGAAGGCGACCGTGTCGTGCTCTATCCGGTCGAAACGCTGGAAGATGGCGCGCCGGTGGAGGCAAGGTCCGGCGGCTGACGTCTCCGTAGCGGACCATTGATTCCCTCGCGCGACCGACCGGATGGCCGGCCAGCCATTCAACTGCCCTGTCTCATCCCGGCGCCGCGATTCCTGCGAGCTTTCGCATGTACCACGCAAGCGCCTGGTTCGAACTGAGCACCGGCATCCCGAGCTCCGCTCTCAACCCCGGCAAGATCCCCTGCGTGCGCAGGTTGGTGCAGGACAGGAAAATCCCGTCCAGACGCGCCTGCCCCGCAAGGCTCCGCGCAGCCTCCGCGATAGAGGCCGGGTCGATCCGCGCCACGCGCGCCTCCGCTTCCTCGCCGAAAGAGAGCGTCGCGGGGACGGTGATCCCTTCAGCGACGAAGGCCGCCCGCAAAGGCTCCGCGACCGAAGCGACATAGGGCGAGACGATCCCCACCCGCTCCAGCCCCAGATCCGCAATCGCGGCCAACGCGGCGCTCAGCGGATCGGTCACATGCCGCGTCGTGACGCCCGCCATGACATTCGCCCGCACCTCGTCTGGGCCGATCAGCGCCGCGCCAGAGGTGCAGCCATAACCCACCACGTCGAACTTCGCCGCAGGTGGCAGCAGCGCCGCAGCACCGCTCAGGGCGCGCTCCATCTCTGCAATGCTCGACGGGGTCAGGTCGTCGCCGGAATGAACGCGCGTGACATGCATCCGCGCGTAGTCCGGCGGGATGTAGCGGCGGAACTCGTCCTCGATGGTCTCGTCCACGCGCAGCACGATCAGCCCCATCGTGGGCGTGGCGTCTTCGCGAAGACGATAGGGGAAATCGGCCATCAGCTCAGCTCCGGCAAGGTTTCGGGGGCGCGTGGCGAAAGCAGCTCCGCCCCGGTCGCGCGCAGGACGATGTTTTCTTCATGAACCAGCAGGCGGCGCGGGCCCTGCGCAGGCTCGACCCACGCGCCGGGTTCTAGCGTCAGCACCATGCCCTCGCGCAGTTCGGTGTCGTCGCGCGGGGTGAAGGAGGGCCATTCGGTCAGCGTGATCCCCAGCCCATGGCCCAGGCGTCCGCTGCCCGCCTCAATACCGCGCGCCGCCAGCCCCTCGACCAGCAGACGATGCGCATCATGCGCCCACATGCCGGGCCGCAGCAGCGCCATCGCCGCCTCGGTCACCTCCCAGAGCGCGGCATGGGTGCGCCGCACCGGATCCGACGCCAGACCGACCGAGAAATTGCGATCGAAATCGCAGAAATACCCGTCGCGCACCGCGCCGGTATCCAGCATCAGTATGTCCCCGATTTGGAGCGGTTCGGGCCCGGCGGGCGAGATCACATCGTCATAGCCCGACGGTCCCGACGCCCCGGCGACATAGCTGACCCAGTCGGCTCCTTCCTCCAGCAGCGCGGACTGGAAGGCGCGGAAGATACCGTCGAGCGGGCGCCCCTGCCCCGCGAATTCCGGCACCCGCGCGAAGGCGCGGCCCGCGATGGCGCAGGCCCTGCGGATCTTCTCGATCTCCGCCGCGCTCTTGATTTCACGCACCCGCTGGATCGCGGCGGTGCCGTCGATGAAGCGGCGCGGCGCGATACGCTCCCCAAGCCGCGCGTAATCCGCGAGCGGCATCCGCAGCTGGGTCTCCAACCCCATCGGCACGCCGATCCGCGCGCTCTCGGGCAGCAGATCGCCGAACGTCTCGGCAAGCAGGCTCACGCCGTCATCCACAGGGTCGGGCGCCTCCCATGTCCGGATCTGCGTCATCCAGGTGCGGCCCATCAGTTCCGCCCCGATCGAGGGGATCACCGCGACCGGCGCACCGCTGGCCGGAACGATCACGAACCACGGGCGCGCGGGGCTTTCCCAGAACCGGGTCAGGAAACCCGTGACGTAGAAGATATCCGCAGCCGAGGTCAGGAACAGCGCATCCAGATCCTGTGCGCTCATCTCGGCCTGAAGGCGAGCGACGCGGGTGCGAAACTCCTCGGCCGGGAAGATGAGCGAGCGCTCAGCCATCTTCGGGGCCTTCGCTGAGGATCGCGAGAACGCGCGCCTCCGGTCCCAGCGACAGCCCGGCAAGCAGAGCCGCCAGCCCGGCGCCGCCCGAAGGCGTCGTGGCCAGCCCGTGCGCGGCGAGGATATCGACGCCGGACTGCGCCTCGGCTTCGGTGATCGTGGCGAAGCGATCCGCATCGCGCGACAAACCCGCCAGCGCCACCATCGAAGGTGTCTTGCAATCGAGCCGCCCCATCGCAGAGACCGGCCCTTGCGTGGTCACCAGATGCCCTGCGCGAATGCTCTCGATCAGCGCGGGGGCCGCGTCGGGTTCGACCACGATGATCTGAGGCGCATCGCCCCATTCCATCCGCGCATGAGCGGCGACGGCTGCCGCGAGACCACCAACGCCCGCCTGCAGCAGAATATGGGTGGGCGGCGCTTGGATCTGCGCGACGGCCTCCTCCGCAAGCTGGGTGTAACCCTCCATCACCCGCAGCGGCAGATCGACATAGCCCTCCCACGAGCTGTCCGACAAAAGCGTCCAGCCATTCTCGGTAGCCGCCTGCTCGGCGGCTTGCATGCTGGCCTCGTATTCCGCACCCGCCCGCACGACCTCCGCCCCGCGTGCCTCCAACCGCGCGGCGAAGGCCTCAGGCACGGTCTCGGCGAGATAGATGATCGCGCGGGCGCCGAATATCCGCGCTCCTGCCGCGACTGACAGGCCATGATTGCCTGCACTGGCCGCGACATAGGTCTCGCCGGCGAGAGCTGTCTGAAGATCGTCGCCCTCCGCTCGCGCCGCAGCCTCCCGGGCGATCGCATGGACCGCGCCCAGCGCTTTGAAGCTGCCGAGCCCCATGCGCTCACGCTCGTCCTTGATCCAGACCTCACCGACCCCGGCAAGCCGCGCGATCTCGGGCGCCGCGCGCAGCGGGGTCTTGTGATGTGCCGGACAGCGCGCAAGCAGACTGGCCACGCCCGACGCATCGGCAATTGGCATGACGTCGTCCGGGTCGAGCCCGTCGCCGCGCCAAGGGTTGTCTATCGTGATCGGCATGTCGGACCCTCGCTGCGATGGAACCACGCCCATAAGGCAACGAGACGTCCGCGCACGCAATGGCCATTTCAGAAAGACCATTGCGCGACATCGTGAGGCGCGTCAGTCCGCCTCTTTCACCGCCGAGAGGAATTGCTGCGTGCGCTCTTTCTGCGGATTGCCGAACAAATCGTCGGGGGCGCCCTGCTCTTCGATCTTGCCGTCGTAGAAGAAGCAGACCCGATCCGAGATGTCCTTCGCGAAGCCCATCTGGTGCGTCACCATCAGCATCGTCAGATTGTGCTTCTCCACCAGCGAGCGGATCACGTTCGTCACCTCGCCGATCACCTCCGGGTCGAGCGCGGAGGTCACCTCGTCGAACAGCATCACCTTGGGCCGCATCGCCAGCGCGCGTGCGATCGCGACGCGCTGCTGTTGACCGCCCGAGAGCCGCGAGGGGTGCTGGTCGCGCTTGTCGGACATGCCGACGAGTTCCAGCAGTTCCTCGGCCCGTTCGCGCGCCTCGGCCTTCTTCA
Source organism: Thioclava sp. NG1 (assembly GCF_003122275.1). Taxonomy (NCBI): domain Bacteria; kingdom Pseudomonadati; phylum Pseudomonadota; class Alphaproteobacteria; order Rhodobacterales; family Paracoccaceae; genus Thioclava; species Thioclava sp. NG1. The sequence goes on along the minus strand of NZ_QFBB01000004.1, from coordinate 435,822 downwards.
TGCCCAGCACCTGCACCGGGCCCTCCATGCAGTTCTCCAGCGCGGTCATATGCGGGAAGAGATTGAAATGCTGGAAGCACATGCCGATCTGACTGCGGGCCTTGCGCAGATACTTGCGGTCCGCGGGCACCAGCTTCCCGTTCTTCTCCATATGGGTCAGCGGCTTGCCGTCCACGTAGATCACGCCCTCGTTGATCGTCTCGAGCGTCATCAGCATCCGCAGCACGGTCGTCTTGCCCGAGCCGGAGGGGCCGATGATCGTGACCATTTCCCCCTCGGCCACATCGAGATCGAGCTGGTCGAGCACCACCAGATCGCCATAGCGTTTGGTGACTTTCAGGAACCGCACCATCGGCACGTCGTCGCCCGTCAGTTCGAGCGGATAGTTCGAAAGATCTTCCATCATTTCAATCCGAGTTTACGCCGCACGCGATCCTCGAAGACGCGGATCAGGGCAGCGGTGGGAAGCGAGATGGCGAGGAAGATAACCCCCACCAGCGTATAGGGTTCGAGATAGCGATAGCTCGACGAGCCGATCGCGTTCGCTGTGTGCATCAGTTCGGCCACCCCGATCACCGAGAGCATCGGCGTGTCCTTGAAGATCCCCACGAGGTAGTTGCCCATCCCCGCCAGCGCGGGCGGGATGGCCTGTGGGATCACGATCCGCCAATAGGTATCGCGGGTCGACATGTTCAGCGCGGTGCAAGCCTCCCATTGGCCCTTCGGCACCGCGTCGAGACCGCCGCGATAGACCTCCGACAGGTAGGCCGAATAGTGCAGACCGATCGCGATCATGCCCGCCGTCCACGGCCCCAGCTTCAGGCCGAATTGCGGACCGACGTAATAGACGAAGAAGATCTGCAGGATCAGCGGGGTCGAGCGGATGAACTCGATGAATTCGCGAACGACCTTGGTCAGCGCCCAGTAGGGCGTCCGCTGCGCCAGCGCGAAGACCATGCCCAGCACAACCGCGATCGCATAGCCCAGACCCGCCGCCATCAGCGTGTTGAGCGTCGCATGCATCAGCTTGGGCAGGATTTCCCAAGTGAATTCCCAGTTCCAGTTGAACCCCATGGATCAGGCCCTCCCCAGCTTGCGCCGCATGACCAGCTCGAGCCAGCGCATGAACGGCGTCACGATGAAGCGCGCGAAGATGTAGTAGACGATCAGTGCCGTCCCGAAGGTCTGCGCCGAGAGGAAGGTCGAGCCATTGATCTGCTTCGCCTCGAACATCAGGTCCGACACGGAGATCAGCGCGACCAGCGCGGTGTTCTTCAGCAGTTCGATCAGCAGGTTGCCCCACGGCGGCAGCATGTTGACGAACGCCTGCGGCAGGATGATCCGCCACATCCGCTTCATCGGGCTCATCGACAGCGCATAGGCCGCCTCCCATTGCCCTTTCGGTACGGATTGGATGCCGCCGCGCACCAGCTCGGCGCCGTATGCGCCGAGGTTCATCCCCACCGCGACGAAGCCCGCGGTGAATTTCGGCAGGGTCAGTCCGAACAGCGGCAGCACGAAGAAGATCCAGTAGAGCTGGACCAGCAGCGAGGTGCCGCGGAAAATTTCGATATAAACGACGGCGATGCCCCGGATCAGCCCGTTGCGCGAGAGCTTCATCAGCCCTGCGACGAGCGCGATGACGATCGCCAGAGCGGAGGCCAGAAAGAACTGCCCCGCCGTTACGAGCGTGCCGTCCCAGAAGCGCGGCCCGTACTCTTTCAAGAATTCTATGTAGCTCATTCCCGTCCCGCCCCGGCGGTGAATGTCAAAATGGACGGGCCATGCACAGGCCCGTCCATGTCTTCAGCATTTGCGCTTAGCGCATCTTGCAGACTTCAGCCGAGGTCTTGTCGCCCGGCAGGTTGCCTTTCGAGTAGCCGTACTCGCCGACCGCTTTCATCATCGCGTCCGAACCGAGATACTTCTTCTGGGCTTCGTTGAACTTGTCGACGAAGTCCTGATCCGCTTTGCGGAAGCCGATGCCGACCCAGTTCTGGGTCCATTCAGGCAGCTGGCTCACGTCCGACACCTCGACCGCGCCGTCCGATTGATCGGCAAGGTTCTGCGCGGTGAAGTAGGTCACGCCACCTGCATCCGCGCGGCCCGCTTTCACGGCGGCGAGGATTTCGGTCGGGCCCGGCACGGTCATCACGTTGCTATCCGGGATACCGCCCTTCTTGGCGGACTCCACCTGGTTATAGCCCGCGCCCGTCACGAAGGTCGCGCCAGCCTTGGCGATCTGTTCGTAGTTGTTCAGGTTCTTCGGGTTGCCCTTGGGCACGATGAACGCATCGCCGACTTTCGCCATCGGCTCAGAGAAGGCAACGTTCTGGCAGCGCGAGTTGAGGATGTAGAGACCGCCGGTGACCATGTCGAAGCGGTTCGCGTTGAGGCCCGGGATCAACCCGCCCCAATCGGTCACGACGGGGGTGATGTTGTCATAGCCCATCTCGTGGAGCACACCCAGAACATAGGCGTTCACGAAGCCCAGCGGCTTGTTGTTTTCGCCCGGGTAGGCCCACGGAACTTCGTTCGCGAAGCCGATGCGGATCGGCTCGCCCGAATTGATACGGTCCATCAGGGGGCCAGCGAGTGCGGCGCTTGCGCTCAGCGCGATGCCGATGCCGGCGGCGGCGACAGATTTCAAGATCGATTTCATGCGTCTCTCCCGTTGGTTCTTGTTGACGGGAAGCCCAAGCCTCCCGCGATTGATGTACACAACACCTATGAGTTTCTCCGGAGTGTCAAGCAGATCGCATTGATTATACTGGGGCAAAAAGCAGATATCGTAGACCGATAAAGAGCTAAACGCATATGTTGTGCACCAATGCCGGAGCTTTGAGCATTGAACGCGCATGTGTGTGCGCCGGTTCCGCCGAAGGCCGTCGTTTCGTGCCGATTGCGCCGCCCGGCTCTCCGCAATATCTGCGGCTGAAACGCCCCATGGGGGAGGACGCGGCCAAGCGGATTGACCTGCGCGCCTCCGCCGCCGATCATGGCTTTGCGCGAACAGACGACAGAACTCTATGGACGACATCTCCATGATCCCCCGGCAAACCGATCCGGAGCGGCTCCGCGCCCGCGACCGCTACGATCTCATTCACGACGAAATTCGCAGCCGCATCTGCCTGCTCGATTACCCGCCGGGAATGCGCTTGTCGGAGACCGCGCTCGCGTCAGAATTCGGCATCTCGCGGACTCCGCTGCGTCGGGTGCTGGCGCGGCTCGAGGACGAGGGGATGCTGCGCTCCATGCATGGGGTCGGCACCTTCGTCACCGACGTCGATTACACCGAGCTTGGGCAGGTCTTCCGGCTGCGGCGCGAGCTCGCCGTGCTGCAGACGAGCCTCGATCCGGTGCCGCCCAGCGCCGCGCTGATCGCGCGTTTCGTCACCTTTCAGGAGCGCGGCCGCGAACTGGTCGATGCACCCACCGCCAGGGCCTTTTCGGAGCTCGACCGCGACACCTTCCTCGCCTTGTTGGAGCTGACCGCGAATGCACCGCTCCGGACGATGTCGGCGGCGCTGTATTTCCGCACGGCGCGGATCTGGCTACAGCAGGTCACGGCTTCGCAGATCGACCTGATGCAGGAAATCGAGATCTACAACAACGAGCTGCGCGACATGCTGCGCGCGCTGCGGCTCGGCGATCTCGACGCGCTCGGCCATATGAGGCGCGGCCACATCTCGATGAGCTTCGCGCGGATGCCGGCATTGGTCAAAGCGTCCTGAAGGATTGTCCCCCTTTCACTGCGACGTGACGCGGGCGAAGGAAACCGGGCAGACGCTCCGGGGTTCGGGTTCTGAAGGCCAGCCCGGCAGGACCGTCAATGCTGAAACGATTGCTCGAATGCCATCGCGCGCCCCATCGCCTGCCGGAGCTTCCGAGCCTTCGGCAAGTTCTGGCCACGACGGCGGGTAGCTTCCTCGGGATCGCCATCCTTTCCGGGCTCACCCGTCACGCCGGGGTCGACCTGCTGATGGCGCCCTTCGGCGCGACCTGTGTGCTGCTCTTCGCGACGCCCGACACGGCGCTCGCCCAACCGCGCAACGTCATCGGCGGGCATGTTCTCGCAAGCGCCATCGGGCTTACGGCGCAGCACCTTGCCGATCCGCACGGGGCGATCGGTCTGGCAGCCGTGGTGACGATCGCCATCGTCGCGATGCAACTGACGCGCACAGTCCACGCGCCCGCAGGGGCCGATCCGCTGGTGATCCTTCTCAAGGGCCACACGCTCGGCTGGAGCTTTCTTCTGACGCCGGTGCTGACGGGCGCCGTGATCCTCGTGCTTCTGGCCTACCTCGTGAACAATGCGCGCAACACCGAGAAATGGCCCCGCTACTGGATCTGAGCGGCGCGAGAGCACACGGACGCACACGTTTTTTTCAAGGAACTGGGGGGCGGCGCGTCCGTTCGATCCCTGAGAGGGGCGCGAAATATCTCCGGGGCGACGCCCGGAAAACCGTCAAAGGACAGGCATTGCATGAACGAACGCACCGATCCCGATTCCGGCACATCCTCGAAGACCCAGCCCGACCCGGACAGCCCGCCGCTACGCTTTCTGGAGGGCCGGCGCGGCTATCTCCCGATTTCCGATTACGCGGTGATCGGGGATACGCGCACGGCGGCGCTGGTGGCCCGGGACGGCGCGATCGACTGGTTCTGCGGGCCGGATTTCGACGGCGACCCGCTCTTCGGGCGGCTGCTCGACCAGTTTCGCGGCGGGACCTTCTATGTCGGTCCGGTGCCGGATCCAGATCGTCAGACGACCGCCCGACGCGTCTATGAAGATTACGGCCCGATCCTGACCACCACCCACGCGTCCGAGGCGGGCGGCCTCAAGGTCACCGACTTCATGAACCTGCCGGACTCGCTCGAAGAGGCGGCGAGCTTCGGGCGCTCGGTCGTGCGTCTTTTCGAAGCCACCGAAGGCGCGGCAGACGTCGAAATCTGCATCGCCCCGCGCTGCAACTACGCGCTGAGCACACCCGAGTTCATCCGGCGCGGCCCGGGCAGCTGGCAGTTTACCCAAGACGGTGACATCATCCTGATCGACAGCTCGATTGAACTGGAGATCGAAGGCTCCGGCCGGTTGAACGGGCGCGGTACCCTCGCCACCGGGGAACGCGGCTATGTTACCCTCACCGTCACGCAAGGCGGGCACGGCCATGTCGGCGGAATGCAGGCGGCGCAAGAGGCGCTCGCCGCAACTCGTGAGGCTTGGCGCAAGCGGCAGTCCAAGACGGATTTCGGCGACGGGCCTTTCTCCGGAGCTCTCAAACGCTCGCTACTGGCGCTGCAGCTTCTGATCCACGCCCCCACCGGCGCAGTGATCGCCTCGCCGACGATGGGGCTGCCGGAAGTGATCGGCGGCATCCGCAATTACGACTACCGCTATTGCTGGCTGCGCGACGCCTATTTCGTGCTGCACGCCTTTCTCGATCAGGGCCTCACCGACGAGGCCGACGCCTTCTTCCGCTGGCTGATGGCGGCAACACGCGAAACGGCGCCGGAACTTGGGACGCTCTACACGGTGCGGGGCGACAGCAACGTCTCGATCTCGAGCTTGCAGACCCTCGAGGGCTATCGCCGCTCGGCCCCGGTGCAGCTGGGTAACGGCGCGGCGACACAGCTGCAACTCGACGCCTATGGCTCGATGATCATGGCCGCGCGCGCCTATGTCGAGGCCGGCGGCGAGCTGCATCCGGGCGAAGGCATCCGGCTCGCGAATTTCGCCGATGTCGTGGTCTCGCAATGGACACGCCCCGATAACGGAATTTGGGAAATGCCCAATCCGCGCCGACACCACACTTATTCCAAGGCGATGTGCTGGGGCGCGCTGGATGGGGTGATCTCGCTGGCCGAGAACGGCGTGATCAATGCCGACACGCGGCTGTGGAAGGCGGAGCGCGCCGCGATCGAAGCCCTGATCCGGGAAGAGGCCTGGAACGAGGAGATCGGCGCTTTCACCGGTGCGATCGGCGAGGAATGGCTCGATTCAAGCGTTCTGCTGATGCCGCGTATCGGGGTGATCCCCGCAGACGACCCGAAGATGGCGGCGACCTACACCGCGATCCGTGAGCGGCTTGGCACGGGCGTTCATCTGCGGCGCTACGACGTGCAGGAAGACGGGATGCCCGGCATTGAGGGCCATTTCAACGTCTGTGGGTTCTGGGCCGCCGACTACCTCGTGAGGGCCGGGCGGCTTGATGACGCGCGGACCCAGATCGAGGGGATGCTGAAGGCCACGACCGATCTCGGACTGATGTCGGAAGAGCACGACCCGGAGAGCGGCGCCCAGCTTGGAAACTTTCCGCAAGGGTTGTCCCATGCCGGAATGATCGCGGCGATTACCGCGTATCGGGGCGCGGTGAAGGACTGATCTCGCTGCCACCTACACAAGAACAAAAACGCGCGCCACCGGGGCGCGCGTTTCTCGTTTCCTTGTCGCGACCGTCAGGCCCGCTGACGGGAGACCGCGAAGATCGCTCCCAGCATCAGCCCGGCGACGAGCGCCGCGCCGCCGCCCGCGACAAGCCGCGAGCCGCCATGCTCGGACAGCGCCATCGCGGGGGAACTGTCGCTCGCCTCGTCGGAGAAGCGCCCCCGCGCCGCCCAGTCACCGTCGACGCTGTCATAGAGATTGTCGGCCCGATCAGGATCGGCAGCCTCGCCCGTCTGCTGCCCGGACACCGCCGTGCGCGCGAGGTAGAGATCGCCCAGTTCCGGCGCGAGCTTCTCCGACAGGATAGCCTTCACCGCCGAGAAGCCCAGCCAGTATTCCCGCTTCGGATGGTAGGCCGCGTGATGGATGCCGTCGGCGATCAGCTCCGGCTCGAAGACCGGCGCGACCGGGCGCGGGCGGTTCGGCAGCTTGCTGCGGGCCCAGTCGAATTGCGGCGTATTGACCGCCGGCAGATGGCAGACGGTGATCTTCACGTCGGAATTCTCGTGGATCAGCTCGGTGCGCAGGCTGTCGGTGAAGCCCACGATCGCCGCCTTCGCCGCGCAATAGGCCGACTGCAGCGGCACCGCACGATAGGCGAGCGCCGAGCCAGTCTGCACAATCGTGCCCCAGCCCTGCTGGCGGAACCGCTTCAGCGCAGAGAGCGTGCCGTTGACCGTCCCGAGATAAGTCACTTCGGTCACGCGGCGATACTCTTCCGGGGTCATCTGCGACACCGGCGAGAGTACCGTCACCATCGCGACGTTGATCCAGACGTCGATCGGACCGAAGGCACTTTCAGCGGCGACCGCCGCGGCCTCGACCGCATCGGCATCTGCGACGTCGAGCGGCTGCACGAGCGCCTCGCCGCCCTTCTCGCGAATTTCCTGCGCCGCCGTCTCGAGCCGCGCCTTGTTGCGGGCTATCAGGGTGATGCGGTTGCCCTTGGCAGCGAAGCGGCGAGCGACGGCGCGCCCCACGCCCGCGGATGCGCCGGTAATCACGATATTCGTCATGTGCGGCTCCTTCGTTGTGAACGGTTTCGTCAGTCTGTCTCAGAGGAAGAACCGGCACGGGCGAGATCGGGTTGCAGGAGCGCGACTTCACATTCTGGTGCGTTGCGGCGGGCATCGCCTGCGCAAAGGCACATGCGGCAAAGGAAAAGGCGACCCCGTCTGCCGGGGCCGCCTTTCTCGAGAAATAGCTTTGAACGGGCCGTTACGCCGCGAGCGTCTCCGTCGAGGAGAAGAACATCGCCTGGCTGACCGCCGACTGCACCTGGCTCTCGGTGTAGGGCTTGGTGATCAGGAAGGCCGGTTCGGGCCGCTCGCCGGTCAGCAGGCGCTCCGGGAAGGCGGTGATGAAGACCACGGGCAATTCGTTGCCGAACTGCGCGAGAATGTCGTTCACCGCATCGATCCCCGAGGAATTGTCCGCCAGCTGGATGTCGGCGAGGATCAGGTCCGGTTTGTCGGTCGCGGCAAGCTCCACAGCCTCGGTGCGGGTGCGGGCGATGCCGGTGATCTGGTGGCCCATATCCTCGACGATGGCGCGAATATCCATTGCGATGATCGCTTCGTCCTCGATGATCATCACTTTACCCGCGACGGACGTTTCCATCTCGCGGATCGCGATGTCGATCAGTTCTTTCGCCTCTTCGGCATCGACCTGCATGATCGTGCCGATTTCCTCGATGCGGAACCCTTCGATCGAATGCAGCAGAAGCGCCTCACGGGTGTTCGGCGTCAGCGTCGACATGTGGTCCTGCGCGCGGGCCGAAAGCCGGTTGTCCGGCTCCCCCAGCGGCGCCCCCGCGGAGGCCCAGACCAGGTGGAAGGCGTGGAACAATGCGAGCTTCGGATCGTTGTTCTCGAAAGGCGACGTATCTTCGAGTATGGCCTCGAGCGTAGCCGCGGCGTAACGGTCGCCGCTGTCCTGGCTGCCGGTAAGCGCTCGGGCATAACGCCGTAAATACGGCAGGTTGGCTCCGATGGTGCCGGCGATGTCTTCGGACATGAAAACCCCCTTTTGCGTTTTTTCGGGAACCAAACTCTCTGGCCCCGCGTTCGGTTCCGTGCAAAATGAGTGGGATCGAAACCGGATGTATAGTGATATGGCAGACGAAAAGCCTAAGTCCAGTATCAGGGACCAGATCAATCAAAACCTGAAGAAGGTTTACGAGGAGGCGCTTCAGGAAGAAGTGCCGGATCGGTTCAAGGATTTGCTGGCGCAACTCAAGGCGAAGGAGGGCGGAAAATGACTTCGCCCTCCAACACCAATTCGTCCAAAGCCAATGCCTCCAGCGAAGCCCGCGATCCGCGTGAGGAGCTGCCCGATCACCTCGGGGCCCTGCGTGCCTTCGCGCTGTCGCTGACCCGGAACTCGGCCTCGGCCGACGACCTCGTGCAGGACACGATCGTCAAGGCGTGGTCGAATATCGAAAAGTTCGAACGCGGTACCAATCTGCGCGCATGGCTCTTCACGATCCTGCGCAACACCTTCTATTCGGACCGTCGCAAGCGCAAGCGCGAGGTCGCTGACCCTGAAGGGATTCACGCCGCATCGCTCTATGAGAAACCTGCGCATGATGGACGTCTCGCGATGAATGATTTCGTCGAGGCCTTCGATCAGCTCAGCCCGGAACATCGCGAGGTGCTGACCCTCGTCGGCGCATCTGGCTTCTCTTACGAAGAAGCTGCCGGCATGATGGGCGTCGCCGTGGGCACGGTGAAAAGCCGCGCCAACCGCGCACGCGCCCGGCTTGCGGAAATGCTCGGGCTCGAGGAAGGTGAAGATATCCTGTCCGGCACGGATCGAAATTCCCTCGCCGTGATGGGCAAATCCGGAGTTGCCGCCGCATGAATTCGGAAGCCGCGAAAGCGGCAGACGACGAGCACTACAGTGATCACGCCCCGTTCCGAGCCAGGAAACGGGGCGTCATTCCGTTTTTCGACGGGCTTGGCGTGCGCCTCGCCTTCATGTTGGCGGTTGCTCTCTTCCCTCTGCTGATCATCGCCGTGCTGCAATCGACCTCGGTCGTGCGCGAAGCGCAGGCGCGGTCCGAAGCCGCCCTCATGGGCGAGACGATGCGCGCCGTCGCCGGTGAGACGCGGGTGATCCAGCACGCGCAGGACGCCGCGCGCGTCCTCGCCAGCACGGTCCAGCCGCTCGTGGGCAATGCCGAGGCCTGCTCGAACTGGATGCGGCAGATCTCAGGGGCCTTTCCGGAGTTCTCGCTCGTCTCCTTCATCCCAGACAGCGGCAAGATGACCTGCTCGAATTCGGGCAAGAGTTACGACTTCAAGAACCAAGACGTCTTCGAGAAGATGCTGACTGCGGACCGCACCAGCTTCTACGTCAACCGCGATGCGCCCGTGTCGGGCACCTCCGTGCTCGGCGTGGCCCATCCGGTCTACAACGCGGCGGGCGATCATATCGGGATCATCGCGATCTCGATGAGCCACTCCTCGCTCTCGCTGGCCAAGGATGGACCGAAGCTCGCCGATGACCGGCCGTTGGTGATCATGACCTTCGACCGCGAAGGCACGATCCTGACCTCCTCGGACGGGCTATCGAACACCCAGTCGCACCTGCCGGTGGACCGCTCTCTGAAACTGCTGGCGGGCAATGGCGCGGTGACTTTCTCGGGGGACTCCAATCTCGGAATAGAGCGGGTCTATTCCGTCGTCGAACTGGTGCCCAACCAGCTCTACGCGCTTGGCAGCTGGCCCGCACAGGCGGCCTCGGCGCTTAGTCCCTTCGCTGATATTTCGCCTGTGCTGTTCCCGGCCCTGATGTGGATGGCGAGCCTGCTGGTCGCCTACTTCGCAATGCAGAAGCTGGTGATCGGCCATGTCCGCAAACTGTCGAGCGCGATCTCCAGCTTCGCCACCGGCAGCCGGATCGTGGGCAATCTCAACCTGTCGACCGCACCGTCAGAAATCCGCGACCTCGCCGAGGCCTATGACCGGATGACAGAAACCATCCTGCATGACGAGGCCGAGCTCGAAGACATGGTGCACCACAAGGAAGTGCTGCTCCGCGAGGTCCACCATCGGGTGAAGAACAACCTCCAGCTCATCGCCTCGATCATTAACATGCAGATGCGGCAGGCGCGCACGCCCGAAGCCAAGGGGCTTATGAAATCGCTCCAGGAGCGGGTCATCTCGCTCGCCACGATCCACCGCGGACTCTACCAGACCTCAGGCCTCACCGACATTCAGGCGCAGGAACTGCTGCCCGACATCGTGCGCCAGATCACCCGGCTCGCGACCGGGCCGGGCCGCCATATCGCGGTCGATTGCAATATCGACGACATCCACCTGACCCCCGATCAGGCTGTGCCCCTCTCGCTTCTGCTGACCGAAGCGATGACAAACGCGATGAAATACGCCTCTGCCCGCGACGGCAAACCGCAGCTCGACATCTCGCTGCGCAGACTCGAAGGGATGCAGGCGCGGCTCTGCGTGCGCAATACCGTCGATAGGGATGCCCCGCCGCTGGAGGCCGTCGAAGGCACCGGGCTCGGTTCGCAACTGCTGAACGCCTTCGTGCAGCAGCTGGGCGGCTCGATCGAGATCCAGACCGACGAAGACGAGTATATGCTCAGCGCCGCGTTCGCACTGCGCCCCCTCGTCGAGAGCGAATTGCGTCACGAAGAACGCTTGAAATCCGAGACGCCCGAAACAGTTTCTGATGAGAGCCATTGAATGAGATACCAGCCGCGGCGACCACAGGTCACCCTCGCGGCCGTTCAACCCAACGAGCCGCATGGAACGTCTTAAACAAGCCGGAGTTCACGCCGAGAGCCGCGTAAAGCTGCTTTTGACCGCAGCAGAGGCCTATCCCGTACTCGAGGATGCCTTTCTCGACGCGCGTCATTCCATTCATTGCTCCTTCCGCGTCTTCGACCTCAACACCACACTGAAATCCGACCGCGGGCGCGCGATCGGCAAGACGTGGTTCGACCTGATCATTCACATGCTGAAGCGCGGCGTGAGGATACAGATCGACCTGACCGATTTCGACCCCTGCGCAAAGCCGGATCTTCACCGGATGACATGGTCGTCGATCCGCATGTTCTGCGCCGCGCGCGAACTGGCAGGCGGTCCCAAGGCGAAGCTGAAATTGCGTGCGCTGATGCACCCGGCGCAATCGGGCATCGTGCCGCGTACGATCTTCTGGCCCTATGTCTATCACAAGCTCGGGCAGCACACGTCGTGGCTCAACGACATGGACGAGGCCAAGCGGCTGACCGCGATGCGCGACATGCCGGGTCTGCGGGAATATCTCGAGGCCGGATCGGATTGCAAAATCCGCCGCAAGTTCGTCGCGACGCCGCCGAAGCTGTTCCCGGCGACCCACCACCAGAAGCTCGCCGTGTTCGACGACAAGAAGCTCTATATCGGCGGGCTGGATCTCGACAACCGCCGCTTCGACACCCCCGTGCACGAGCGCGACGGCGAGATGACATGGCACGATGTGCAGCTCATGATGACCGGCCCCGTCGTCGCCGAGGCGAAGGCCCATCTCGAGAGCTTCCACGAAAGCTGCTCCGGCGAAAACCGCGCCAAACCGCCGCGCCGCCTGCTGCGCACCCTGTCGCAGCGGCGCAAATTCGCGACCTTCCGCATCGGGCCGAAATTCTATCGGACCGAGATCGAGAACGCGCATGAGATGCTGATCGCGCGGGCGCAGAAGCTGATCTATCTCGAGAGCCAGTTCTTCCGCTCGCGCACTCTGGCGCACCACTTGGCCCGGGCGGCGCGGGAGAACCCCAATCTCAACCTGATCCTGATCCTGCCCGCCGCGCCCGAAACGCTGATGCTGGCCGATCGCCCGACCAGCGACGTGCGCTATGGCGAATATCTTCAGGTGCGCGCGCTGGATACGCTCCGCGAAGCCTTCGGCAATCGCCTGTTCATCGGCTGCCCGGCAGAGCCCTGCCTTGCCGACCCCGGTGATGAGGGGGCGCTGCGCACCGGCGGCGCGCCGCTGATCTACGTCCATGCGAAGGTCTCGATTTTCGACGAGGACGCCGCGCTGATCACCTCGGCCAATCTCAACGCGCGGTCGCTGCATTGGGACAGCGAGGCGGGTGTCTATCTACGCCGCAACGACGGCATCCCGGCCATGCGTCGCCGCCTGATGCGCCATTGGCTGCCGCCCGCGCCCGAAGAGGCCTTCTTCGACCCGACGCGCGCAGTCTCTGCCTGGGCGGAGCTGGCCCGCGCGAATGCCACGAAAGCCCCCGAGGATCGCGAGGGCTTCGTGCTCCCCTATGACGTGGAGGCCGCGCGCAAGATCGCGCGCAAACTGCCGTTCATTCCGGAAGAAATGGTCTGATCCGTCGCCGCGACCCGCCGGTTCAGTCGGCTTCGAGCTTCTGCTCCGGCTCGGATTTCGGGTCGGGCAAGCTGTTCGTCAGCACCAGCGCCCAGAGCAGCAGCGGGATCGCCACGATCCCGCCCAGCGGCCCCCAGAGCCAGATCCCGAAGGTCAGCGACAGGAACACCAGAAGCGGATTGAGGCGCATCTGCCGCCCGATCGCGGCAGGGGTCACGAACTGGGCTTCGGTCGCGTTCAGCACGATATAGATCAGCGGCGGCAGGATCACGCGCACCCCGTCGAACGTGGCCACGCCTGCGAATCCTAGCGCGATGATGAGCGCCGCGGGGCCGAGATAAAGGATGTAGTTGATGAGGAAGGCCACAAGCCCCCAAAGCGGCGCGTTCGGGAGCCCGATCAGCTGCATCGCGACGCCCACCGCCAGCCCGAGACCGCCATTGACCACCGTGATCGTGAGGAAGTAGCGCGACACCCGTGTCTCCGCCTTGCGCAACCGTGCAGCCGTAGCGCCGCGGCTCGAAGGCTCCGCGAGGTGCTTCGCGATCCAGTTGTAGATCTCGCCGCGCGAAAGCTGGAAGAAGAACAGCGCCCCGACATAGATCAGCGCCTGTGCGATGATGGACGGCGCCAGCATCACGAGATCCTTGGCATCCGGCACGGCGCTCTTGTCGCCATTGCCGCCGCCATCCTTGGCGCCATCCGTCGCCGGCGTGATCGCGTCGCTGACCTCTTTCGAGGCGTCCTGGATGCCTTGGAACATGTGGCGCATATGAATGATGGTGGAGCGCATGTCGTCCATCACCTTCGGCGCCTGTCGCATCAGTTCGGAGACGACCGGCTGGATCACGAGGACCAGCAGCACGGCGATCATCAGCGAGATCACGAGCGAGGTAAGCGCCCCCCAGACAGGCGACAGACCTCTTTTCTCCCATGCATCGGAAATCGGTGAAAGCACGATCCCCACGACGAGCGCGAGCACGACGGGCGCGAGTAGGCTTTCCACCTGGCTCAGCGCAGCCACGACAGCGATTACAGCGATCACGATCATGGCGATGCGCGACAGGGTCTCCAGGCGATGCATTTCGAGAATTACTTCCCTCTTGGTTTCGCGATCTAACGCCGTCGGACGATAGCGGGTTCCCTGTTTTTGTGCTGCCGTGCAGAGGAACATCGCCCCCGGCGAAACGTTGACGAAAGACGCCTGAACCCGCGTCTTCATCTTGAAAGGAGCGACGCCATGAATTGGGATCAAATAAAAGGCAACTGGAACGAAATGAAGGGCAAGGCCCGCGAGAACTGGGGCGAATTGACCGACGACGAACTTCAGGAGGCCGCAGGTCATCGCGAGCAGATGGTCGGCCTGATCCAGAAGAAATACGGTAAGACCAAGGAAGACGCCGAGCGCGAAGTCGACACCTGGTCCAGCTCGATCTGATCTTCAGAAACAGACCCTGTTTCAGCGTAAAACATGCAAACCGGCGCCGTATAGATCGCGGCGCCGGTTTTCTTTTGGGTGTCGGTCTCGCATCCCCGCCGATAACCGCGCAAAGAAAAAGGCCGGGCGCGATGCCCGGCCTTTCTGCATACTGCCCCACCGTTCAGTGGGTGGCCTTCGAACTCGACGACGACGCGCTGCCCCCGCCGGTCGAGCCGGCGCCGGACGAGCCGGAACCAGTCGACGAGGTGCTCGACGAAGAGGACGAAGAATGGTTCGCCTTCACCTTCTCGGCCGCTTCGTGGGTCTTCGCCTCGGCCTTGGACGCCACATCCTCGGCTTTTGCCCGCGCGGCATCCTTGGCTTCTTGGGCTCCGGCGCGGACCTCGTCTTCGCCTTTCTGCAGCGACTGACCGACATCGCGCAGCGCGCGATTGGCTTCCTCCGCCAACTGGCGCGAGAGACGGTCGATCAGCTGCTCTCCGGCAGCCATAGCCTGATCGCCGAAATCGCGTGCGGCGCTGCGCGCCTCGTCACCGGCCGAGCTCATCACCGAGCGGGCGGTCCGCTTCAGTTCATCGGTGAACTGGTCGGCCACCTTGCCCGCACGACGCTTCTCGTCGCGGTACAGACGCTCTGCCTCGTTGAACAGGCGGTTGGCGCGCGGCCCGAAGCTGCGGCGGCTGACATTGACGTCCGGCTTGGGCACCGCGTTGAAGATCGCGGCCCCGACGGCGAAGCCGATAGCGGCAGCGATCAGCGGGTGATCCTTGACCATCTGCTTGCTGGTCGACCCGGCATGGGTCGCCCCGTCCTGCAGGCGAATCCGGGCGGAATAGGCTCTTTCGCGGGCCCGCACCACGCGATCGCGCGCGTCCTCGTTGAGGTCGCTCAGACCCGAGGACAGCGTATTGCGCAGGTCGCTCGCGAATTTCTGCATCACCTCGGAGCGCTCCTTGACGAAGTCGCGCGCCTTGTCGGTCGAGCTGCGCTGCTCGGCTTCGAGATCTTCGAGACGGACCGAGGCGTCATGGCGCAGCGTGTCGATCTCGTCGATCCAGCCGTCGGCACCCGCGTCGCTCGGCATCACGAGCGGATCGGCATCGGCCACCAGATCTTCTTCCTCGATGCTCTCCGAGTTGCGCTGGCGCAGCAGGAACCATGCGATACCGGCGCCGGCGAGGGCGAAGGCCACCGGATTCTTGCGCACGGCCTGTTCGGCGCTGCGGGCGGCAGGCGCGGCGTAATCGCGCACGGCCTGCGACACCTGCTCGGAGAGGTAATCCGGCGCGATACGCGCGGTCAGATCGCCGAGCGTCGATGCGAGATCGGCGCGGTCTTGGCGCAGTCGGTTCTCGATGTCCTGAATGGTTCTCTTCTCGGTCATTTGAAGCTCTCCTTTAGCGCCTGCGCGTCAGCAGACAGGTTTTCCTTGAGACGGGTGGGCGGGCTCGACACTTTGCGCAGCTTCGACGCGGCGATCAGCGCCGCGAGGATGGCGAGGATCAGTAGCACCGCGCCGACGATCAGCGTCGCGGGGCCCCGATCGAGGCCGGCCCATTCCAGCCCGTAGATGGCGGATTGCGTCAGGGGGAAGATCGCGCCGAGGGCGAAAACCAGGGCGACCCCACCGAGAATCGCGGCATTGCGTGCCAGACCAGCCCGGTGGGCCGCTTCAGCGCGCACCAATTCCGCTTCGGTCCGTGCGATCTCGCGCGTTTGCTCGATCACGCGGTTCAGCAAATCGCTCACCGTCCCGCGGCCTTCGTGGCCGTCAGAATTCTCGGTATCGTGGTAATTCATCGACCTCTCCCAAACATGTCGCGACTTCTCGCCGCGATTTCTGTGGTTCCAACGCGGGTTGCGGAATGCGGTTCCGTGACGGCCGCTGCCTCCACCACCCCCGATTTCGTCATTTCGAAGCGCGCGGCCCGGCCACCAGCCAGATCAGGAAACCGATCAGAGGCAGGAAGAAGACAAGAAGCGCCCAGAGCACTTTCTTCCCGGTGCTGGAATTCGACCCGATGATCGAAACGAGCGCCCAGATATCGAGTGCCAGTAGGACGATACCCCAAAAGCCACCGAGGCCAGTCATATTCATTTCCATGTCGCCATCTCCCTTTTTCGTGAGCTCATGAATCGCGCCCCAAACGCCGGAAAGCGTTGGATGTTCCTCGGAATCACTGACCCAGGGTAATGGAACTTTTGTGAAATGCGCACGTTTGGATGCCATGAAGGCGCAGCACTCAGCGCTAATGTACGCAACATCCGAAGGAGAATACCCATGCTTGGTTGGGCTCTGACTTTTCTCGTTATTGCGCTGATTGCCGCAGCGCTCGGTTTTGGCGGCATCGCAGGCGCATCTGCCGGGATCGCACAGATCCTCTTCGTGGTTTTCCTGATCCTGTTCGTGGTGGCCATGGTCGCCCGTGCGGTAAAAGGCAAACCGCCGGTGTAAGTGCGAAGACGCTAGGAATATTTCAGGCCGCTCCCACCGGGGGCGGCCTTTTTCATGCGCCGCGCGCCGCGCTCGCGCGCGCCTGCGCCAGCATCGCGTCGAGATTGTCGGCGATGACGCGGGATATCTGCGCGGTTTCCGATTCGCCGATTTCCGTCCAGCCCATCTTTCGGCGCACGATTTCCGCGCCGAGCCGGAAATAGAGGACCTGACCACTCATCGCAAAAACCCTGAGCGCTGCGTCAGCGAGGCCCGAAAAAGCAAGCCGCACGGGCGACCCATGCGGATCGGCTTCACGTGACTCGTAGGAAGCTTTGTTCCGATCAGAAGGAACCCGATCAGAACGGAAACGTCACCCGACGGGTCAGCATCAGCGAGACCGAGCTCTGTTCGCGCGAGCCCTGCTGCACGATCGGGCTGTTCGCCGCATCGCCCTGCAGGCGGTCGTAGTTCAGCTTGCCTTCCACCGCCCAATTATTGCCGAGCTGATAGGTCGCCGACAGTTCCAGACCGGTCGAGACGAGGCCGCCATCGGGCGAATAGGCTGCCAGACCGCTCGCCGTCGATTCCGACGGGCTGATGCCGAAATAGGTGCGGTTGTAGAGCCCGGAGCCATAGAAGATGCGCGGGCCGATGCTCAGCTTGAAATTGTCGGTCTTGATCGGCTTCCAATCGGCGCCGATTTCCGCGACGACGGCGTTATGCCCGACCACGCCGTAGCGCATATCCGCGAAAGCGCCCCATTGCGGCGCCTGGTAGCCAAGCCCGAGACCCAGTTCGAGCGAGGTGTCGACATCGTCGAGACCCGCGATTTCGGAATAGTCGCTGGAATTGCGCCCGCCAACGAGCCGGAAGGAGCCATGCACGTTCGGGCCCAGCTTTTCGTAATTCGGATCGTCCGAGCCGAAGCGCATCCCCTGCAGCGTGAAGCTGTTGAGCTTCACCTTCGCGGTGGGCTTGGTGTCGTAGTGATCCGCGCCAAAATAGGACGGCGCATACCGCGCGCCCGCACCGATGGTGAAGGTCACGCCACTTTCTGCCTGCGCGCTCGCCGCGGTGCAGACAGCAGCGACCGCGATGGCGGCGCTTGCGGAAAGTTGGCGGATGACTTTTGCCATGGTGGCGCTCCCGAAAAAATGTCCCGATTTGTGCGAACACTGCCAATTGACGGCGAAAAACGCAATCGGCCGGCGCAGATTGCTGCCGATTAGCGGCGCTTATACCACGGCTGGGCGATTTCCTCGATGCCTGTCGGCTGATCCTGCTCCACTTCGCGCCAGACCGTGCCGTCGACCGGGGCGATGGTCGCATCGCGGCCTTGGGTGAAACTCTGGTCGCGCACGATCATCCGGTAGGCTGCGTTCAGCGCATCGGCACGCTCCGGCGAAGGCAGGATCAGCGGGCCGATATCCTCGGCCAAGGCCGCCTCTTTCTCGGGCGGCAACTT
Source organism: Thioclava sp. NG1 (assembly GCF_003122275.1). Classification (NCBI taxonomy): domain Bacteria; kingdom Pseudomonadati; phylum Pseudomonadota; class Alphaproteobacteria; order Rhodobacterales; family Paracoccaceae; genus Thioclava; species Thioclava sp. NG1. The sequence continues at coordinate 417,686 of NZ_QFBB01000004.1, read as the reverse complement.
GCCCGCTTTCAGCCACGCCTCGATCACTTCGGCATTGGCGCGGAACTCGTCCCCTGCCCCGTTGGTGCGCAGGTAATGGGCGTAATCGCCGCTGCCGTCGGCGCGCGCCCGGTCGGGGGTACCCGCGAGTCCCTTCTGCGTCCAGTGATACCAGCCGCCGCGATAGGACTCCTTGCCCAGCTTGCGGGCGAAGGCGAAGGTGGAGTCGTCGTTCACGCCCAGCGTGCCGTGACAGCCGACGCAGAACACGGTCTCCTCGAAGCTCTGCGGGCGCAGATCGCCCGTCGCATCCTCGATGAAACCCTGCAGCCGCCAGCCGAACGTGTTGGGCACGCCGGTCTCGGAACTGCCGAAGAACTGCTTGGTGCGATCCGGAAAGGCGTTGTCTTCCTTCAGCTCGGCCAACGCGGTCTCTTCCAGATCGGCATAGGTTTCCCAATCCGTCTTGACCATGTAGCGGAGCTCTTTCAGCCGCGCGGCCATCTGGATGCCCTCGGGGGTCGGGTCGATATAGCGCACGGAATGCACGAATTCGGTGCCCTCCGGGTAAAGCCCGGCGGCAAGCTCGGCGCCGTCCACGCCCGCGCGCCCCGCCCAATGCATCGTGATCCCGTCGAGCGGCGCGAAGGCGAATTTCAACACCTCCGCCTGCCCCATCTTACCGTCGCGGTCCAGATCGACGCCCATCGCGGCCTCATCTGTCGGCTCGATCGCGACATCCACGCGGGTGATGAGCGCCTGCACGATCGCGAGGTTGGTCTTGTAGGTGGCAATATCCTCGACCCCGTCGGCATTCTGACGGAACACCTCCGGCAGACGGATCATCACGTCGTCTGTCGAGCCGTTGGTCGGCCAGAACGTGCCGGGCAGCGGCTGATAGGCGAAGGCGCGCCAGCCGGTCAGGCTACCGTCGGGCCTGCGGTCAAAGCCCTCGTCGTCGAAGGCGAATTGCACGTCGGGGATATAGCCGTCCCACGCCCCGTTGCCATTCACGTCCCAATCCGCGGGCGGATCGGCGAGCTTGGCGGCCAGGGCGATCCCGCCCGCCGCATCGTGGTAATTGTCCTGCCGCACATAGGCGCGGATTTCCGCGCTGTTCGTCGCGGCCAACTCGGCGCGGCGATCTACGAAGAGGTTGCGCCACGGGTTCTCTAGCGCCGGGCCCGGAAACGCATATTCGGTCTGCAGATCGGCATCGCGCACGTAATTCGGATGGCGGGGATAGGTGTGACAGGTCTGGCACGGGTTATGCACCGCGCCCGCCTTGTCTTCCGTCTTGGTATAGCATTGCGGAGGAATATAGGCTGTCGGATTGCCCAGCACCGTGGTCTTCAGATCGACCGCCCCCGCCATCGTGGTCATGCTCAACAGCGCCAGTATCGAAATCCGCAGCATCCGTCAGTCCTCAGTCTTGAAAGAAAGGCGAGGCCCGGGTTGCCGCCGGGCCTCGCCAGAAGTGTCTCGCGAGCGCCCGTTACTGGGTCTTCACGGTGTCATCCATTTGCGGGAACGGGCCGACATAGCCGACATAGGCACGCGCCTGCGCCGGGTCGGTCAGCTTGTCTTCGTCGCTCTCGCCGTAGGGGTGCTGGATCACCGCCATCAGGTAGCCGTGGCCGTTGACGTTCGGGTACCAGTAGGTGGAGGTGGTTTCCGAACCGTAGGGCGTCGACAGGATGCGGGTCAGCTCCTTGGTGTCGGTGTTCATTGCCCAGATCACGTCGTTCTGGTGGCCCGAGCCGGTGTCCTCACCGATGATCAGCGTGTTGTAACCCGGCATGTAGGTGATGTTGTCCGGGTTCGCGATGCCGTCGATATCGCAGCTGTTGTTCTCGGTCTTCTTCGGCATGCCCGAGATGAAGCCCGAGATTTTCGTCGCGTCGTAGTTGTCGTCGAGCGACAGCGCGTAGACCGTGCCGCACTTGTTCTGCGGCAGGCGGATCGCGTTCATCCCGCCCATGTCCTGCTTGGCGCCATCTTCCATGCCTTTCTCGACCGAGGACATCGAGAGGTACATCTGGTGCTTGTCGGAGTCGTAGGTGATGCCTTCCATCTTCCGGAACTCGGTCGTGGCGCCCTTCATCGAGGCGTAGCGACGGGTTTCCAGACGCGAGGCGATCGCATCCATACCGTCCTTGACCTTCAGGCACTCGGCATTGCCTTCGGCGTTCGCGGCCGAGAAGCCCGCCGGGCAGGAGCCGTCCTCACCGATTTCGGCGGTCTCGAAGAGGTCCGAGAACCGGGTGCCGGCTTCGATCGCCTTCTGGATCGTCGCATCGTCGGCATGGCCCAGATCGACCCATTCCAGATCGGCAGCGCCGCCATCCTGATCCGAGGTCTGGTTCCACTTGGCCGCGTAGAGCGTACCGGCGCTCAGGTCGCCTGCGGTGTCGGCTTCAAAGCGGAACAGGCCGACATTGGTGCCGTCATCCGAGATGTAGGCGGTTTTCTGGTCGGGCATGACATAGGCCAGCTCTACAGCCACGCGGCCCATCGCGAAATGCTTGTCGGCCTTGGCCGACCCGTCTTCCGAAACGGTGATCTCGGTCGGATAGCCGTAGCGATAGGGCTTGTAGGCGTCGCGGAACTGCTCGAGCGACATGCCCTCGGGGTTCACGCCCGCATAGCGCACCATCGGGAAGTCGTAGTCGTCGATTTCGTCGAGCGAGGTCGCCGCTTCGATCGCGCGTGCATCGGCCGGGTATTCTTCCGAACCCAGATGCGTCTCCCACGGCGTCACCGAACCCGCGCAGGGCACCCAGAGACCGTGATATTCAGAGAAGTCGATCGGCTTGGTGGAGACCAGCTTCAGGTTGCCATCGGCATCCTGGCTGACTTCGCTGAGATACATCGCACCGGGGCGCGACTCGAAATGCGTCACCGAGTAGAGCTTGTCGCCCTGACGGAGGAGCGAGGTGAAATCGGCGGATTCGGAGATGTGCTCGGAGCCGTCGGCCGACTTGACCGGCTTGCCGTCCTTGTCGGTCAGCAGCGCGAAGGTGTTGTCACCGATCTTGTCGCCCGAGCGCGCCATCACGTGATAGCCGATCTTGTAGTCCTTGCCGTTGACGGTGACCGTGTCGGAGGCGATCGCCTCACGCTTGGCCGCGTCGTCCTTGGCGAAAGGAACGGACGAGAAGGAGATATCGCCGGCATGCGCCGCGAGCGGCAGCACGGCAATTGCGGTGGCTTGGAGGAGGGTGGTGCGAAGCGACATGGCTGATCCCTTGGCTAGTTGCGTTCACGACGCTCCTAACGGCGAAGTGATTCCCTTTTGTGACAATGTCGCGTTTGCGTGAACGGGCGCGCCGCCATTCGCCGGGGGCGCGCGGGGCGCCAGCAGCAACGGCGGCCCCTGCTCCAAAACAGACCCTATTCCACCCTGTTTTTTTGCATTTCGCCTCCCCCTCGCCCTAGGCATGCCCCGCCCGCCCGACGCCAAGCGCCTGTGGCGCAACAGCTTTCAGCAAAGCGCGGGCCGCGCGTTGCGATCACGCGGGGCTTGCGCGATGGTGGGTGAAACGAGGAGTGGCGCGTGAGAGAAACGGCGAAATTCGCGGTCAGCCTGTTCGGGCGGCTTTTCGAGTCGAATATCACCCTCGTCTCGGCGGGGGTCGCCTTCTATTCCATGCTCGCGATCTTCCCCGGCATCTCCGCAACGATCGCATTGTGGAGCGCCTTTGCCGATCCGACGGTAATCCGCACCTATCTAAACGTGGCCGACGATTTCATACCGCCCGAAGCCTATGGGCTACTCAACGAGCAGATCCAGAGTTGGCTGATCGGGCCGCGTGCATCAATCGGACTGGGCGTCGTGCTCTCGGCCGCCGTGACCCTGTTCTCCGCCCGCGCGGGCGTCGCGGCTTTGGTGCTTTCGCTCAACGTGATCCACGGCACGCGGCCCCGCGCGACGATCTGGAGCTTCATCATGGGCTACCTGATGACGATCGCGCTTGTCGGCGTGATGCTGGCCGCGATGGCAACGGTCGTCGTCGTGCCCATTGTCATCAATTTCCTGCCGTTCCACGAATATTCAAAGATCCTGCTCTCGGGCTTGCCCTGGGCGGCGATGCTTTTGCTGATGCTCACAGCGCTTGGCATCCTCTATCGCTACGGTCCCAATACTGTGGGCAAGCGCGATCCGATCCTGACGCTCGGCGCGGTGTTGGCAACGGCGCTCTGGGGGCTGAGTTCGATCGGGCTGACCTTCTACCTGTCGAATTTCGGCAATTACAACAAGATCTACGGCTCGATCGGGGCGGTGATCGCCTTGCTCATCTGGCTCTATCTGAGCGCTTTTTCGGTGCTGATGGGGGCTGCGCTGAACGCCGAACTCGCCGCCTTCCGCAAGCGCCGCACGCAGGAAAAATTGCGCGACGCGATCGAAGGCGACGCCGAGCCCGGGGGCGAGTAGTCATGGGTTTCACTTATTTCCCGGGGCGGAAATGAAGCGAAACTTATCGCTCAGTAGTTCTTCTCGAAATAGAGGCCGATCCCGCTCTTGCCGTCGGAGCCGACGGTGCCGCGCGCGGTGAGGCTTTTGGTGACATCGAGATTCAGGTTGATCTGCGAGGTGCCGTCGCCGCCCACCGTGACATCGGTATAGATATTGTCCGACAGGTATTTCCCGACCTTGAGCTGGGTATTGCCCTGCGCATCGGTCGAGACGTCGAAATCGTCCAGCCCGAAATTCTTCCGCAGCTTGCCGATGATCCCCTCGCCACCCTTGCCGGCGAGCGTCGCGACCGCCGAGGCCAGTTGCGCCGCCTGCAGAGGCGAGAGATTGTCAATCGAGCGTCCGAAGATAAGCCGTGCCAGAACCTCGTCCTGCGGCAGTTCCGGAGAGGAGGTGAAGGTCACCTTCGGCTCGTTCGCCTGTCCCTGAATGTTGATCGAGATCGTGTAGTCGTTCTGCGTCGTGGTCGCGGTGAAGTCGATATAGGGCACCAGCGCGCCCTGCAGCGCGATCCGGCCCTGATCGAGCGTGAAGCGTTGCCCGAGAATGTCGAGCCGTCCGCGCACGAGCGAGAACTGCCCGATCGGGATCACGTTCGACGTGGTGCCCGAGACCCGCAGCGAGCCGCCAAGTTCCGCATCCAGACCGCGGCCGCGCACGAAGATGCCGCGCTCCGAGGCGATGGTGACGTCGAGCGGATACGACGGGCCCGAAGCCTTGGCGCCGCCGCTCGCATCGCTCTGGCCGTTGTTCAGCAGGTTGGCGCGCTTGAGCGTCTGGCGCACCGCGCCGCTTTCGCCGACATGCTCGATCCCGGCGGGGACCGAGGCGCCGCCGCCGACGCCCGAAGACGGCACCCGCAATTCGGTATCGCTCAGCGTGATGCGCCCGGCGATCTTCGCACCGCCCGCAAGCGGCCCATCCATCGTGATCGTGCCCGAAGCGCGCGTGTCGTAAAGCTCCGGATCCTTCAACCGCGCGCGGTCGAAACGGATCGTCAGGTTGCCGTTGTAGGGCGCCGACAGGTTGATCGGCCCGTTGACCGTGATCTGCCCGCCCGTGCCGAGCCGCCCGGTCAAACCGAGCTGCGCGGCGCCGTTCGACAGCTGCACCTGGGTATTCACATCCTCCAGCACCATCCCGAGGTTCGGAGCAACGACCTTCGTGCCATTCGCCGAGACCGTGCCCGACAGCGCCGACAGCCCCGGCTTGCCGTTCAGCCGCAGATCGAAGCTGAGCGGGCCCTGCACCGAGCGCGGCTCGATGAAGCTGTTGGCGAGCGCGGTCTGTGCCTGTCCGGTTATCGAAAGATCGGCATCGCCGAAATTCGACGCCACGCGGCCGGAGACTTTCGCATCGGTGCCACCCGGGCCGGTGCCCGAAAGGTTCAGCTGATAGCCGCTGCCGTCATCGACCACCGTGCCCGACACCGTCACCGGCCCCGGAAAGCCCGGCGCGAACAGGGCCGCATTCGCCAGACGTGCGTTCAGGTCGATCTTGCGCGACCTCTCGCCCGCCGTCCCTTTCGCCGAGACGTCGAGCTGCGGGTTGCTCAGTTTGAGGCTTTGCACCTCGACCGCGCCGTTGGCGTAGCTCGCCTGAAGGTCGAGATTGGTTGTGCCGGCCAGAAGCTTGTCGGCCTCGGGCTGCCCGATCGCGAGGGATTTGCCGGTGCCCTTCAGCTTCACCCCGTAGCGCTCTCCGTTCAGCGTCACCGTCGCATCGGCCGCCAGCGCGCCGCGATAGCCGCCGCCCAGCACCGAAAGATCGTTGGTGTCGAGCGTGGCAGTCAGCTTGCCGTCCTGGCTGGCCAGCGTGCCCTGCGCCTGAAGCGTGCCCGCCCGCGTCTGCACGTTAAGCGAATCCAGCGTCACCCCGGTCTCGTCGCGTTTGGCAGAGATCGCGATCTCCGACCGACCCGCCAGCGCACGATCCGCCTGCGGCTGGTCGATCGAGACGTCCTGACCGACGAGGTTGAGATTGGCGTCGAAGGCGCCGCTGAGGACGGTGTATTTCCCCGCGACCGTCATCCGCGCCGAACCGCCGAGCTTGCGCCCCGCCAGATCGGACAGCATCGCGAGGTTGGAATGGTCGATCTGCGCCGCGCCCTCGACGGTGATACCTTCGCTGATATTGTCGATCGTCAGGTTCGAATTCAGGCTGTAACCGGTGCCTTTCAGCGCCAGTTGCGACAAGCGCAGAGGCTTGTCCTGCTGCCACGAGAACACGGTGCGCAGAGTTACGGCGCTGCCGGCCGCCGCGCTCAGCTTCGGGTCGGAAAGCTCCAGCCCGTTGATTCCCAGCAGAACCGTGCCACCGACCGAGGGTGGCGAGGCCTGCCGGATACGGCCCGAGCCCGAGAGATTCGCGGTCAGCATCTTTGTGCCATCTTCGCGGCGCAGCTGGTTCAGGCGGCCCGAGAGTTTCCAGCCGTCGCCCTCTGCCTTGTCATAGCCGAGGTCCAGCTTGCCCGATTGCACGTAGGTTTTCGGCCCCGAGATCGGAAGCAGCACTTCCTGCCCGTTGCCCAGTCCGAGGTCAGCCTTCAGGTCGAATTTCACCGGCATGTTGGTCGCGCCGATCTGCGCCGAGCCGTTCAGCTGCAGCGCGCGCGATTTAAGATCGAGCGTGTTGAGCGTGGTCTGCCCCGAAGCCGTGCGGGTGCCATCCGCGACCAGCGCAACCTCGTTGCCGAAGAACTCGTGGTAATCGGGTGGCAGAAGCGGGCGGATATCGCCGCCCAGCGCGACGGAGAATGTCGTGACCGGCGGACTGCCCGCCGGGGCGCCGTCGGGCGTTTTGCTGCCTATGGAGACCTGCCCCGCCAGACGCTGCTGGCCATCGGTGCTCAGCACGATGTCGGAGGTGAAATCGTCGAGCGGCCCGCTTCCGGACACTGCAAGCGTCATCGCCGGATTGCCCGGCAGGCCGATCTTCTGGACGATGATGCCGTTCTTGCCCTCATCAACCAGCAGATCGAGGCCTAGATCGCGGGTGCCGTTGTCGTAAGACGCGGTGAGGGAGAATTTGCCCTTCTTGGTGTCGATCCGGGTGATATCGAGCTTCGCCTTGCCTTCGCCGCCTGCGAGCGACATCGACCCGGTGACCTTCACCGTCGCCTCCTGGCCGAGGATCGGCTCGCCGAGGATCACCTTCTGCGCGTCGATCTTGCCGATCTTCACCGAGACCGGGAGGTCGGGAAGCTGGAAGGGCTTGGCCTCCGGGCTGGGGGCTGTCGAACTGCTCTGGGATGTCGGCAGGCGTGGCAGGTCGATCTCGGCGGCGGAGAGCTCATCGATCTCGATCTTGCCGGTCAGCAGCGCCGAGCGGTTCCATTGGATCGCGCCATCCTTGATCGTGATCCATGCGCCATCCTTGTCGGAAATCGTCAACTGATCGAAGGTCGCGCGCGAACTCAGCGCGCCCGAAAACCCGTCGAGCCGCACGGTGCGCCCGGCGCCCGAGAGGTTATCCTCGATCAGCCCCGTCAGGTAAGAGCGGTCGCGCTGCGTCTGCTGTTCTGTCGCGGCCCCTGCCCCGTCCGCAGCTTGCGGCGAGTTGTCCTGCGCCGCAGCCATCAGAGGCGTCAGGCAGAAAGCGAGAAGGATGGCGAAACGTTTCATCAGAAGGCCTGCCCAATACCGATATAGAGTTGCGCCCCCGATCCGGTGCCGCCCGAGACCGGGAAGCCGACGTCGAGACGGATCGGGCCGATGCCCGTCTTGTAGCGCAGGCCGAGACCTGCGCCTGCCTGCGAGCCCGATTGCCCGCCGCCTGCGACATAGCCGTAGTCATAGAAGGCGACCGCGCCAATCTTGTCGGTGATGCCGATGCGCGCTTCACCCTGGAAACCCACGAATTCGGTGCCGCCGGTTTTCAGCGTACCGCCTTCGAGCACTTCAACGCCGAGCGACTGGTAGGGCTGGCCGCGCACGGTGCCGCCGCCGCCCGAGTAGAAAAGGTAGTCGCGCGGGGTGTTTTCGAGGTTCGAGCCGTAGACGCCGCCCAGTTGCACGCGGCCCGCCAACACGAAGCGATCGTTCTGCCCGAAGCCCTTATAGGCGCGCAGATCGCCCATGACCTGTGCCCCGGTGCCGGTATCGCCGCCGATCCCCACGAAAGGCGTCACCCCGGCCTGAATGTAATAACCTTTGGTCGGGTCGAGCGCGTTGTCGCGATCATCCCAGGTGAGTTTTGTCGGCAGATAGACCTGCCGGAAATAGGTCTCGCCGGAATCGTCGGTCACCTTGGACCAGCCGTAATTGATCGAGACGTCGCCAGTCAGCTTGTCGTTGAATATCCGTGTCAGACCGAAGCCGATATCGAAGGCGTTCTCGGTGTAATCCTCTTCGTTCTTCTGGCTGATCTCGGTGGTGATGTAGGCGCTGGTTTCCGGGTTGAAGGTGGCCGGGCGGTCGATCCGCGCGCCGATCGAGTAATCCGTGCCGCCCGTCGCGCCGCCGATGCCCGAAATGCCCGCATCCACGCGAAAGCGCTCGCCGCCGCCGAAGAGGTTTCGATGCAGCCAGTAGCCGTTGAGGCCGAGCCCGTCGCTGGAGCTGAGTTCCGCGCCGAGGCCGATCTTGCGCTTCTTCTGCTCGACCACGGCGAGATTCACGTCGAGACTGTCATCGGGGTTGAGCGTCTTCGCCTCGGTAATCGCGACAGAGGAGAAAATCCCGGTGCGCTGCAGCCGCGACTGGACCTGATCGAGCTTCTTCGGATCATAGACCTCGCCCTTGGGGAAGCCCGCTATCTCGCGCAGGCGTTTCGTGCGCAGGCGCTTGTTGCCGGAGGTCTCGAGCCGGCCGAAGGTTACCAGCGGCCCCGGAGCCAGGCGCACATCGGAGGCCAACTGATTGGCACGGTGATCCGCGACGATGTTCTGATAGGAGACTTCGGCCTTCGCGTGACCCGCATCGCGCCAGCCGGTCGTGGCGGCGCTCGCGGCATCGACGATCACGCCCGATTTCGCGACCTTGCCGACCTTGTAGCCCTCGGGCAGATCGGTTTTCGGCGCGACCGGCGCGATATCGGCGCGCGAGAAGGTGAATTCGGGGCCGGGCGTCACGGTTACGACGACGTTGTTCACCGTAGAAGGCGCATCGAGCGGCGGGATCGAGGCCGCCTCGCGCCCGTCAAGCTTGATCGACACGGTGCCGGAATAGCGCCCCTCGCCGAACAGCGCCGAAACGATACGGTTGTAGTCGGCCCGCGCCTCGGCAAGCACGTCCTGCGCGTCCTTGCTCTTGTCGTCTGCGGATTGCGCCAGAAGCGACGCGCCCTTGATCGTGTTGCGCAGATCGTCGGATGCGCCGGGAGTATTGAACTTCAATGAATATGCGAGTGCCGGGGTCGCGAGGATCGCAAGCGCCGCCACGCTCAGATGAAATACTCGGATGGTCTTCGGTCCCATTACTCATGCCCCCGCCCAATCGGAAGCAGAGTTACAGGTAAGCGAAGTGAAAGCTAGGGCAAGCGCGGAATTCCGCGTAGCATCTGAAGGTGATCGGCAGAAATCCCCGCCGCTCAGCAGATCAGTGCGGGCAGAATGCGGGAGACATGTTCTTGCATGTAGAACCGCAGCCAGCGCGAGAACCGCTCGGGATAGCGTTTCACCTCCGCACCGAGATCGTAAAGGCTTAGCCAGCGAGTCTCCGAGACAAGCTCTGGATCGGGGGTCACGGTAAGGCCACGCTGCGCATAGGCGATGTAGATGTCGGTCACCTCGTGCTCGATCAGGCCGTCGCCGATATCCATGCGGTATTCGATACGATCTGCATGAGCGGGATAGAGCCCATCGATGCCCAATTCCTCGCGCAGCCGCCGCCGCGCGCAGGTTTCGGGGCGCTCCCCCCAATCGGGATGGCTGCAGCAGGTATTCGACCAGAGACCGGGGGCTTGCAGGCAATGCGTCGAGCGCTTCTGCAGAAGAAGCTTTTCGCCATCCATGACAAAAATGGAGACCGCCCGGTGGCGGAGCCCCTCGCGATGTGCGTCCATCGCGTCGACGGGGGCGAGCGCGCCCCCGATCCATGCCTGAATCTGGCCCATGAGTCCTCTTTTGCATCCGGTGATCCCGCCCGGCTTGCAGGCGGGTCACGCAGTGCAAAATGGAGCCGTGACCGGACAGAGTCACGGCGTCAGCTTGTCCCTGAGGCACGATGCCGCGCCCCAGGCCTGCTTGACGGATCAGGCCGTCGTCGGCGCCTCGGTCTGCTGACGGCGCGCCAGTTCGTTGCGATAAAGCGCGACGAAATCGACGATCTCGAGATTGAAGGGCGGGAAGCCACCATCGCGCGTCACGTCCGAGACGATCCGGCGCACGAAGGGGAACAGCTGGCGCGGGCATTCGATCAGCAGGAAGGGATGCAACTGATCTTCCGGCACGCCCTCGACGTGGAAAATGCCGCCGTAATCAAGCTCGAGCAGGTAAAGCGTCGCCCCGTCGGATTTGTTGTTCGCGGTGATCTTGAACTTGGTGATCACCTCGTACTGGTTCTCGACGCTGCGCTTCTTGGCGTCGAGCGAAACCTGCACCTGCATCTCGGGCTGGATGTCGCTGGTTTGCACGCCCTTGGTGGCGACATTGTTCTCGAATGACAGGTCGCGCGTAAATTGCGCGAGGATGTTCATGCGGAGCCCTTGTTGCTCTTGCTGCGGATCCGCGGCGCCGTTGGTCTCGCCATTTGCTTCGTCAGTCATCGACCTCTCCCAAAATTAATTGTGCGAGGTTTAGCACCGGCTGGGAGAAGCCTCAATTCTCAATGACGCGTCCAGCCGGACGGCCCGTCGGAGGGCTTGCCGTTCGGGTGGTCGCGATGGGTCATTTCCTCGACCTCGTCAGCGTCGAGGATCTCCGGATCGCGCGGACGGCGCGGCGCATCGCGGCGGGGGTCGTACTGGTTTGACCGGTAGGCGCCGCCCATCTCGAAGCGCTGCACCTTCACCCGGCTGCCCACGGCCTTCATCAGCGCGTCGCGAATGCCAGGGATCAGCAGCAGGATACCGACCGTATCGGTGAAGAAGCCCGGCGTCAGCAGCAGCACCCCGGCAACCAGAATCATCGCACCATGCGCCAACGGCCGCGAAGGATCGCGCAATTCATTGAGCGAGCTGCGCAGATCGTCGAGCGCCCGCGCGCCTTCCCGACGCACCAGCGACGTACCGACGATCGCGGTCAGCAACACGATCCCCAGCGTCGGCCAAAGGCCGATCAGCCCGCCCACTTGAATGAACAGACCGATCTCGATCAGCGGCACGGCCACAAAGGCCAGAAAGATCCACATGGCATCCTCTTTTATCGCGTCTTCCGGCAAGCTGCGCCGGTGGACTTGAACTGGTTGACGCCTTACATAAGTAGCGATTGACCTAGAAACAAACACGAAGCCAAACACAGGGGTCTCGATGTCCGGTGCCGTCATTCAGCTTATCGTCCTCGCGGCGATTGCGATCTTCCTGATTTTCAAGCTGAAAAGCGTGCTCGGGACCCGTGAAGGCTATGAAAAGCCGATCGCGCCGGAAACGCCCGCGACGCCCGCACCGAAGCGTGACTTCGACGTGATCGAGGGCGGGCCTGATCACGACATCATCGATCATGTTCCCGAAGGCTCGACCTCCGCCGTGGCGCTGGCCGCGATGAAGCGCGTCGAGCCCAGCTTCTCGGTGTCGCAGTTCCTGCAAGGCGCACGTGGCGCATATGAGATGATCCTGATGGCCTTCGAGACCGGCGATCTGGAAAAGGTGCGCCCCTTCCTGTCGCCCGAAGTCTACGAGGCCTTCGAAGGTGCCGTGGAAGCGCGCAAGGAGAAGGGCCTCGACGTTCAGGCAGAATTCCTCGGCCTGCGCGAACTGGTGCTGAGCAATGCCGATTTCGACCATTCCACGAACGAGGCAGAGGTGACCGTGCGCTTCGGCGCAGAAATCATTTCGGTGGCGCGCGATGCCTCGGGTGAGGTCGTCGAGGGCGATCCCAAGACGCCGCGCAAGCAGCGCGACATCTGGACATTCGCACGCAAGATGGGTGCGAAAGACCCGAACTGGCAGCTCGTCGCCACGGGCGGCTGAGGCCAGTGCTGTCCTTCGAAGATATTCCCGGCTGGGCCCGGGACGATCACGCCGCCGCTTGGGCGGCGTTTTGCGTTACGGCCGATCTCTACGGGATGGACACCGCCGGGCTGGACGACGCCCGAGCCGCTTTCGAGACCTATTTCGCCCCCTATGAAATAGCGCCAGAGGGCGCTGCCCATTTCACTGGGTATTACGAACCCGAACTGCCCGGCGCGCGCGAGAAATCCGACCGCTTCGCCTGGCCGCTTTATGCGAAACCGGCTGAAATAGGGTCTAATTCGCCTTGGTACACCCGCGCCGAGATCGCCGCAGGCGATCTGCTGGCGGGGCGCGAGCTGGTCTGGCTCGAGAGCCCGATCGAGGCCTATCTCGCGCAGGTGCAAGGCTCGCTGCGGGTGCGGTTTGCGGATGGCGACAGCCTGCGGCTCGGCTTCGACGGCAAGAACGGGCATCCCTACCGCTCTATCGGCAAGGAGCTGATCGCGCGCGGCGCGGCCCCGGCCCAGGAGATGACGCCCGAGTTCATCCGACGCTGGGCCGCCGAGAACCCCGATCAGTTGCAGGAGCTGCTGAACCACAATCCGTCTTTCGTGTTCTTCCGGGTGCTGGATATCCCGGGCGATACCGGCCCCCTGGGCGCGATGGGGCGTCCGGTGAGCGCAGGACGCAGCCTCGCGGTAGACCCCGAGATCGTACCGCCGGGCAGCCCGGTCTGGATCGACTGCCCCGGCTTCGGGCAGCGGTTGATGGTGGCGCAGGATGTGGGCTCTGCGATCAAGGGCGCGGGACGCGGTGATCTCTTCATCGGCACCGGCGCGGATGCCGGGCGCATCGCAGGCGCGATCAACACCAAGGGCCGGATGATCGGCTTGCGGAGGCGCGCATGAGCCGCAAACGCAAACTCAGCCCCGAGGAGCGCGCGCTTTGGGATCGCGTGGCGGCGACCACCGAGAATTACCGCCCCAAAAAGGCCGATCGAGCCGAATTAGAGTCTTTTCTTGCGCCCAAACCCAAGCCGAAACCGAAGGCCGAAGGTCTACGCAGCTTCGAGCTGGGTCAGCACGCAAAGCCTTCGTCCAGCCGTCACGATCTGGCCCCGGAGCCGGGCGAGCATCTTGCGCGCCAACCGGTCACGATGGACCGCAAGGCGCATAAGGCGATGACCCGCGGCAAGCTGAAACCCGAAGGGGTGCTCGACCTGCACGGGCTGACTCTGGCCGAAGCGCATCCCGAACTGATCCGCTTCATCCTGAATTCGCAAAGCCACGGCAAGCGGCTGGTGCTTGTGATCACGGGCAAGGGCAAGCGGGGCGACGATGACGGCCCGATCCCGCGGCGCGTCGGCGTTTTGCGCCATCAGGTGCCGCACTGGTTGCGGATGATGCCGCTCGCGCCCGCCGTCATGCAGATCAACGAGGCACATCTGAAACATGGCGGCGCGGGTGCCTATTACGTCTATCTGCGGCGAATGCGCTAACCGCCCGAGATCGGCGCGAGGATGATCTGCGTCGTATTCTCGACCGTCAGCACCACCGCATCGCCCAGCCCCGTGCGCCCGAACTGTTCGACCTCGAGCACCTCGGCCACTTTCTGCGCGCTGTCGAGAAGCCGGATCAGCGCAGGCGAAGTGACGACGTTGAAATGCCCGTCGCCGGTGTTGAAGGCCGAGACGTTGATCAGCGTCACCTTGTAATGCGCGATGCTGGAGACGTCTTCCAGATTGCCCAGCCGGTCGCGCTTGCCCGACAGCCGCGCCGATAGTTGCAGCGCGCGATCCTTCGCGGAGGTGAAGATAATGAACGGCTGCGGCAATGCACCGATCGCGTCGGCCTGCGTCTTGAACACATCCACCGCAATGTCCGGCGAGATCAGGACCACCCCGGAAATCGTCGAAAATCGACCCTGTTTATGCGCAATCGCCTCCTGACGCAGCACCTCCATCACCAATTCCGAGCCCAGAGAATGCGCTACGATCAGGATGCGTTTCGCCCCCGCCGCGTTCAGATCGTCGATCAATTCCTCCAGCCCGTCGCGCGCGAAGAGCACCGAGTCCCGGTCGTAGGCATAGCCCAGCACATTCGCCCGCGACGGCCAGGAGTAATGCACCATCACGCCGGGCAGATCGAAATCCGCGCCCATCTGCGCCATCCGGTACAGGCCTTCGGCGAAGGAGTTGTTGAAACCGTGGACGAACAGCACCGCCTGTCCGTCATGTTTGCGCAGCGCCGTGCGCAGCTCCGACTGGAAGGCGGATCGAGGCATGTCGATCTCGGATTGTGAGACGAGGAACTGCTTATGGGGATCGACCGGCGCAGTGTCGGTCAACGGATAAGAAATTTCGGCCACCTTGCGATCCGGCGGTGTGGCGACATCGAACCGCGCGAGCCGCAGCTGCTGACTGCGCGCGGTGCCGAAGGGCTGGCCGGTCTGCGGGTCAGGCGCCCGTGTCGAGCCCACGAAAATAGACCGCGCATCGGCGACCGGGTGATCGAGATAGGCAAGCCGCCCGCGCGGTGCGCAGGCGGCCAAGCTCAGCATCAAGATTACGATCAGAAACCGCGCCATCGCCCGTGCCTTGCATCATCCCGCAGGAGGATACCAGAGCGCGCGCGGGGTGCCAGTGCCCTAGAGGACGTAGCGGCTCAGATCGGTGTCGCGGGTCAGATCGCCGAGCTCTTTCTCGACGAAACCCGCGTCGACGGTGACGCTTTGTCCGCCACGGTCGGGCGCGGTGAAGGACAGCTCCTCGAACACGCGTTCCATGACGGTATAGAGCCTTCTGGCGCCGATATTCTCGACCGAGCGATTGACCTCTGCCGCGATCCGGGCGAGCGCCGCGATACCGTCCTCCGTGAAGGCGACCTCGACCTCTTCGGTCTTCATCAGCGCCTGATACTGCCGGGTCAGCGCGTTGTCGGTCTCCGACAGGATGCGCGTGAAGTCCTGCTCGGTCAGCGCCTGCAACTCCACGCGGATCGGCAGACGACCCTGCAATTCAGGCAGCAGGTCGGACGGCTTTGCGATATGGAACGCGCCCGAGGCGATGAACAGGATATGGTCGGTCTTCACCGGGCCGAGCTTGGTCGAAACGGTCGTCCCTTCGATCAGCGGCAGCAGGTCGCGCTGCACGCCTTCGCGCGAGACGTCGGCCCCGCGCGCATCCGAGCGCGCCGTGACCTTGTCGATCTCGTCGATGAAGACCATGCCGGAATGCTGAACGGCTTCGAGTGCCGCGGTCTTCACCGTCTCGTCGTCCAGAAGCTTGTCGGCCTCTTCCGAGATCAGCACCTCGTAGCTTTCCGAGACGGTCATCTTGCGCCGCGTGGTGCGGTTGCCGCCGAAGGCTTTGAACAGGTCCTGAAGCCCCTGCATCTGCTGCTCCATGCCCGGCTGACCGCCCATCATCCCGAGCGGCATCCCGCCGGACTGATCGGCCACGTCCAGCTCGATGATCTTGTCGTCGAGCTCGCCGTCGCGCAGCTTCTTGCGGAACATCTCGCGGGTGCTTTCGCGCGCATCGGTGCCGGCAAGCGCGGCGATCACGCGATCCTCGGCGGCTTGATGCGCCTTCGCCTTCACCTCTTCGCGCATATATTCGCGGGTCTGCACCATCGCGACATCGGCCAGGTCGCGGATGATCTGCTCCACGTCACGGCCGACATAGCCCACTTCGGTGAACTTCGTCGCTTCGACCTTCAGGAACGGCGCGCGGGCCAGTTTCGCCAGACGGCGCGAGATCTCGGTCTTGCCGACACCGGTCGGGCCGATCATCAGGATGTTCTTCGGATAGACCTCTTCGCGCAGATCGTCGGGCAGTTGCTGACGGCGCCAACGGTTGCGCAGCGCAACGGCGACGGCGCGCTTGGCGTCTTTCTGGCCGATGATGAAACGGTCGAGTTCCGAGACGATTTCGCGGGGGGTCAGATCGGTCATGGATTACTCCGTGGCATAGGGCGGCAAGCGATGCTTGCCGGGGAAATTGGGAAGCGCGCGCATCAGGCGCGTGCGCAGCTCGGTCCAGAACGAGCCGAGCGCGGTGAGAAAGAGGCCGATCAGGATCAGCGTGATCCACCAGCTGCGCGGATCGGTGGCATTGCCGAAGGCATAGAAGCTGAGAAAGATCATGTAGCCGATCCCGGCCGTGAAGAAGGAGCGCCGGTCGATGATCAGCGCCAACGCGGCGAACACAGCCAGCGTGGCGAGCAGCAGCACATAGCCCGTCCCCGGCCCCATCTTGTAGAAGGTCAGCGCGAGCGTGTTGACCAGCGCGGGGGCTGCCAGAACGTGCAGCCAGAAGCCCGAGGCCGATTGCCGACCCAGCCGATGCGGGTCGCGCATGTCGAACCAGATGCCACCTGCGAGCGCCAAGAGCCCGAAGACCAGCATCGCCAGCGACAGCGCCGAGCCGTTGGACAGATCGAACAGGTCGACCGTTTTTGAGATCGGCGCCTCGGGGTCGAAGCCCTTCGCGAAGGACAGAAGCAGGCCCAGCCCGCAAAGCCCCACGAGGAACATCGAGAACGGCACCCGGTAGCGCAGGAACCACGCGATCAGCGCCACGGCGGTCGCGACCAGTGCGAGATCGAAGTTCGGGTCTTGGGTGACAAAGCGCATCCCGAGGATTGGAATCCCGAGGAAGCTCGCCAGAACTGCCCCGCCCAGCGTGAGCGTCAGCAGGATCGAGGGCAGCACCATCCGGCGCTTGCGGGTGAAATATTCCCCCAGCAACGCAATCAACGGGATCAGCATCGCGTAACCCAGCTTGCCGCCCGCGAAGAGGAGGAAGCCGAACGACCCGAAGATCAGGATGCCGAGGCCGACGGTCACGAAGATTTCGGCAAAGCCTTTGAACAGCTCGAAGGGTTCGTCCTCGGCGGGAAGGGCCGCGCGACCGGCGAGGCGGTTGCTCGCCAGCGCCATCACCGAGGCGGCCTGCGCCTCGCTGATATGGCCAGCCGCGACCGCCGCACGCAGATCGTCGCGCGTCAGCTCAGCCACCGATGCTCTCCACCGTCAGGTTGCCATTGGTGTAGACGCAAATGTCCGACGCGATCTCCATCGCCTTGCGGGCCACCGCCTCGGCGTCGAGATCGGTTTCCATCAGCCCACGGGCCGCGGCGAGGGCGAAGTTGCCGCCCGAGCCGATCGCGGCGATGCCGTGTTCCGGTTCCAGCACGTCACCCGCGCCGGTCAGGACGTAAAGATCCTTGCCATCGGTCACGATCAGCATCGCTTCGAGATTGCGCAGATATTTGTCCGTGCGCCAATCCTTCGCGAGTTCAACGCAGCCGCGCATCAGTTGACCGGGCGAAGCCTCGAGCTTCTTCTCGAGCCGCTCCAGCAGGGTGAACGCATCCGCGGTCGAGCCTGCGAAGCCCGCGACGATGTCGTGACCGCCGGGGCTCAGGCGGCGCACCTTGCGCGCCGAGCCCTTGATGACGGTCTGGCCAAGGCTGACCTGCCCGTCGCCCGCGACCACCACTTTACCACCCTTGCGGATGCCGATGATCGTCGTGCCGTGCCAGCCCGGGAATTTCTCTTCGGCCATGTTAGTCCTCCGTTTGCGCCAAAGATATGTAACCCGCAGGCCGGGGCTGCAACCCCGCTTGCCGGTGCGGGAGCCTGCGGCTAGCGTCACCGCATGAGCGCGCAGCACCTTTCGATCTATCTCGATGACTGGATTCTGGAGCAGGTCCGGGCTGGCGAACACAATTTCTTCAAGCGGCTGATCGGGGCGGTGGAGGCGGCGGATTGGACCGTCAGCCTGCATCGGACCGGCCCCGAGGCGCGCGCGGCGGCCCCCGCGCGCGAGGGCTATGCGCTCTACCGGATGGAGCCGCCGACCCATGCGCGGGCGCTGACCTGCCGACGGACCTATGCGGGGGCGTTCTGGCATGTCGAGGCGGAGGCGGAGCGGTGGGATTGGCCGGTCGCTCAGGCGGCGTTCGATGCCGATGAGGTGGATGGAGACGCCGCCGCGCAATTCTTCTTTTCCACGCGAAACAGGCTCTATCCCGGCGCAAAACCGTCCGATAAGGAGGATCTGGCCTTCATTCCGCTGCAAGGGCGACTGCTGGACCACCGCTCGTTCCAGTCGGTGAGCCCGGTGCAGATGATCGAGGAGGTGCTGGCCCGTCATTCCGGCCCGGTCGTGGCCACGCTGCACCCGAACGAGGATTACACAGCGCGCGAAATCGAGGCGCTGGAGGCGATCGCGGCCCGTCACCCACGCTTTCGCTTCGAGTCCGGCGGTTCCCCCGAACTGCTCCGGCGCTGCCGCTTCGTCGCCACGCAAAACAGCGCGCTCGCGCTGGAGGGGTTCTTCCTGCGCAAACCGGCGATCCTGTTCGGCCTGTCGGATTTCCACCACATCGCCGGATCGGTGCCGCGCGACGGGATCGAGGCGGCCTTCGAGAAACTGCGCGAGACGCCGCCGGTGGCGCGATACCTCTACTGGTTCCTGCAACTCCAATCGCTCAACGCAGGCCGCCCCGAATTCGAGGACCGCCTGCGCGCAAGGCTGCGCCATTTCGGCTGGCCGATATGAAAAAAGGCGCCCGAGGGCGCCCTTTTCCGTCAAACCTGATCCGCAGATCAGATCGATTCGTTGATCCAGCTTTGCAGCGCCGCTTTCGGGGCTGCGCCGATCTTGTTCGAGACGACCTCGCCATCCTTGAACAGGAACAGGGCGGGGATGCCGCGCACGCCCAGCGTCGCCGGGCTGTCGGGGTTCTCGTCGACGTTCACTTTCACGACCTTGATCTTGCCGGACATTTCCTCGGCAATCTCTTCGAGCGACGGGCCGATCATGCGGCAGGGGCCGCACCATTCAGCCCAGAAATCCACCACGACGGGAACGTCGGACTTACGCACTTCCTGATCGAAAGTGGCGTCGGTAACAGCAACGGTAGCCATGTCAGCCTCCTGAATATTGGGTCGGCAAGGAAGGTAAGTTCCGCCCCCGGCGGCGTCAAGATACAGTGGGCGTGCGCAAGCTCCCGTCTAGCTGTGCATCTGCGAGCGGCATGATCGTTCCGTCCTGAGTCCACAGGATCGCGCAGGTAATCGTGCGTCCGGGGTGAATCTGGCGCAGTGCCGCGCGATAGGCGGCCATCTGTCGCACGATCCCTTCGGGCACCTGATCGGGCGACGGGGGGACGATGCGGTTGGATTTGTAATCGAGAATGTGAACCCCTTCGGCATCAATCCGCAGACGGTCGATGAAGCCATGAATCCGCTGGCCGCCGAATTCCTCCAGCGCGGCGGTGATCTCGACCTCCGCCAGACAGTCCGGCCCCAGCCAGGCCGCCATGCCTGGCGCTTCGAGAACGCGGGTCGCTTCGGCCAAAACAGGCTCTATTTCACCCGGAAGCAGCGCATCCTCGCCCTCGGACAGCAAGAGTTCGGCAAGGTCTTCCCACTGGTCGCGCGGCCGTTCCGGCAGATGTTCGAGAAGCCGGTGCAGGTTGCGCCCGTGACGCAGCGCCTCGTCTTCGTCCATCGTCTCGCCATCACTGAACAGAGCCTTGGCTCCGCCCAGATCGGAGGGCGAAAGCGGGCGCGGCGGGGGCTCGATGGCAGCTGCCGGCTTGAGGCTCCATGCGGGTAGATCCAGTCGCGTGACCTCCTCCGCGGCTGCTGGCGCCGCAGCGTTTTCGGGCCATGTGCCGGTCGCGTGGCGAGGAAACTCGCCCAGTTCTTGCAGCGGTTTGGAAAGGCCCGTGACGTCCTCGGTCCCGGCAGCTTCGAGGCCCGATTTCATCCGGCTATACCAGGTCTCGTCGCCCTCGCCGACCTCGCCCGCTGCGGCCACGATCAGCCATTTCTCCGCCCGCGTCATCGCGACGTAGAGAAGTCGCTGCGCCTCTTCCGCGCGGGCGGTCGTCTCTTTTCCTGCGGCGGAAAGCTGGGCCTCTGGCGCGTCCGGCGCTGGCTGCCGCAGCCCCGCGACACCATTGTCCAGACGCAGGATTTTAGGCGGATTAGGCTCTTTTTTCTTCGCCGTATCGGGCAATACCACGATCGGCGCCTCGAGCCCTTTCGAGCCGTGGACCGTCATCACCCGGATCGCGCGCCCTGCCCCGTCTAGCTGCCGCTTCACCTGCACGTCGTCCGCATCGAGCCAGCCGAGGAAGCCGGTCAGGCTCGGCACTTCATTGCGCTCGAACGCCAGAGCCTGCGAGATCAGCTCGTCGATCCCGTCCTCCGCCTCGGGGCCAAGCCGCGCCAGAAGCCGCTCGCGCCCGCCATGCCGGGTCAGCAAGCGCTCTATCAGCTCGAATGGCCGCAGGAAATCCGAGTGATCGCGCAGATCTTTCAGCATCTCCTGCGTATCGGGCCGCATCTCGCCACGGCGGAGCGCCTCCCAGAGATAGCCCTTCCGGGGCTGCGCGAGTTGGTAAAGCTCCTGCTCGGACCAGTTCAGCAGCGGCGAGCGCAACGCCTCCGCCAGCGACAGATCGTCCTCCGGCGTCGCGAGGAAGCTCAGTAGCGAGCGGATGTCACGCACCGCAAGCTCCGCACCGAGCTTCAGGCGATCCGCCCCCGCCACCGCGAGCCCGATCGACTTGCAGGCGCGAATGATCTCGGAAAACAGTTCCGAGCGGCGCCGCACGAGGATCAGAAAATCGCCCTCATGCACCGGGCGGGCGCCGCCGGGCGCCTCTTGATCCGGGATTTGCACACCTTGAGCGATCATCGCGGAAATCTCGGCGGCGATCATGCGCGACAGCTGCGAAATCGCAGATTCCGCGCTGGTCAGATCGACAGGACTCTCCCAGTCGTCCTCGTCATCGGTCTTTACCGACTCGATCGCGGGCCACAGATCGACGCGGCCCGGAAGCGCCTCGTGGAAGGCGATATGCGAGGGCGCCCCGCCCAGGCCTTCCTCGGCCCCGCGTGCGAAAGCGAGGTCCACGGAACGCAGCACGGCGGCGGACGATCGGAAGGAATGCTCCAGCTCCAGCGGAGAAAGCGCGCGACCGATATCCGCAAATTTTCGGGCGAAATGGGCCCGCATTTCCTCGAATTGCTGAAGATCGGCCCCCTGGAAGGAATAGATCGATTGCTTGCGGTCGCCCACCACGAACAGCGTGCGCTCGCCCTTATGCGCGCCTTCGCCGGAGGTGAATTCCTCGGCGATCCGCTCGATCACCCGCCACTGTCGGGGGCTGGTATCCTGCGCCTCGTCGACAAGGATATGGTCAATCCCGCCATCGAGGCGGAACAGCACCCATTGCGCCACCGACGGCTCATCCAGGAGCGACGCCGCGCGGTCGATCAGATCGTCGAAATCGAGCCAGCCGCGCGCGGCCTTATAGGCGTCGAGCCGCGGCAGGAAAACCTGCGCGAACCGGTGCAACGCATGGGCGCGTTTCGCCGCGACGAAGGCGAGACGGCGGGGGCGGTTCTCGGAGACGCGCTCGGAAAGATCGGACAGCGCCGCCATCGTGCCGTCGCCCAGCGCCTTGGCGAGCGCCTTGGTGGCGACCTTGTCGAGCTTGGGCTGATAGGGCGGGCCCTCCTTCGGTTTCTTGACGCAAAGCACGTCTTCCAGCGCCTGCACAGCGTCCAGATCGCGGGTACGCGCCGCCGCCAACCCCGCGCCGACGCGCTGATCGTTCTTTGAACTCGCGAGGAACGCGGGCGCGACGTCGCGGATCATCTTCAGATCGCCGTCGTCGAAGACCTCAGAGAGCAGCGCCTCTTCGGTCATATCCCGCGGCAGATCGTAGGCTTCCAGCAGATCGGGCAAGCCCAGATCGCCTGCAAAACCGACCCTATTCCGGCTTATATCGGCTGCGAGGGTGATCAGGTCCTCACCGGAATAGACGCCGAGCAACGCATCGAGCCGGTCGCAATCCGGGCCGGTCGCGATCTCCTCGAGGATATCCTCGCGCATCAATTCCCCGGCGCGGTCGTCCATCTCCGAGAATCCGGGCGAGACTTTCGCCTCGAGCGGGAAGCGGCGCAGCAGCCCCGCGCAGAAGGCGTGGATCGTCTGGATCTTCAGGCCGCCCGGCGTCTCGATCGCCTTGGCGAACAGCCGTCGCGCTTTCGCCAGATCCTCGGCAGAGAGCGCCTCGTCGGCACCCAGCGCCCGCAGCTTCTCGCGCAGCTTCGCCTCGTCCATCATCGCCCAGCCGCCCAGCAAACCGAGCAGACGGTTCTGCATCTCCGCCGCGGCGGCCTTGGTGTAGGTCAGGCACAGGATGCGTTGAGGCTCTGTTCCGGCCAAAAGCATGCGCGCGACGCGGTCGGTCAGCACCTTGGTCTTGCCCGAGCCCGCATTCGCGGCAAGCCAGACCGAGCTGTCCGGTTGCGACGCCTGATGCTGTCTTAGGCTGGCCGGATGGGTCATGACACATCCTCCCCCTCGGCCTCATCGGTGACATCCCATTCCCCGAAACGCGAGACCTGATCGTAATCGGAGCGCGCCCGGGCCTTCTGCGGAGCGCGCCGCGCGGTGAAGCCCTGCGTCGGCTCGAAATAGCGCGCGATCAGCTTGCGGAATTTCTCCCAGCTCTCCTCGGGCGTCTCGCTGCGATCCCCGGATTTGCCCTTGATCTGCGTGGTGGCGCCGTCGCCGCCCAGCCGCACATAGGACATGCCCGCGACCTCGCGCGGTCCGATCGCCTCGAAGGCCCCGCGCCCGACCATCGCCGCCTCCAGAAGCATCTGTTTGTTGAAGGCCATCACCTCTCGCTCGGAAGGTGGCGTGCCGGTTTTGTAGTCGTAGATCCACGCGCGCCCGTCCTCGAGAATGTCGATCCGGTCGGGCTTCGCGGTCAGAGTGAAAATCGGCTTTTGCAGTGAAACAGAGCCTTTTTTCTCTATCACCATGGGCGCGCCGTGCGCGCGCCGCTCGGCCTCGGCCCGGCAAAATGTCTCTGCGATTCCCCGGACCCTTGCGAGCCAGATGCGCTGCGCACTGGGCCACGGAATGTCCCGGGTCATCACCTCCTCGGCGATCTCCATCAGACGCGCCTGCGCCGCTTCGATCGTGGCCGCCTCGTCATAGGTCTTCACGAAGGTTTCGACGATCTGGTGCAGCACCTGTCCCCGCAGCAAGGCATCGGGCTCGGGGCGCAGCGGATCGAGCACTCGCAGCTTCAGGATGCGCTTCGCGTAAATGTCGTAGGGGTCGCGGATCAGGGTCTCGATCGCGGTGACAGGCAACTCGCGCGGGCGCACGTCGACCGGCGGACGTGGCGACGGGCGTTTGGCAGGCTGCAGCGTGATCCGCGGCGTCTCGAGCGCGTCCGCCAGGTC
The DNA here is from genome assembly GCF_003122275.1 of Thioclava sp. NG1. NCBI lineage: Bacteria > Pseudomonadati > Pseudomonadota > Alphaproteobacteria > Rhodobacterales > Paracoccaceae > Thioclava > Thioclava sp. NG1. The sequence continues at coordinate 393,889 of NZ_QFBB01000004.1, read as the reverse complement.
GAGCCAGCGCTTGCCGCGCCCGCGCATCTCGGCCAGCGCCTCGGTGCCGCCTTGATCGGGCAGGCCGTCGACTAGGTTCAAAAGTCGGTTGAGCCAGCGTGACGGGATCGTCTGCGCCTCCGCATCCCGCGCGCATCTCGACAGGATTACTTGCGGCCCGGCGACCGCTTGCTGGAAGTCGTGCGCGGACAGGCCGACCTGCCGTTCGGGCAGTAATAGACCCGATTCCAGCCGCATTTGACGGCTGAACCAAGGATCGGGCGCGGGGGCTTCGGGCCAGCTTCCCTCGTTCAACCCGCCACAGATCACCAGCTCGGCGCCCTGCGCGCGTGCTTCCAGCGTCCCCCAGATCGCGATCAGCGGATGCGCCGCGAGGGTCTGGCGCACGAGCCCGCTCTGAAGGTGCCGGTTGACAAGATCGGCGTAATCGAGCGCCCCGAGATGCCCGCCGAAGCCGGACTGGCTGCGCAGGTCTTCCATCAACCGGCGCGCCTCGCGCCCTGCGGCCTCGCGCCACAGCTCGCTGGTCTCGGTCGCGGCACTCGGGCCGGCCGCGATCCGTTCGGCGAGACGGAAATGCTGCTCCACATGATCAGACAGCGCGGCCGCAGAAGGTGCGGCGAAATCCTCGAGAATATCGCAGAGCCAATGCGCCCAGGATTCCCGTGAGTTGGGGTCTTTTTCTGCCCATTTCGTGAGACTGTCCCGATCCGGGAAAGCGGGCCCGTAGCGGCGCAGGCGAAGCTCCAGTTCGCGCGTGTTGCGCAAGTGCGGCCCGCGTTCCGCATCACCGGTCGCGGTCAACGGATGTTTCAGCAGCGCGATCAGATCGGCGATCCCGACGGGACGCGCCCGCATCGCCGCGACCTGACGCAGGAAGCGCCCCGCCGCTGTCTGCTGCAGTGGCTGACCCGCACTGTCGTCGGGCACCAGGCCCCATCTGTCGAGCGCCGCCGCCACGCGGCGCGCCAGAAGACGGTCCGGCGTGATCAGGGCCGAACTGACACCACGCTCGACCGCATCTCGCAAGGCCAGCGCGATCGCCAGCGCCTCATGGCGCGGATCGCGCGCTTCGATCAGGGACAGGCCCTTGCAGGCTGGAACGAGCGGCCCCAGCCCGGCGCCCTCGCGCCGCCATTGGTCGGTAACCGGCGCCGGTCGCAGCGCCAGCGAAAGGAGGCGATTGCGGTCCGGGTCCGGCGCGAAGATCTCGTCCCAATCGACGACGTCCTCCGCCGAGAGCCCGAGCTTGTCGAGCAAGCTGCGATAGCGGAACTGCGGGTGGTCCTCGAGCGGAAATGGGCCGGAATAGAGACTATCCCACGCCGCCTGCGTCATGTCGCGGTCGAAGCCGGGGAGCACGATCGACCCGTTTTCCAACCGCGCGACCGCCTGCATGAAGAGCGAGGTCGCCCCGTGCGAACCGGTCGATCCCGCGACGATTACGGGATCGGCAGGCGGGCTTTCGCGCCAACGCTCGATTACTGCCTCGACGACCATCCGTTGACGGCTCTCGCGGTCCAGTTCGACTTCGTTGTCGAAATAGCGCGCAATGATCCGGATGAAGCGTAGGCTCTCCTGCCAGTGCCGGGCATGGGTCTCGGTCAGTTCGAGCTGATCGAGATCGTCGATATGGACGCCCTCGCTCTTCATCTCTGCGAGGAGAGAATAGAGGCTCTCGGCCAGCGCGAACTGGCTCGCGCCGGCTTCGAATTCAGGCATGGCGCGGGTGAGTTGCTCGACGAACTGGGCCAGTTCCAACTTGCGGCGCAGCGGGGGCACGGGCAGCGGCAGACCCGCGAGCGGATCTGCCCCGAGATCGCTCACCAATAGCAGCCGCGGCAGGTAGAGCGCGCCGCTTTCGAGGAAGACCTCCCGCACACGGCGGCGCATCCGTCCGGAGTTCAGATAGAGCGTGACACGCGCCAGTGCCTCGGGCGGCTTGTCGGCGAAGCGCGCTCGTAGGCCCGCTACCAGCGCACGGGGGAAATCGACGCCGGGCGGGAGGGCGTAGACGGAGGCAGCGCCGTCACTCATCGAGCATCGCCTCGGCCAGCGGAATAGACTCGGGTCGTCCGACATCGCACCACCCCCCGTCATGCACGAGCCCGAAGACACGCCCCGCCGCGATCATCTCATCCCAAAGGAGGTTCAGCGAGAATTTCTGCTCGGAGATCGACCCTATTCCAGCAGGATTCAGCATCTGCGCGCCGGTATAGACATAGCCCGGCCCGCGTCTCAGCCGGCCGGTTTCATCCATTGCGAAATCGCCCGCACCCGCATGGCCGCGGGCATTCTCTGGCCGCACCAGCATCAGAAGCGCCGACATGTCCTCTGGTTGCCAGGCTTCGCGCAGCCGGGCCACGGGGTTCTCGCCGGTCCAGACCGCATCTGTATTTAACGTCATCACCGGCCCTTCGCCCAGCAGCGGCAGCGCCTTGCGCAGCCCGCCGCCGGTTTCCAGAATCTCGTCGCGCTCATCCGAGATCGCGACGTCCTGACCGGCCAGATGCGCGATCACCTGATCAGCAAGGTAATGGACATTGGCCACGAGCCGCCGCGCCCCGCCTGCCCGCGCAAGGTCGAGCGCGTGATCGATCAAGGGACGCCCCGCGACTTCGACCATCGGTTTCGGCCGGTTTTGCGTCAGCGCGCCCATGCGCGTGCCGAAACCGGCGGCGAAGAGCATCAAGGCGTCTGGCTGGTCGGGCATTTTCGTCTCAAATCAGCAATCAAATTCGGGTCGGGCGCAGGATAGGCGGCGTGGAAGAGCTCTGACAGCTCCGCAAGAGCCGGACTGGAAAGGTTACGCGAGATATAGTCGTAGACGCGCGGCATAAACTCAAGATATTGCGGCTTTCCATCCCAGACACAAAGCCGCGCAAAAATTCCAAGAATGCGCATGGCACGTTGAAGACCGAGCAGCCGGTAGGCGAGGTGGAACGCGCCAGTGTCGGCCTCGGTCAGCGCGCAGTAGTGGGCAATCTCGGCTTCCTCGACCTGCGGGCTCACATCGCGGCGCGCGTCCTGCAACGCGGAGACCAGATCATAGGCGGGATGGGCGCGCAGCGCGTCCTGATAGTCGAGAAGACCGAGGCGACGCAGGCCCGGACGATCCAGCAGAATGATGTTCTCCGCATGGAAATCTCGCAGGCACAAAACCGGCTTCCACGCTGGAATAGTGTCGAATTTCCGAGTGATCGCCTGTTGCAGCCTATCCGCGGCGGCGCGGTCGGTGCAGGGATAGAACTCCGGCACCAGATCCAGCAGTTCGGCTAGTGCCGACCCGCCCAGCAGCGGCAGGTCTGCGGGCGGCGCGTGGTGGCGCAATTCGGCGAGGAATTCTGTGATCAGGGCATAGAGCGCGGCCTCATCCTCGGGTGTCGCATCAAGGTGACGGGCCGCGAGCGCGTCGCCGAAATCTTCGAGCAACAGCAGGCCCGCCGCATCGTCGCGCGCGAGCACCCGCGGAGTTGAAAACCCCGCCTCCGAAAGCCAATCACCGATCCGGGTGAAGCGCGCGATCTCGGAGCCGTTCGGGGCCCTCATCAGCACGGCGCGATCTGCGCCGCGGGTCAGGCGTTCGTAGCTGCGGGCGGAGGCATCTCCGGCGAGCGGGCTGCGCGCGGCCTCCCGCCATCCGGCGGCGGCGAGGAAGCTATGAACCTTGGCTTCGTCAGCCATTCCATGCCTCCAGAACTTCCTGCGCGAGAGGCGTAACAGTCTCGAAACAGACCCTTCGCGCCGCGCCGTCTTCGGTTTGCTCGAAGCGCAGCCGAAGCGCCCCTTTCGGAGCCGCCGAGCCCAGCCGGTCGGGCCATTCGATCAGGCAGATCGCGCTGTCGAACGCCGCATCCAGCCCGAGTTCGAGAACTTCGTCGGGGTCGGTGAGCCGATAGAGGTCAGCATGCCAGATTTCGCAATCGGCCTCGTAGGTCTGCACCAGCGTGAAGGTCGGCGAGGGCACGTCTTCGGCCACGCCGAGCCGCGTCTGGATCAAAGCCCGCGCGAAATGGGTTTTGCCGGCGCCGATCTGGCCATCGAGGAGCAGCACATCGCCCGGCACGGCGAATTCGGCAAACAGCGCGCCAAGCCGCTCTGTCGCCTCGGGATCAGGGAGATCGAGACAGGGCATTTCGGTTGAAACGGGGGCGTGCGTCGGCGCGGGCATGGGTTGCTTCTAGCGCGCGCATCGCCCTTTTGCCAAGCGGCTAGCCTTACTGAGCGATGATGGCCTCGGCCTTACGTGGCGGCGGCGTGTCGGAAGTCTCGGCAACAGCGAAACGCAGCAGGAACGCCCCGCCCGAGAGCGTCTCGAGTCGGCAGGTTACCCGCCGACCGTCGAGCAACGTAATCTCTTCGGTCAGGTTCTCGCGTGCGCCGATTTCGCGCGCGAGGTTTTGCAGCCACGACCAGAAAGCGCTGGGTTCGGCGCAGGCCTGCCATTGCTTTACAGCATCGAGTAACGTCACCCGGCCCAACGTCGCATCGGGATCGACGCCCCAGAGCGCTCCATAGGCAGCATTCGATATCGCCAATTCGCCGGAAGGACGGAACACCGCGATCGCGTCCCCGATCCTGTCCAAGATTTCCTGAGACATTTCGATTTCACCGCGAAACTGCCGGGTTAGGGACGCTTCCGAGGAGATGTCTTCGAACAGGAACGCCACCGCCCCGTCCGGATGCGGGCGTCCGGTGACGCGATAGGTCTGCCCGCCCGGCAGGTTCCATGTTTCGGCGTGGAACCCCGAGGCGGCCGCCCGCTCCAGCTCGGTCATTTCCTGCCGCCAGCTTCGGTAGTCCTTCGGCTCGGGTACCATTTTGGTCTCGCGCAGCCTGTCAAGAAATGCGTAGAGCGTAGGGCGCGTGGCGAGGAATTCCGGGCCAAGCTGAAGCAGGTCGCTCAGTGCGGGATTGAACAGCCTCAGCTGGCGGTCCCGGTCGAAAATGGCGAGCCCGGTCGGGAGATCGGCAAAGGTCTTGGTCAGGGTCTGGACGAAATCACGCAGCGCCTGCTCGGCCCGGACGGCAGCCTCGGCGGGGAGCGCGAAATGGAGCGTACCACCTTCGAGCACAACGGAATGACAGTCGAACCAGGTCGCGACATCCGAAGCGCCTGGCGCGGGCGAGGTCAGCTCGAGCCGGTGGGGCCCGCCGCCGCTGAACGCGTCCGGCGGCAGCGTGAACAGCTTCGGCAGCGGCCAGCCGAACCCCTCTTCATCCGCGTCGAAGGCGCCTGCGCGCAGGAGGTAGGCTCTGTTCGCCCAGGTCAGCTCGCCATTTTTCTCGATCCGCCAGATCAGAACGGGGGAACGGTCGAGCGTGGCGCGCATCATCTCCAACTCGTCCTCCATCGCCCGGAGCGAGAGGTTGTCGACGCGCTGGCCCTGCCCTTCGCCCTCCGGATCGATGAGGGTGATCCGCGCGAGGCCGCGCAGGTTTTCAGCAGTCAGGCGCAGCCGCGGTTTCTCGCCGCGGGTCGCGGTTTCTGTCATCTCGAGCCGCGCGAACTCGGAGAGCCGCGCGATCCGGGACTGAAACTCCGGAAACCGCGGCGCGGCGAAGGCGGTGAAACGGGCCCAATCGGTCACCCCGACGGGCATCGTTTCCAGCAAGCGCCGCGCCGGCGGTGTCGCATCCACAAGCGCCTCATCATCGAACAGCAAGGCCACCTCCTCGACGTCCTCCCGCGCGGCGGGGGTGAGCTTGCGCCTGGGCCCGCGCCCCACGGCAATCCATGTCAGCAGCAATCCGACCAAAGCCGCGCCCACCGAGGTAAGCGCGATCATCGCCGCCTCGAGCCATGCAGTCCTCATATCCTTCGGCCTTTCAAACCTGTCGCGAGGTCGAAAGTGCGGGAGAATCGTTAAGCCGACGTTAACTCGCGTCGAGCATGCAGGCGTCGATGGCGATCAGACCGCGATCGGTTGGTTCAAGCCAAGCCCTGCCTCGTCCCGTGCCAGAAGGCGGGTAGCGGGCCAGACGACCTCCACAACCGCGCCGGAGCGCACAGGCGCTGCGGCGCGGGGCGCAAAGGGTACGTCCCCGTTGGAAAAGGTGAGCCGCCCGCCGGTCCTCTCGATCAGGGTCTTCGCGATGAACACGCCAAGCCCCATCCCCTCGTAACCTTTGCGTTCCGCCGCGTTTGCCCGCGGTTGCAGGAAGGGATCGCCGATCCGGTTGAGCACGCTCGCTGGATAGCCTTTGCCGTCGTCACTGATCCGCACGGTGATCTCTTCGTCATCCCATTCCGCCTCGACCCAGACGGTGGATTGGGCAAAATCGACGGCGTTCTGGATGAAATTGCGCAGCGCGTGGATCAGTTCGGGATAGCGGTAGATCGTCGGCTGACGCTCCAGCCCCTCGACAATCGGATGGGCGTCGAAATGAATTTCGATCCCGCGCTCCATATGCGGGTCAGCCGCTTCGCGCAGAACGGCGACGATCGGCGCACTGCGCATATGCAGATCGTCCTTGCCGATCCGACCCATGGAATGGAGGATGTCGCGGCACCGATTGGCCTGCTCGCGGATCAGGAGCGCGTCGTCGCGCAAATCGGGGCTGTCTTCGAGCTCGTCGGCCAGCTCCGAACTCACCAGCTTGATCGTCGCAAGCGGCGTGCCCAACTCATGCGCGGCGGCCGCGACTACGCCGCCGAGATCGGTCAGCTTCTGCTCGCGCGCCAAGGCGAGCTGCGTCGCGCGGAGCGCATCGCCCATGGAGCGCACTTCGCTCGCCACCTTATGGGCATAGGCCCCGAGGAAGGCGACGCCGATGATGATCGAAAGCCAGTAGCCGAATTCGAACACGTCCGGCACCGCGATCACCTCGCCGGTCTTGCTGACCAAAGGTAGGTAGACCACGGCGACGATCGAGATCATCACCATTGTCGCAAGGCCGAGAAGGATCGTGGCCGATCTCTCCAGTGCGGTCGCCGCTATGGTGACGGGCACCAGAATGAGCAACGCGAAGGGGTTGTTCATCCCGCCAGTAATCGACAGCAGCAGCGCGAGCTGCGCCATGTCGAACATGAGCGTCGCCGCCGCTTCGGGCTGGGTGAGGCGCTTGGTGTCGGGAAACAGGAAAATCGCCACGAGATTGGCCGCGATCGCTGCCGCCACCGTGGCGAGGCACAGCGCCAGATCCAACGCGATATCATAAACGAAATAGGCCACGAAAATCGCGCCAAGCTGTCCCACGATCGCGGTCCAGCGCAGGAAGATCAGCGTCCGGAGGCGCACCCAGTCGTGGTGAATCTCGGCCGGGCCGGGTTGGGCCTCGAGGCGTTGAGCCATGTCGTCTCCCGCGTCCAAAGCGCACATCGCCGGAATTGGCGGCATGAAAGCATTGATAATCGCCGCCCGCCGCGCGATCAATGCAGCCGTGAGAGGAGTGACAATATGAACCGTATTGCGAAAATTTCCGCCATCGGCGCTTCGGCGATCGTGGTCATCGGCCTTGGCGTTACCTGGTTCGCGGCGACCCGCAGCCAGGACGACGATATTTTCGCGCAATGCCGCCAGAGTGTCGTCGCAGGCGGCGCGGGCGAGATTGGCGGTCCTTTCACGCTGACCGACGAGAACGGTAAGGAGGTGACCGATGCGGATGTCATCACCGAGCCGAGCATTCTCTATTTTGGCTATACCTACTGCCCCGATGTCTGCCCGCTCGATAGCGCACGCAACGCCGAGGCCGTGAGCCTCCTCGAAAAGCGCGGATATTCGGTGACGCCGGTCTTCATCTCGGTCGATTCCGCGCGCGACACGCCGGAGCTTATCAAGGAATTCACCGATTTCATGCATCCGAAAATGATCGGACTGACCGGCACGCCGGAGCAGATCAAGAAGGTCTCGCAGGAATATCGTACCTATTTCAAAGTGCAGGATCCGAACGACCCCTACACGCTGATCGACCACTCGACACAGAGCTACCTGGTCTTCCCCGATTCCGGTTTCGCGGAATACTACAACCGCGACACCACGCCGGAGCAGATGGCCGACAGCGTCGCCTGTTTCGTCGACGCATGGAAAAAGGCCAATCCCGACGGCGCAGCCGGAAATTGACCGAGTAGGCGCGCGCGTCTAAAACCAATCAAACGTTAAACTCGACGACAGGGAGTTACGATAATGGCTGAAGACATCAGCGCGGATATCGGTCCGGACAAATCGCTTCTGATCGTCGATGATGATGTGCCGTTTCTCACGCGGCTGGCGCGCGCGATGGAGAAGCGCGGCTTCGAGACCCAGACGGCCGAAACCGTGGCTGCAGGCCGCGCCATCGTGCAATCGAACCCGCCCGCCTATGCGGTGATCGACCTGCGGCTCGAGGACGGAAATGGGCTCGATGTGGTCGAGGCGCTTCGTGAAAAGCGTGCCGATGCCCGAATCGTGGTTCTGACCGGATACGGGGCGATTGCGACCGCTGTGGCCGCCGTGAAAATGGGGGCGACCGATTATATCGCGAAGCCTGCCGATGCCACTGACGTCACGAATGCGCTATTGGCGAAAGGCGAAGTCGCCCCGCCGCCGCCGGAAAACCCGATGAGCGCGGATCGCGTGCGTTGGGAACATATTCAACGTGTGTACGAACTTTGCGACCGGAATGTCTCGGAAACCGCGCGCCGTTTGAATATGCACCGCCGGACCCTTCAGCGGATTTTGGCCAAACGGAGCCCCCGCTGACGTTTTGGTCAGGTTGTTAATTAATTTACGTTTCTATTTAATGCTTCGGAATATGCAATTCGGAGAATTAAAATGAATCTAGATGATATGTCCCTCGACGAGCTCAAGGCTCTTCGCAAGCAAGTCGACAAGGCGATCTCCAGCTACGAGGATCGCAAGAAGAAAGAAGCGATCGATCAGCTTGAGCGCGCGGCCCGCGATATGGGCTATTCGTTGGCGGAATTGACTGGTTCGGGCTCGGCCAAGCCGCGCCGCACCGTGCCGCCGAAATACGCCAATCCCGACAATCCCAGCGAAACCTGGACCGGCCGTGGCCGCAAGCCGCGTTGGGTGCAAGCCGCTCTCGATAATGGAAAATCGCTCGATGATCTGAAGATCTGAGTCTCGAGTTGGATACCTTTATGCAAGGCCTGCCGAAATGGCAGGCTTTTCGCATTACAGCTCTGCCAGAAGCGCTTCGTGGCGTGCGGTATAATCAGCGCGCACTTCCGACGGTGGCCGCAGGTGTATTTTAAAGGTCTCGGCATATTCGGGCGCGAGTTTGCCGAAAACCTTGTCGGATTCCACCTTGGAAAATCCGGCGATCTGTTCGGCCTCCAACCGCGCCGAAACGATATCCGCCTTTTTGATCGCGCGTTTGATTCGCACGGGAAGCGCCGCGGGTAGACCAAACCGTATATGCACCGCCGCAATCAGACGATTATCGAGCGCGCCGTAGCCTTCGCCGATGGCCGCTTTCACCGGGCTGATCATATCGCCCAGTACATATTCCGGCGCGTCGTGCAAAAGCGCCGCCAATTTCCATTTCGCCGCGATCTTAGGATTCTGGTGGCAGAAAATCTGCTCCACCAGCAGCGAATGCTCGGCCACCGAATAGGGCCAGTCACCGAAGGTCTGCCCGTTCCAGCGGGCCACGAAAGCCAGACCATGCGCGATATCCTCGATCTCGATATCGACGGGCGTCGGGTCCAGCAGGTCGAGCCGGCGTCCCGAGAGCATCCTTTGCCAAGCGCGTTTCATGTGATCACCGTATAGTCGTCGGGAGAGCGCGCGAGATAGCGCGCCATCTTGTTTCCGTTGATGAGACTGATGAGACGCCGAACGAGCATTTTCTTCATCAGCTTGCTGCCCGGCCAAAGCGTGGCTGTAGCGTCTCGGGTCGCGCTTTACACGGGTTCGTCGGGCCGATGTCATCCGCAAAAATCTGCGGGAGCATCTGCCGCACATACATGCCCGAACCGCGTCCGCGATCCGTCGAAAAGCCCGCGAATATCGGCTCCGGATCGAAACTGCACGGCCGCAGACCCAACGCCTCGGGCGAATCCGGAAGCGTGACCGGCTCGGCGCTCACGATGCAGATGTCGAAATCCCGATCCGGATGGAGCGCGGCAATCTGGGCGGCCGCATGCGCCGCATAAGGCGGGTAAGCGTCGTCGCAGCAAAACGCGATCGCATTGCGGTGCTGCGCCGGTTTCGAGCAGGCCAGATCGATCTCCATTCGCTCCTCTCATGCAGCGGGTATCTGTGACTAGCCAAAGCCAATCCGGCTGTAAACGTCACAGAAAGAGGAACATTTCCGCGCATGGCGAGTTCTCGGGTTGACACGGAGAGAAAAAGGGGACGCGAAAATGCAAACCTCGAAAACCACGTTTCTTACCGCCGGGATCGCCATCATTTCGATCCCCGCGACCATCGCCATCGCCGCCGTGCGCAGCGACGAGGCTGTGACGCCTGCCCAGCATCCCCAAGCGGCGCGGCAGGTCATGCTCGACGGCTACGAGGGCAACGGGCGCCCGATGGAGGATATCCCCTCCGAAATTCCCTATGGCGATCTGTCGGCCTTCGACGACGTCACCGCGATCGGCGAGGCACAAAGCCCCAACCAACCATATTGCGACAAGCGCGCGAAGCTGGTGGATTCCCTCAATCACGATTTCGCGGAGAAGCCCGCGATGACGAAACAGCTCGGCGATCACCGCAAGGTCGAGCTTTACGCGTCGAGCCTCATGGGCACCTGGACTGCGGTCTATACCCGCGCCGACAACGTCTCCTGCATCGTATCCTCGGGCACCGACTGGAAGCGTGGCAAGAACCCGGTAGCGCTTCTGCATCGCGAAGGGATTCTTCCCGCCACCTGATCGTGATCGGCCTTCATTGCCGCTTTACGGTCCCGGTGCTACATAGCTCCCAAATTCAGATTGGGAGCCGCGCATGGCCGATTACGTAATCAAGGATATCGCTCTGGCCGAATATGGCCGCAAGGAGCTCGACATCGCCGAAACCGAAATGCCGGGCCTGATGGCCTGCCGCGCAGAATTCGGCGAGAGCAAACCGCTGAAAGGCGCGCGCATCGCGGGGTCGCTGCACATGACGGTGCAGACCGCGGTGCTGATCGAAACACTGAAGGCGCTTGGCGCCGATGTGCGTTGGGCCTCGTGCAACATCTTCTCGACGCAGGATCACGCGGCCGCGGCTATTGCTGCGGGCGGCACGCCTGTCTTCGCGATCAAGGGCGAGACGCTCGCGGAATACTGGTCCTATACCGACCAGATTTTCCAGTTCGAGGAAGGCACCTGCAACATGATCCTCGACGACGGCGGGGATGCGACGCTCTACATCCTGCTCGGCGCGCGGGTCGAGAACGGTGAGACCGACCTGATCGAAGTGCCCACCTCGGAAGAGGAAGAGGCGCTGTTCGCTCAGATCAAGAAGCGCATGAAGGAAAGCCCCGGCTGGTTCACCAAGCAGCGCGACGCGATCAAGGGCGTCTCGGAAGAGACCACGACCGGCGTGCATCGCCTTTATGATCTGCACAAGAAGGGACTGCTGCCCTTCCCGGCAATCAACGTGAACGACTCGGTCACCAAGTCGAAGTTCGACAACAAATACGGCTGCAAAGAGAGCCTCGTTGACGGCATCCGCCGCGCGACCGACGTGATGATGGCCGGCAAGGTCGCCGTCGTCTGCGGTTACGGCGATGTGGGCAAAGGCTCCGCCGCTTCGCTGCGCGGTGCAGGTGCTCGTGTGAAGGTCACCGAGGTCGATCCGATCTGCGCGCTGCAAGCTGCGATGGACGGGTTCGAGGTCGTCGTGCTGGAAGACGTGGTCGGCAGCGCCGACATCTTCATCACCACCACCGGCAACAAGGACGTCATTCGGATCGAGCATATGCGCGAGATGAAGGACATGGCGATCGTCGGCAATATCGGCCATTTCGACAATGAAATTCAGGTCGCGAACCTGAAGAACCACAAATGGACGAACGTCAAAGAGCAAGTGGACATGATCGAGATGCCCTCGGGCTCGCGCATCATCCTGCTGTCGGAAGGCCGCCTGCTGAACTTGGGCAACGCCACCGGCCACCCGAGCTTCGTGATGTCGGCGTCGTTCACCAATCAGGTGCTGGCGCAGATCGAGCTGTGGACCAAGGGCGATGACTACGCGCCGGGCGTCTACATCCTGCCCAAGCACCTCGATGAAAAGGTCGCCCGCCTGCATCTGGACCGCATCGGCGTGAAGCTGACCCAGCTCAAGCCCGATCAGGCGGAATATATCGGCGTCACGGTCGAAGGCCCCTTCAAGCCCGAGCATTACCGCTACTGACCGGATCACATCGCGATTTCGAAGGCCGCGCGGCAAGGCGCGGCCTTTTTACGTGCAACGCGGGCGATGATCGGTTTTCCTTGGGACAGGAGGAGAGCGATGACACCCGAAGACCTTGCCGCGCGTTTCAAACCGCAGTTGGAAGCGGAGCTGGCAGAGCTGCGCACCGCCTCGCAGGACACCGCGCAGACCCGCAAGCCCGTCGAGCTGGACCAGCAAAGCGTCGGTCGGCTGTCGCGCATGGACGCGTTGCAGAATCAGGCGATGGCCAATGCGGTCGACGGTCGCCGCAAACATCGGATCACAGCGATAGAGGCCGCGCTCCAGCGTATCGAAGAGGACGAATTCGGCTATTGCGACAGCTGCGGCGAGCCGATCCCCGAGAAGCGCCTCGAACTCGACCCGACCTTCACACAATGCGTTTCCTGTCGCGGCGGAGGCTGAGGCGCGACAGGTCCGGGATTTACACTTTGTAATTTCCCTATCTGGGCTTAACCTGCGCCTGCCTTCATTTCTGGGCAAAGCAACCTGATAGGTGGGACAGATGGGTAAAAGAGACGAGCTGATTGAGAAATACGCCGAGGATCTGAAATCCAAATGCGGCATGGCCCCTGACATGGAGCTTCTGACCAAGGTGACGATCGGCTGCGGCCCCTCGATCTACGATGCGGATGCATCGACCGTCGCGGCCACGGACAAGGGGGAGCTGGAAACCGTGAAGGACAACTTCCTCGTCAAGAAACTCGGCCTCTCCGACGGCCCCGAACTGATGGATGCGATCGACAGCGTGATCGAGACCTACGGCCGGTCCGAGCGCAACAAGTATCGCGCCGTGATCTATTACATGCTCACCAAGCATTTCGGCAAAGAGAGCGTGTACGCCTGATCGCGACAGCCTCGCGTAGAATGTGACGCCCCGCGGCCCGGCCTGTCCGGGCCGTTCGCCTTAGCGGATCAGCGCCTTGATCCCCGCGACATGCGCAGCCCGCGCACCCAGCGCATCGGCAGCGAGCGTCGCGACCGTTTCGTCCAGCGTCTCGCGCGGCACGATCCGGTCGATCAACCCCCAGCTCAAGGCCTCTTCGGCCTCGATCTTCTGCCCCGCCATCAGGATCATCTTGGCCCGCGCGGGCCCGACCAAAGCGACCATGCGCGCCGGGTCCGAGGGCTGCGGCAGGAAGCCGAGCTTCATCACCGGGTAGAAGAATTTCGCGCCCGGGACGGCGATGCGCAGATCGCAAGCGAGCGCCATGCCCATCGCGCCCCCGGCCAAAGTGCCGTTCAGCGCCGCGATCGTCAGGCAGGGCAGCGAAGCGATCGCGCCGGAAAGCCGTTCCCAAACCGGGTCGGTCGCGAGCGTTCCCGTCTTCGCCTCTGCCAGATCGGCCCCGGCGGAGAACACCTTGCCGGTCCCGGTCAGCACGAAAGCCCGCGCCTCCTCGCGCCCCGCGCGCTCGGCCAGATCGGCGATCTCGCCCAACATCGCGCCGGTCAGCGAGTTGGCTTTTTCAGGACGGTCGATGGTCACGCGCCACAGCCCGTTCTCGATCTCGTGGCGGATCATTCCCAGCCTCCTCACAACTCCCGTGAAACCCCTCTAGCAGCCCCGCGAAGGCTTGACCATCGGCCTGACCCAAAGGAGGATGGCCGCGACTTGGTTCTCAGTGGAAAGGTACCCTCTTATGGCATGGCTCAAAACCGTCGGTTCCGGCGCCGTCGTGGTTTCGCTGCTGTCCACCACGGCCTCTTTCGCGGATGTAACCGCGGAGCAGGTCTGGCAGGCGTGGCAATCCGAATACCAGACCTACGGCTACGAGGTGATGGTCGGCGGTCAGAACCGAGAGGGCGACACGCTCATCGTCTCCGACGTGAAGATGGTGCGCAATGTCGACAATATGAGCCTCACGCTCGACGTGCCCGAACTGAAGCTGCGCGACCGCGGCGACGGCACGGTGGAGACCATTTTCCCCGAGAAGATGACCGGTGACATGACCGGAAAGCCGGGCACCGACACTTCGGACGTCGCCATGAAGATGACGATGACCCAGACCGACAGCAAGATCATCGTTTCCGGGTCGCCGGGCGATCTGACCTACGATATCGACGCGCCGAAACTGACCGTGGATCTCGACCAGACCGTCTCCGCCGAGGGGCAGGATGTTCCGATCAAGATGTATCTTGCGCTGAAGGACACCAAGGGCAATTACCACGTCGTCGACGGCGATATGCATTCGGTCGACTCGAAGATGGCGATCGGCACGCTCGACCTTACCGCCTCCGGGGCCGATCCCGAGGGCAGCGGCACGTTCAACATGAACGGCCAGATGAACGATCTCTCCTACGAGGGGAGTTTCGCGATGCCCAAGGACGTCTCCTCCGAAAAGCTCGACGAAGCGCTCAATGCCGGTGCAAACCTCGATCTGTCGATGACCTATGCCAGCTCGAACTGGGCGACCACCGCCGACGGACCCAACGGCAAGGTCGATCAGAAGACCACCGACGAGGGCGGGAAATTCGACGTCACGATGTCGAAGGACGGTCTGTCCTTCGGCGGTCAGAGCAACAACGGCCACATCGAGATCGCCACGCCCGACCTGCCTTTCCCGATCACCGCGGATATCCAGTCGGCGGACATGACATTCGCGATGCCGGTCGCAAAAGCGGATACGGCGCAGGACTACAAGGCGAAGCTCGGCTTCAACGGCGTCTCGGTCTCCGACAACATTTGGGCGATGTTCGATCCGAACGGCGATCTGCCGCATGACCCGGCGACGCTGCAGGTCGATCTCTCGGGCAAGATTAAGCTCACCGAGGATCTGTTCAGCCCCGCCGCCGCCGCGATGGACTCGCCCCCGATGGAGGTCCAGACCGTCGACATCAACAACATCAAGCTGTCGATGGTCGGCGCCGATCTGAACGGCAAGGGCGCGCTGGAGCTGAAGAATGGCGGGCCGATGCCGATGCCCACGGGCAAGATCGATCTGACGCTGACCGGGGCGAACGCGCTGATGGACAAGCTGGTCTCGATGGGCCTCGTGCCGCAGGATCAGATCATGTTCGGGCGGATGATGCTGGGCCTCTACGCCAAGCCCACGGGCGACGACGCCTACGCGTCGCAGGTCGAGTTCAAGGATGGCGGGGAAATCCTCGTCAACGGCCAACGCGTCCAGTAAACACTGAAACCCACGGCGCGAAGCCGTCCGGATCTCCGGGCGGCTTCGCGTTTTTCTCACGAGGTGGAAATGACCAAGCCCTCCCTCTCCGATCTGACCCAATCGCTGCTCGAGGCCGCGAAGCGCGCAGGCGCCCCGGCCGCCGATGCCATTGCAGTCGATGGGCGCTCGGTTGCGATCGATGTCCGCGAAGGCCGTCTCGAACAGGCCGAGCGGTCCGAGGGCGTCGAGATGGGGCTGCGTGTCCTCCTCGGTGGCAAGCAAGCCTGCGTTTCCGCCTCCGATATTTCCGCGCGCACCTTCGAGGAAATGGCCCAGCGCGCGATTGCGATGGCCCGCGAAGCGCCGGAAGATCCGTTCATCGGCCTCGCCGATCCCTCTCAGCTGACCGACCGTCGCGATGCCGACGGAATGGAACTGGCCGATCCGAGCGCCGAGCCCTCCGCCGAGGCACTGCAAAGCGACGCGCTCGAAGCCGAAGCAGCCGCGCTCGGTGTCGAAGGCGTCACGCAAGTTCAATCCGCCTCCGCCGCCTATTCCTACCGGCGTGTCCATGTCGCCGCCTCCAACGGTTTCGCGGGCGGCTACGACCGCAGTTCGCGCGTTGTCTCCGCCGTCGCGATTTCCGGCGAGGGGCTTGGGATGGAGCGCGACTGGGCCGCCGAGAGCCGTGTTTTCCAGTCCGACCTGCCAACCGCGCAGGAGATCGGGCGACTGGCCGGTGAACGCGCTGCCGCCCGCGCCAATCCGCGCCGCCCGAAAACCGGTGCCTATCCGGTGCTGATCGACGAGCGCGTCTCGGGCAGCCTGATCGGGCATCTGCTGTCCGCGGTGAACGGGCAGGCAATCTGCCGCGGAGCCTCGTGGCTGCGCGACGCTCTGGACGACCAAGTGCTGCCCGACGGCCTGTCGCTGATTGAGGAGCCGCATCGCAAACGGGTCTCCGGCTCGCGCCCCTTCGACGCGGAAGGGCTCGCTACCGCGCGCCGCGCCATCGTCGAGAACGGCGTGCTGAAAAGCTGGACGCTCGACCTCGCCTGCGCGCGCAAGCTGGGGCTGCAATCGACGGCAAATGCCAGCCGCGGCACCTCTTCGCCGCCCTCGCCCGGCATCGGTAACGTGACCCTGACCCAAGGCGACAAGACCCGCGAGGAACTGATGGCCGAAATGGGCACCGGACTTCTGGTAACCTCCTTCATCGGGGCGACGATCAACCCCAATACCGGTGATTACTCGCGCGGGGCCTCGGGCTTCTGGGTCGAAAACGGCGAGCCGGTCTATCCCGTCAACGAGTGCACGATCGCGGGCAACCTGCGCGACATGCTCCGCAGCATCCGGCCCGCGAATGACGCGCGGATGCATCTGAGCCATATCGTGCCCTCGCTTCTCCTCGAAGGGATGACGCTTGCCGGAGACTGATCTTCCCCTGCTCATCGAGGCCGCCAAAGAGGCCGGTGCGCTCGCGCTCACATACTGGAAAAAAGCGCCCGAAGCCTGGGACAAAGGCGACGGGGCCGGTCCGGTGTCCGAGGCCGATCTAGCGGTGAACGCGCTACTGGAAGAGCGCCTGCGCGGCGCCCGGCCCGATTACGGCTGGCTGTCCGAGGAAAGCACCGACGATCCGGCCCGTCTTGCGGCGCGCTCGACCTTCATCGTCGATCCGATCGACGGCACGCGCGCCTTTCTCGCCCATGATGGCGGCTTCGCACATGCGCTGGCCGTGGTGCGCGATGGCGCGGTCGTGGCGGGCGTGGTGCATCTGCCGGTGCACGATCTCACCTATTCGGCATCGATCGACGGTCCGGCTTGCCTGAACGGGGAGCCGCTGCGACCCGGTGCACAAGAAGTGCTGTCCGGCGCGACGGTTCTGACCTCGAAACTCTCCGACAATCCAAGCTTCTGGCGGCACGGTCAGCCGGATTATCAGCGCCATTTCCGCTCGTCACTGGCGTGGCGGCTATGTCTGGTGGCCGAAGGGAGGTTCGACGCGACGATCTCCCTGCGTCCGGCGTGGGAGTGGGACATCGCCGCCGCGAGCCTGATCGCGCAACGCGCCGGGCTTCTGGCAACGGATCGCAATGGACGCACGCTGCGGTTCAACCGCTCCCCGCCACAATCGAGCGGGCTGGTCGTCGCCAACCCGGTCCTCCATGAGAAATTCATCGAGAATCTGGCGTTTTGGCCTGATTAGGGTCTACCAGCGCAGCACGCGCTTCCCGAGCAAAGCACCCACAAGCATCACGACGACGATCCCCGCGCCATACCACGTGACGTAGAACAACGGGCTGTCCTCGGTGCAGTGCAAGGCGTAGATTGCGGTACCCATTCCTCCGGCGGCGAGCCCCGCGAGCGCCCCGGCCCGCGCCGGGCGCGTCACCGCCCCTTTGCGCAGGCTCACGAGAAGCGCGGCCAAGGCCGGGAAGGACAGCATCGGAACGGAAATCAGACAGGGCAGGATCGTCTCACCCTTGAAATCCGCCATCCGCTGCCCGTCGGGCGTGGTCAGGTAGGCATAGGCCAAAAGCGCGGCGCCGAGTGCCGGGAAGATCCAGAGCCACCCGGTCGACACCTTCGCCGTGGGCTGTCCCAGGCGCACTGCCATCGGCGTCACGAGCACGGCCAAGACCAGCGGCAGGTAAAATTTCGGGGCGATTTCCGGCGTCATAAGGGTCTGTTGCAGCGGAAACCGCAAACCGTAGACCGAAATCACGAACAGCGCTGACAGGAAAAGCGCCGGCACAAGCCAGCGGCCCAGCACCTGTTTCGGGCGGGGTTCGTGCAACGTGTCCTGTTGCAATACGGATATCAGGTCTTCGGTCTTCATATCTCGATCAGCCTCTCGCGAAGCGCGGCCAGTTTTTTCAACGAACGATGCAGCATCACGCGCACCGCTCCCTCACTCATATCTAACGCATCGCCGGTTTCCGCGATGCTTTTCCCTTCGAGCCCGATGGCGCGCACCAGTTGCGCTGCGCGGGGCTCCAGATGGGTCAAAAACGTCTCTATATCGGCCTTTTCTGTAGGATCCGCCTCAGGCGCGGCGGGCAGCACCTCGGCGAAGTCCTCGACCGGAAGATGGATACGTCGCCCGCGTTTGCGAAAGGCGTCGACCACCTTGTGTCGGGCGATTGCGTAGCACCACGGCGCAGCAGGCTCATCTTCGCGCCAAGTGTGACGCTTCAGATGGATGGCGAGCAAAACCTCCTGCACAACGTCCTCGCAATCAGCCTCTGACAACCCTCCGCCACGCGACCGCACCACCGAGCGAAGCACGGGGGTCACGGCTTGCAGGAACAAGCCATAGGCGCGCTTGTCGCCCGCATTCGCAGCCCGCAGGAGCTGCGACCAATCTGCCCGCCGATCATGCATCATCGCCGTCCCTTCGTTCGCGATCATGCCTTCGTTACAGCCGGAGCGAAAAACTTTTTTCGTTCACGCTGGCGTGAGCACCGTAACGACGCCGTGACCTCTCGCGAACGGTGATCAGGGCCGCAAGAGGCCCCAACCAATCAGGGAGACTACCATGAAGACCGAAACTACCCTTGGCTTTGCCGCTGCTCTGACATGCGCGATGGGGCTGGCCAGCGCCGCCCATGCCGAAGATCAGGCGATGGAGAAATGCTACGGCGTCGCGATGGCCGGGCAGAACGATTGCGCCGCCGGCCCCGGCACCACCTGCGCCGGCACCGCGACTATGGATTATCAGGGCAACGCCTGGAAACTCGTCCCGGCAGGCACCTGCACCTCGATCGAGACGCCGCACGGCATGGGCTCGCTCGAACCGAAAGAGATGTGACGCCAAGCGGGGCGTGCGGTCGGCGTGCGCCCCGTTTTCTCATCCATGGAGGCTGCCATGACACTGCCACGCAAAGCGGGCCTCGGCTTCAAGCCAGAGCACTTTCCCGCCATATCAGAGACGAAACCGGACCTCGGGTTCTTCGAAATCCACGCGGAAAACTATATGGGCGCGGGCGGGATGCCGCATGCGATGCTGGAGCGGCTGCGCGCGGACTACGCGCTTTCGGTGCATGGCGTGGGCCTCTCGATCGGCGGGCCCGATCCGCTGGATCGCGACCACCTCGCGCGGCTCAAGGCGCTCTGCGACCGATACGACCCCGAGAGCTTCTCGGAACACCTCGCCTGGGCAAGCCATGGTGGCGTCTGGATGCACGATCTGCTGCCCCTGCCCTACACTGCGGAAACGCTGGCGCTGATCTGCGATCACGTCGATGAGGTGCAGGAGCATCTCGGCCGCCGGATGCTGCTCGAAAATCCGGCGACCTATGTACTCTTCGACAATTCCGAGATCCCCGAGACCGAGTTTCTGACCGAGATCAGCCAGCGGACCGGCTGCGGATTGCTGTTGGATGTGAACAATGTCTTCGTGTCCTGCGTGAACCACCGACAGGATCCGCGCGCCTATCTCGAGGCGTTCCCGCTGAACCGTGTCGGCGAGGTCCATCTGGCAGGCCATGAAGAGGAAGAGCTGCCCTCCGGGCCCCTGCTCATCGACAGCCACGGGCGCGAAGTCGCGGAGCCGGTTTGGTCACTTTACGCCGAAACAGTCTCTAACACTGGACCGCTACCGAGCCTTATCGAGTGGGACAACGACGTGCCGGACTTCGCCACCTTGATGGCAGAGGCCAAGCGCGCGTCGATGGTCCTGTCGAGTGACCACCATGCCCTCGCATCGTGACTTCGCCCGCGGTTTCCGCGAGGGCCTGGCCGGAGGGCCCGCGCCGCAAAACGCAACCGCCCAAGATCCGGCCGAGATCGAGCGCCGCTTCGACGTTTACCGCAACAACGTGGCGCATGGGCTTACACAGGCCCTCGCGCGGCATTTCTCGGCGATCGAGCGGCTTCTCGGCGCGGATTGCTTCAGGGGGCTAGCCCGGGCCTATATCGCCGAGCACCCGCCGCGCACGCCCGTCCTGACCGAATGGGGCGGCGCGTTTCCGGCCTATCTGGCAGATGAACCTTCGCTGCAGTCTCTGGGCTATTTGCCCGACGTCGCCCGCATCGAATGGGCGCGCAGCCGGGCCTATCACGCAGCCGATTCAGAGCCTATTGCGCGGGAACGCCTGCAAGAGACAGCCAAACGCGCGGGCACTCATCTGTGTCTTGATCTGCATCCGTCGGTGCAGGTTCTTCAGCTCCTGACACCTGCGGGTTCGATCTGGGCCTCGCAACAACCAGGTGGCCCCCCTCCACCGCGGGCGACCGAATGGAGGCCGGAGACACTGCTGATTGCGCGGCGCGGGATCGCTCATGTAATCACGTCCGTCGTTCGTAGCTCGACCGGTCGCTTCGTCTCGACCCTGTGTGCAGGCGAAACCGTCGCCCGCGCACAAGACCGGGCGGGAGCGGATTTTGACCTCAACGCAGCGCTTCTGCTGCTGCTGGAGAATGCGCTGATCGTCGGCGCGGGCATCGAAAAAGGAGACGCCTCATGACCGATGCGATCGAGATCAAAACGTCAAAACAGGGTCTATTCAGGCTGTATCATAGGTTTTCCGATCTAGCCCAGCGCCTACCGGAGGAGATTGTTCTGATCGGAGCGCGGCTCTTTCCAGCGATGGTGTTCTGGATGTCCGGGCGGACGAAGGTGGAAGGGTTCATGATCAAGGATTCCACCTTCACCCTCTTTCAATACGAATACGACCTGCCCCTCATTCCGCATCAATGGGCGGCGGTGCTCGCGACATTCTCGGAGCATTTCTTCCCACTTCTGCTGATCCTCGGCCTTGGCAGCCGACTTGCAGCGCTCGCGCTTCTGGCAATGACGCTGGTGATCCAGTTCTTCGTCTATCCCAGCGCATGGGTGACGCATGGGCTTTGGGCAATCGCGCTTCTGACGGTTCTGATGAAGGGCCCCGGGCGGCTTTCTTTCGACAAGCTCCTTGGATTGGAACGCTGAGCCTTGCTCTCCCCGCCTGCACGATTATGTGTGAGCGCAAAGGAGAGCGGATGCGCGAGAGCGACGATATCGAAGCGGCCATGAACCATGCCGAAAGCGACGGTCGCGGCCACCAGCCCGACCCGGCGAATACGCGGTTGTTGCGCGATGCGCTCGCGCAGTTCGCGACCGGAGTGACCATCGTTACCGCCTGCGCGCATGACGATGCGCCGGAGCCAGTCGGGATGACGGTGAACAGCTTCGCCTCGGTTTCGCTCGATCCGGCGCTGATCCTTTGGTCGGCTGCGCGCTCCTCGTTCAGGCATGCGCATTTCACTGCAACCGATGCCTTCGCGGTGCATGTGTTGCGCTACGATCAGGAAGCGCTGGCAAAGCGGTTCACGAAGCGCGGCGAGGGGTTCGAGGGGCTATCCTACAGGCTGAACGCGGCCGGTGTACCGCTGATCGACGACACGCTCGCCCGGTTCGAATGCGTCACCGAGGCGCGCCACGACGGCGGCGATCACACGATCATCATCGGCCGCGTCACCCGCTTCGTTAAAGGCGCAGGGACTGATCCGCTGCTCTTTGCGGGCGGCCAGTTCGGGCGGTTCCTTCCCGATCAGCGTAGCTGAGCGATCTGCCGCGCAAGCTGCGTCACCGCCGCGCTGTTCGCTTTTGCGATGGCCTGCGGTTCCTGAGAGCCGACCGGCACCGTGAAATCGAACCGACGCACCGTTTCGCCGCTGCGCTCATAGCCGTTCGCCGAGACGAAATAGACGCCTGAGACATGCAGCAGACCATCGGCGCCCGGCAGCATCTGCTCGATCCGGACCTCGATCTTGCGCGTGGGCGGATCGGCGAGCGGCCACGGCTCGGAGATCACCGTAGCGCCGGAGAGAGACGAAATCTGCCGCGCCAGCGCCAGCGTCACTGACCGCGCCGGATCATCCGCCCAGAGGTTGTCCGGGTTCGAGCGCAGCGCCCCGTCCGGGGTCTGGAAGGCGATCTCCTGTCCGCCCGCGTAGTCCGGCAGCGACACCTCGCGCAGTTCGGCCCGGCCAAGCCGGTTCGGCAGCGCCTTTTCCGCGGTGGGCGGGTCGATCGGATAGCGTGCGATCTTCTCGGGATCGGAACAGGCCGCGAGGCCCAGGAGGCATAGCGGGATCAGGCTCAGAGCTTTCATCGTCATCTCCTGTTAGCGGCCCAGAATGAAGGACTGCGGATTTCGTTCGATCATACGCGCGAGCGAGCCGATGTTCGAGATCGCCCGACGCAGCTCACGTAGTGTGCTGAGGGTTTCGTTCGAGAAGTTGGATCCACGGCCATAGGTCGCGACGAGCGCCTGCGCCTGATCGACCAGCGATTGCAGCTTCTGCGTCAGTTCCGGCAGGCGGTCCGAGGCTTTCGACACCGAATTCGCGGCGTTCTGCGCCGCATCGAGGGTCTGGTTCAGCTTGTCGGCGGCATTGGCCTCCTTCAGCTGGTTCAAGATTGCTGCCGTCTGCGTCAGCGTATCGTTGAGCGATTGCGGAAGGTCCTGCGTGCCGGGCTTGTTCAGCAGCGCGTCGATACTGGCGAGGATCGTGTCGAGCTTGTCGCCCACGTCCTTGAGCGGCATATCCGCGATCGCAGAAGCCGCGCGATCCGCGGAAGCGAGCGTCTTGTCGAGACCCGAGATTTCTTCAAGCACCGAGGAAGCAGCCTCTGTCACCCTGTCGAGCGCGGATACCGTCTTGTCTGCGGCATCCTTGTTGTTCAGATCGGTCGCGAAGGTCTTGAGCTGCTCAAGCAGGCCGGACAATTCGCGCGGCACCTTACGGGTGTCTTCGCTCTCGGCCACGGCGGAGATCGAGTCGAGTGTGCGGATGGCGGAGTTCATCACTTCCTCGATCGGCAGGCCTTCGATGCGCTTGAACACCCCTTTCGCCGATTTCGCCAGATCGTTCTCGGCCGCAGGCGCGGTCGGGATCGTCGGATAGGGATCGGCATCCAGATTCATCTCGGCATTCGGTAGATCCGGCACATCGGTCAATTCGATCACCATGGTGCCGCCCAGAAGGCCGGTATTCGCGATACGCGCCCGCAAGCCGTTCTGGATTTCGCCCTGCAGGAACTGGGTCACGGCCTCTTCGCCGGCGTCGCGCGACAGCCCGAGCCGGTCCGGCGACAGGGCGATCGTCAGCTGTTGCTGCGCGTAGCGCTGACCGGTGCTGTCCTTGCGGATCTTGATCGCGAGCGCGGTGACCTCGCCCGCCTCGACGCCCCGGAACTGCACTTTCGAGCCGACTTCGAGCCCTTGCACAGGGTCGTCGAAGAGCAGCGTGTATTTTGGCGGATCGACCACATCGGACTGGAAGACAGAGTTTTCCGCAGTGTCCTTGCTGTCATAGAGCCGGAACGCTTGTTGATCTTCGACGATCCCGCCGCCGCTGGTGAAGGTGTCGAACTCCACCCCGCCCTGTACCAGCGTCGCAAGCGAGCGCACGTCGAGGCTGAGACCCGAGGTATCGAATTTCACGGAGAAGCCCGACGTGTCCCAGAACCGGGTCTGGGTGGTGAGCAGCTTGTTATGCGGCGCTTCGATGAATGCGTCCACGATCACGCCGGAGCCGTCGTCGTCGAGCCGCAGGTTCTGAAGATGGCCCACGGTCAGCCCGTGATAGAGAACCGGCGCCCCATCTACGATCCCGCCCGCGTCCTTCGCACGCAACTCGATGATGGTGCCCTTGCTCGGATCGGGAGAGACCGGCGGCTTGTCCAGTCCCTGAAACAGGGTCTGCGAACCGTTGGGCTTGTTGTTCCAGAAGCCCTCGATATAGGTGCCCGACAGCACCGTCCCAAGGTTCTGAATACCACGCGCCGACACTTCAGGGCGGACCAGCCAAAATTTCGCATCCTGATCGACGTAAGGTGCGACCTCGTTGTCGAGGCGCACGCCGAGCCGCACCTGCTCCAGATCGTGGGTGAACGAGACGCTCTCGACCTTGCCGACCTCGACCTCGCGGAACTTCAGAGGCGTGCCCACCTCGACCCCGGTCGCGTCCTTGAAATCGATATGGATCAGCTCCCCGCGATCCGCGACCGTCTTCCAGGCGACACCAAGCGTGATCAGCAATGCGATCAGCGGCACGATCCAGACCACGGAAAGCCGCGTCCAGATCGGGCGCGGGGCGTTGGAGGTTTCCAGTTCTGCCGGGCCGGTCTCGGGGGTGTCGTTCATGAACTCACTCTGTCAGGGCCGCGCCAGATCAGGCGCGGGTCGAAGCTTTGTGCGGATAGCATGGTGAATGCAACCGAGAGGGCGAAAGACGCGGCGGCAGGGCCGGGATGGATCGAGGCCACGAAGCCAAGCTGCACCAGCGCGGAGAGGATCGCCACAACGAAGACGTCGATCATCGACCATCGACCGATGAACTCCACCACCTCGTAGAGGTGCAGATGAGGATGACCACCCTTGCGGCGCTCGTTTCCGACCGCGATGGCGAGATAGGCGATGGCGATGAATTTCCCGATCGGGATCATCACAGAGGCCCCGAAGACGATCAGCGCCACGCCGTAATTGTGATGCCGCCATAGCTCGATCGCGCCGCCGACGATGGTGTTTTTCTGCTCGTGACCGAGCGTCGCGGTGACCAGCATCGGGTAGAGGTTGGCCGGGATGTAGAAGATCAGCCCCGCGAACCACCATGCCCAGACCCGCTGCAGCCCGGTCTTGTCGACCTTGTGCAGCGTCGCGCCGCAGCGCTCGCAATGCGCATGATCCGGCGTCCAGACCCGACCGCAGCGGGTGCAGCCGATCAATCCGGCATCGGTGGCGGTCAGCACGTTCATTTTCGCTCGATCGCGTCCCATATCGTCCATTTGCTGACAAAGGAGTTCTTGAGCGCGATCACGATGATGAGCACGCAGAAGGCCCAGAAGGCGGGCCCGAGCGACACCTTGGCGAGACCCCCGAGTTTCACCAGCGCCACCGCTGTCCCGATGATGAAGATCTCCGCCATCGCCCAGGGCTGGCTCTCTTCGGCGAGGCGAAACATGGTCGCGGCGTGCTTCCATGCGGGCTTGCCATTGGCGAGCGGCCAGAGCGTGTAGATCAGCGCGACGAAGCGGAAGATCGGCAGCGCCACGATCATCGACAGCACGAAGAAAGCCAGAGGCGCGATCCAGCCGTCGGAAAACGCCATCGCGACGCCGAAGATCGAGCTCTCGTGACTCAACCCGCGGGTGGAGATTTCGAGGAAGGGGAAGAAGATCGCCCCGATCATCAGGATCATCCCGGTGAAGGAGAATGCGACGACGTGCAGAAAGGACCTCTCGCGCGGCGAGATCAGAACGGTTCCGCAGCGCACACAGGTCGCCCGCTTGCCGTCGGGCAGATGCGTGGCGCGGTACAGCGCGTCGCATTGCGGACAGGCAATCAGATCGGCCGGGTCAACGTTCATTGTGTTCGGGTCCCCATCCATCCGCCAAATCTAGCGACTGCCAGCGCCACGACAAGGGAAGACGCCGATAGCGCGCTTTTTATCCATCAATCACCTGTTAACACGCGACCACTATAGCGGACGCGGGTGAAAAGAGGTGGTGGAATGAGCAACCGCGAAAACGCCGCGCCAATTATCATCAAGCGCAAGAAGGTCACCGGCGGCGACGGACATCATGGCGGGGCGTGGAAAGTCGCCTACGCTGATTTCGTCACTGCGATGATGGCGTTTTTCATGCTGATGTGGTTGCTGAACGCGACGACCGAGAAACAACGCAAGGGCATCGCGGATTACTTCAATCCGACGATCCCGATCAACCGGATCTCCGGTGGCGGCGAAGGGGCTTTCGGCGGCGATTCCGTCTTCTCCGAGGATCAGATCGCGCAGACCGGCACCGGCGCTATCTCGCAGCGCCCGACCGAAGAGCGTCAGGCCCGCGGCGAGAAATCCGCCGAGGACATGCAGAACAGCGACAAGGCCGCTTTCAAGGAGGTGGCCCGGGCCATCGAACAGGCGCTGATGGGCGTCGGCGGAGAGTCGATGGTCAGCGAGCAGCTCGCCCGCCACATCGTGACCCGGGTGACCGACGAAGGTCTGATCATCGAGATTTCCGATCTACCCGACGCGCCGCTGTTCGTCGGTGACACGGCCAGGCCGCAGCCGGTACTCACCGATCTGGCGAAGATCCTTACGCGGGTCTTCTCGATCGTCGCGAATAACGTGGCGATAAACGGCTACACGAAATCCTATCCGAAAATGTTGGCCAAGGACCCGGTCTGGGAGCTTTCGGCCGCGCGTGCGCAAGCGATGCGTGAATTGCTGAACGGGGCCGGGTTCCCTCCCGAGCGCTTGCAGCGCGTAAGCGGCTTCGCCGATCGCAAACCGAAGGTCGCGCGCGCGATGGATCTGCGCAACAACCGTCTCGAAGTGATCGTTCTGCGCAATGGCCGGTAAGGCGCCCTTAGCGAAGAGGTAACCACAGAGGTAAAAGGACGGACTCGTTAGGGCGATCTTAAATACCCGCGCGAAAGGTAAGGGGAATTTCGGACTTAGCAGCAGAAAGGCGCATCCATGTCCATTTCTTCCTCGCTCAATGCGGGCGTGGCCGGCTTGGCCGCGAATGCCACCCGCCTTGCAACGATCTCGGACAACATCGCCAATTCGGGCACCTACGGCTACAAGCGCGCCGTCACCGAATTCGAGAGTATCGTCATCAATCAGGCCGCGAAGACCGGCTCCTATTCCGCCGGTGGCGTCCGCGCAGCCACGAGCCGCTTGATCGAAGAGCGTGGCTCGCTCGTCTCGACATCGAACGCGCTCGATATAGCGGTGTCGGGCCGCGGCATGCTCCCCGTGATGACTGCGGTCGCGCTCGACAATTCGACGGGAGACGAGCCGCTGAAGATGACGACGACCGGCGCCTTCCGCAGCGATGTGAACGGGACGTTGATGACGGAATCCGGCCTCGTTCTCCTCGGTTGGCCCGCCAGCGCGGACGGGACGATCCCGACCTTCGCCCGCGACACGATGTCGGGCCTGGAACCCGTCGTGATCAATGCCAACCAAACGGCCGGCGACCCGACCACGACACTCAATCTCGGCGTCAACCTTCCCGCCACCGACACGGAGGCCGGGGCGAGCGGCGATACGCTGCCGCTCTCGGTCGAATATTTCGGCAATCTCGGAACCTCCGAAACACTCGATATCACCTTCCACCCGACGGTCCCCGCAACTGGCTCCTCCAACGAATGGGCGATGGTCATTCGGGACAGCGCGACGGTCGATGATCCCGGCACCGCCGGAATCGATGAAAGCGTCATCGGGCGCTACGTGCTGACCTTCGACGACAGCCGCAGCAGCGGCGGCACCCTCGCCTCCGTCAATGTCATCGATGGTGGCTCCTACGATTCCGCGACCGGCACGCTCGATCTCACCGTGGCAGGCGGACCGCTCAGCGTCACGATCGGCAAGATCGGTGATACCAACGGGCTGACCCAGCTATCCGACAGCTTCTCGCCCACATCGATCACGAAGGATGGCTCGCCAGTCGGTAATCTCACTGC
Source organism: Thioclava sp. NG1 (assembly GCF_003122275.1). NCBI lineage: Bacteria > Pseudomonadati > Pseudomonadota > Alphaproteobacteria > Rhodobacterales > Paracoccaceae > Thioclava > Thioclava sp. NG1. The sequence continues at coordinate 365,989 of NZ_QFBB01000004.1, read as the reverse complement.
GGTCGAGATCGACAAGGACGGCTATATCAAGGCGACCTATGACACCGGCTTCATCCGCACCGTCTACCAGATTCCGCTCGTCGACGTGCCCAATCAGAACGGCTTGATCGCGCTCGACAACCAGACGTTCGAAGTGTCGTCGAAGTCGGGCTCCTTCTTTCTCTGGAATGCTGGCGACGGTCCCACAGGCTCGATCGAGGGATATGCCCGCGAAGGATCGACAGTCGACGTCGCAGAGGAGTTGACCAATCTGATCCAGACGCAGCGCGCCTATTCCTCCAACGCTAAGGTGATCCAGACGGTCGACGAAATGCTGCAGGAAACCACCAATATCAAACGCTGATCCTGATCGGACCGGCTAAAGGAGGTCAAAATGGGAATCTCGCAAACGCTGTCCAATGCCTTGTCGGGGCTCACCGCGGCTTCGCGTATGGCAGAGGTCGTCGCCTCCAACACCGCGAATGCGCTTACCGAAGGTTACGCCAGGCGCGAGGTTTCACTTGGCGCCCAGATGGTCGGCCGGCAAGGCGCCGGAGTCCGCGTTCTGAGCGTGGATCGTATCGTCAACGAGACTCTTCGAAGCGATCTTCGCCTCTCCGAGGCCGCAACACAAAACGCGTCGCTCCGCTACGATTTCCTGTCGACCTTCGAAGCCCGTATCGGCACACCAGAGGACGCGAGCTCCCTGTCGTCCAAATTTGCGCAGTTTGAAGCTTCACTCGTTGAGGCTGGCAGCCGCCCAGAAAGCGAAGCCCGCCTAGCCACTGTGCTGGACTCCGCCCGGGCCGTCACGGATCACTTGAATGCGCTTTCGGCACATCTGCAGGACAGCCGAATGACTGCAGACCGGCAAATCGCGGCACAGGTCGACACCCTGAATACCGCCCTCTCGCAGGTCGACGAACTCAACGCTACGATACTGGCTGGAAAGGCCGCGGGCCACGACACGAATGCGCTCAAGGATCAACGCCAAACATTGGTCGACCAGATCTCCAGCATCGTCCCCATCCGGCAAGCCGCCCGCGAAAACGACCAAATCGCCCTCTTTACCACGGGCGGCGCCGTTCTTCTCGAAGGGAACCCCGTAGAAATCGGTTTCACATCAACCGGCATTATCACACCGGATATGACCTACGTCGGAGGCACCCTCTCCGGCTTGACCCTCAACGGAAACGCCGTCTCAATCGACGAGGGCCGCTTCCTCGGCGGCGGATCACTGGGTGCTCTCTTCACGATCCGTGATACGCTCGCCCCAGACCAGCAAATCCAGATAGATGCACTCTCTCGCGACCTCATTGAGAGGGTCAGCGATCCGGCGATCGACCCGACACTCAGCGGCGGCACAGCAGGGCTTTTCACCGATGATAGAGGCCCGCTCGATCCGCTCGATGAAACCGGCCTCGCCGGCCGGATCGCTATCAACCCGCTTGCGGACCCTGAACAAGGCGGCGCGCTCTCCCTGCTGCGCGACGGGTTCGGTGCCGCCTCCCCCGGCCCTGTGAGCAACGCGGAAAATCTTTTTGCCCTCGCCTCCGCCTTCACGACCCCATCCGCGCCCAGCTCTGGCAATTTCGGTTCCTCGCGTCATTCGAGCGCGGAACTTTTCGCGAGTTTTCTCTCCCAAGTGACGAGCGACCGACAACGCAATGAAGCGACACAAACCTACGCAAAAACCCGCTACGATACATTGAAAGAACAGGCGCTCGCGGATGGTGTCGATACAGATCACGAAATGCAGAAACTTCTGCAAATTGAAGAACTTTATAGCGCCAACGCGCGGGTCATCCAAACCGCGGACGCGCTGATCAAACAGCTTCTGGAGATTTGAGATGAATTATCTCTCGTTCGGAGACATGGCGCTGAATTTCCAGATGCGACGCCACAGCGCCGCGCTCGATACGAGACTGGCAAGCCTTACCCGAGAAGTGACGTCAGGCGTAAAATCCGACCTCGGCACCGCCGTTGCGGGCGATTTCAGCGCGCTCACTGCGATCAATCGAAGCCTCAGACTGTTCGATGCATTCGCTCTCGCTACCAGCGAGGCGCGCCAATACACCGAAGCGATGCAAAGCAGCCTCGAGCGTGTTGCCAACCTCGACGATGGCGTCAGCATGGCACTCATGTCCGCGGCGACAACCGCCAGCAAGACAATGATCGACACAACCGTAGCGTCTGCTGCCGAAAAGTTTGACGCCTTGATCGCAACTCTCAACACGAATTCAGTCGGGCGATACATATTCGCGGGCGAAAGCGGCGACACGCCTCCGCTGCCCGACTCAGAAACGATTCTCGCCTCCCTTTCCACGGAGATCGCGGGAGCGACCAGCGCGACGGACGTGCTCATGACGCTCGATGTTTGGTTCGACGATCCCGCCGGATTTAGCGCAACCTTCTATCAAGGCGGCGAAGCGCGAGGTAAATTTCACATCGCAGAAAGTGAGACCGCGACAATTGACGTCACCGCGGACGATCCACGCATCAAAGATACGATCAAAGGCTACGCCATAGGCGCGCTTCTGGACCGCGGGTTGTTTGACGGAGATCTAGTCCAGCGAAGCGCGCTCGCAAAGGGGGCGGGCGAGAGAATTCATTCGGGATCTCTCTCGACTGTCGAACTGGCAGCGAAAGTCGGCTCTGTCGAAGGCAAGATCGCCTCGGCCGCTACGCGAAACGATGCCGAACGCGCCAGTCTTGAAATCGCACGAACGACACTCATCGGGGCCGACCCCTACGAGTCCGCGACCGCACTCGAAGCGGTACGGTCTCAGATCGAGACGCTCTACCTACTGACCAGCCGGCTCTCTAACCTCTCGATGACGGGTTACATGTGATGTGGCGCTGTTTTCTTATTGCGCTTTTGATCATTCCGCAGCTCGTCCTAAGCGCACCGATCCGGATCAAGGATCTCGTCGAGTTCGATGGCGTGCGCGGAAATGACCTCGTCGGCTATGGGCTCGTCGTTGGGCTGAACGGAACGGGCGATGGGTTGCGCAACGCTCCCTTTACCGAAGAAATCATGTCAAACATGCTCGAACGACTGGGCGTTAACGTTACCGGGGAGCAGCTTCGGCCGAAAAACGTCGCTGCCGTCATGATCACGGCGAGCCTGCCGCCCTTTGCCCGCGCAGGAAGTAAAATCGACATCACGGTCTCAGCAATTGGCGATGCGAAGAGTCTCCTCGGCGGCACCCTCGTCATGACCCCCCTGAAGGCGGCGGATGGAGAGATTTACGCGGTGGCGCAGGGCGCCATCATTGCCGGCGGAGCGGTAGCACAAGGGAACGGCGCTTCGGTGACTCAAGGGGTGCCGACCGCGGGAAACATTCCTTCCGGCGCGCGCGTCGAACGTGAAATCGCGTTTGAGATAAATGATCTGGAGACGGTGCGCCTCGCGCTACGCACGCCAGACTTCACCACCGCAGCCCGGATAGAAAACGCGATCAACCGCGAATACGGCCGGCGCGTCGCGGAAATGCTCGATGGCGGCACGGTCGCATTGCACATCCGCGAGACGCGCGCGCGCTCGGTCGCACATGCAATCGGGCGAGTGGAGAATCTCAGCGTCGAACCGGAGCAGCGCGCTCGGGTGGTGGTCGACCAGCGATCGGGCACGATCGTCATGGGCCGCGACGTGCGGATATCGCGGGTCGCCGTCAGCCAGGGAAACCTGACCCTCAAAGTGGAAGAAAGTCCCCTCGTGGTGCAGCCCAATCCATTTTCACAAGGTGATACGGTCGTGGTGCCCAGATCGCAGGCAACGCTGACGCAAGAGCCCGGCATTCGTATGGCTGAGGTCGCGCAGGGCAGCTCGCTATCGGAAGTGGTGGCGGGACTGAACGCGCTCGGCGTCAGTCCGCGCGATATGATCGACATCCTCAAAAGCATCAATGCCGCGGGGGCATTGCATGCTGAGTTTGTGGTAAATTGATCGAAAGGCACTCGAAAAACGAGGCGGAAACAAGCGAGGCGGAACCTTGCGGTTCCGCCTTTGCGCCTGAACTTTCAGGAAGTGGTGCCGGTGATAGGACTCGAACCTACGACCCCATCATTACGAATGACGTGCTCTACCAGCTGAGCTACACCGGCACTCTGGCGGGCGATTACCATGCTCTTTCGGGGATGTGTAGCCCCAAAATGATCAAGCTGTCGCAGTTCGGCTTTGTGCCTCCTTCGATGCGCCTGCAGCGTCGCCCTCATCCTTCGGCGGGTCGACGATTTCAGCGTCCTGAATGGCAGCACCCTCCGACTGATCCTCCTCCTTCGACGCGGGCTCCGCAGCCGGTTTGCCGACGATCAAGGGCAGCATCTCCGCCCCATGCGGCAGCGGCGATTGCGCCTGTTGCGGCTCGCGCCAGCTGAGCGTGTCGAAACCGTTGCAGTTATCACAGATCGGCGTCCATTCGGATTGGATGTTCTGACACTTGTCGCAGCACCATTGCGGACCGCGCGGCGCGGTCAGGGCGCGGGCCAACCAGCCGCGCACGACGACATCTTCCGCCCCTTCGCCACGCTCGACCGCGGCCATGATCGTCAGCGACCGCGCCGTCGGATGCGTCTCGACGAGATCGCCCAGCGCCCGGCGCGCCGCCGGGAAGTCCTCGGCCGCGATGTTCAGTTCGGCTTTCAAAAGCCGCGTTTCCTCATGGTCGGGACGACTCGAAAGCAACTTCGAGAATCGCTTCAACCGTGCATCGGGCGACTCGTCCGGGGCGATCTCGGCGAAGGCGGTGGCAAGATCTGGATGCGGCTGAACTTCCCACGCCTTGCGCAGGATCCGCTCCGCCGCGCCCTTCTTGCCCTTGTCGATATAGGCGCGCGCCGCCATCACCACGGCCGGCACCAGATCGGGCGACGCCTTGGCGGCCGAAATCGCGGCCTCACGCGCCTCGACGCTCGCTCCTTCTTCCCAAACACCCTTCGCCTCTTGCAGCGCGAGCACCGCGTCGCGGCGTTTATGCACATCACGTGGCAATTCGCCCTGACGCATCTTCGCCTGAAGGATCTCGCGCGCACCTTTCCAGTCGCCCGTTTCGGTCTGCAGGCTCAGAAGCGTATCCTGAACCTCGCGATGGCGCGGTTTGATCGCATAGGCTTTCTGCGCGAGCTTCAGCGCGGTTTCGGTGTCACCCGCTTCGAGCTTCTGCCGCAGCAGCCCCCTAATCCCGACGAACCGCGTGCGATCATCCGCCAGAAGCCGCTTGTAGACTTCGGTCGCTTTCTTCGAGTCGCCCGAGGCTTCGGCAGCCTGCGCGGTGAGAAGGTTGGTCAACTCCGGGCGTTGCAGATAGCGTTCGGCCTTCGCCGCTTTCGACATCGCGAGCTTGCCCTCGCCGGACGCCGCCGCGAGCAACCCTTCGGACAGCGCCTGATAGCCTTTGCGTTCGCGATGGCGGTCGAAATAGCGGGTGATCGCGGTTTCGTCGCCCGCGAGGAAGCGCAAGAACGCCACCACCAGACCGACGATACGGATCACGATCCAGATCGCGATGAACAGGACAATCGCCGCGATCACCACCTGAAGCGGGCCGAGGGTGAATTCCATGCCGAGCGTGGTGATCCGAAGACCGCCCGTCATCTCGGCGAGATGCGCGAGGCCCAGCGTCGCGGCGGCGACGACAATCAGAAACAGCGCGATTTTGATGAATGACCAGATCATGTCTGTCTCCTTATTGCGTCGCGCCAAGCTGGTTGGCCGCGTCGATCGCCGCCATCCGCGTTTTCGCCCGGTTCACCCAGTCGGACATCGCCTCCTGCGCCGGGTCGGGCAGCTTCGCGATCTCGTCGAGCGCATCGGAGAGCGCGCCGCGATCGACATCGGCCTGCGCCCGCGACAGCACCGCATCCGCCCCGTCGCCCTCTCTAGGCGCTACCGACCGGGCCCCGGTCTGCGCCAGAAGGAAGGCGCCAACTCGATCGCTGATCGAGCCACCCGTTTCGGTCCGGCGCGCCGCCTGAAGCGCGGCTCGCGCGGCATCCGGGAAACTCGATTGCAACGACTGAAGGCTCGGGATGTCGCCGTTGAGCGCCGCCGGAATGTCGACACCCGCGTCGCGCAGATCGGCCAGCGGCGCGTCGAGCGACGTTCCCGCATCGAGCGCCGCTTTCACGCGCGCCGCCGCGGCCTGCGTCATCGCGGCCTTGGCCGCCGCCTCGCTTTGCGATTTCAGGCTCTGGGCCTGCGCTTCGGCCTCTTTGATCCGAGCCTCGGCGGCTTTCGCTGCCGCCTCGATTTCGGCCTGAGCCGCGCTGCCGCCATTGTCGCTTTGCAGAGACGCGATCTGCGATTTCAAGTCCTCGAGCGCTGATTTATTCGTCCGGATATCCGCGTTGACCTGATCGAGCGCGCTCTGCACACCGGACAGATCCGGCGCCGGCGGTTGCGATGATTTCAGGGTCGCGAGCTCTTCCGAGAGCTGGCTGATCTGTTTCGATTGATCGTCTAGCTGGCTTTGAATGGCGGCCCCATCGACCGGGGTCGGCGCGTTCGGAAGCCATCCCGAAAGCTGCGGCGGCAGGTTCGGGATCGCCCAGATCGCGACGCCGGCCCCAATCACGGCAGCAATTACGCCTCCGAGGAAAGCAGAGCCGAACCCGCCCCGCTTTTCGATCACAGGCTGAGACGACGCACCGGACGTTGCCGTATCGCTTTTCGGCGAGGTCTTGTCGGCGTTCGAGCTGCTCGTCGAGCTCGTCGCAGTCGCCGGCTTCGTGGTCTGCGACTTATTCTCCGAGCCGCTCGCTGTCTCGCTTTTCTTCGGCTCGATCTCCGCCTTGGCGCTGCTCGTAGCCGGAGTCGAAGTCGTCTCAGCCTTCGCAGGTGTAGAGCTGGACTTCGACGCGGCATCCGATTTTGAGGGGGTGTCGGATTTGGTCGCTGGCGCTGAGGTCGGAGTGGAGGTCGACTTGGCGGCCTCATTCGCGGTCTTGGAGGTATCCGTTTTGGACGAAGACGTAGAGGTGGAGGACGGCTTCGCCGACGCGCTCGATTTCGCAGCGGTGTCCGTTTTACTGGCGGCAGCCGTGCTCGGCTTATCTTTCGCCTCGGGCGACGCCGCCGCCTTGGTGTCCTTCGACGAGGTTTGAGAAGTGGCGGCGTCGGTTTTGGCCTCGGACTCGGCGGTCGATTTCGCGTCTTCCGGCTTGCTCGTCTCGGAAGATTTTCCGGTTGTCCGTTTCGCCATCGTCTAAGCCCTCCGCTGCCGCACCAAATTGCGCGTTCATATCAACTTAGAAGTCCGCCCGCGCCTGCTCAACCCGCCTTTTGCCTTTGCAGCAAGACGGCAAGCGCATCGAGCATCCCTTGCGCGTCAGGATGCCGAGCGACTTCCAGATGGCACAAGCTAGCGCTTTTGAGGCGAGACGCCACTGCCTCGCTCATGGCTGCGACAAAGAGCGGCGGGTGCGGCGCCTGCGGCAGCGCATCAAGGAAGCGGTCCGCCGCATTCGGCGAGAAAATCGGTGCCAAAACAGGGCGCGATGCGCGCAGAACCGCCTTCGCCTCGGCGCTCAACGGACGCGGAAGCTGGCGGTAGAGGATCGTCGATTCAGTCTCTATTCCGGCGGAATTCAGCCGTTCCTCAAGGTCGTAGGCAATCTGCTCCCCTCTCAGGAAGAGCAGTTTTCCGCCGAGTTGCTGCCGGGCGATCAATTCGCTCAGAGCCTCGGCATCGCCCGGCCCGGCGATCGCGTCGAACCCGGCCTCGCGCGCCGCTCGTGCCGTGCGAAGCCCCACGCAATAGGCTTGACGGCCCCTTCCCTGCGCCATCCGATGAAACGCGGCCACCGCATGTTGCGATGTGAAGATCGCTGTCTGGAACTCGGGGATCGGCGTGTCCAGCAACTCGATCTCGGTCAGTGGCGAGATTACAGCCGGCCAATCGGCGCCAAACCTGTCGCGAAAGGCCCGAACGAATCCCTCTGCCGCAACAGCGGGTCGCGTAACGAGGAGAATCGGTCTCTCAGACTGGCTGTCCATGCACCGCCCCGGGATTGTGCGAACGCTTCCCCGGTGTTACCTGCGTTGGATAACCCACGCAACAGGCACCCGGATGACCGATACGCTGACCTTTCTCGGGCTTGAATCGAGCTGCGACGATACGGCGGCGGCGATCGTGCGCCTCACGGATGGCAAGCCGGAAATCCTCTCGAGCGTCGTCGCCGGGCAGACCGATCTGCATGCGGCCTTCGGTGGCGTGGTCCCCGAAATCGCCGCGCGCGCCCATGCGGAGAAGCTCGATCTCTGCGTCGAAGAGGCGCTGGAGCAAGCCGGGCTTGGGCTCGGCGCATTGGATGGCATCGCCGTGACGGCGGGTCCGGGGCTGATCGGCGGGGTGATGTCGGGGGTAATGTGCGCCAAGGGGCTCGCAGTTGGGGCAGGTCTGCCGTTGGTTGGCGTCAACCATTTGGCGGGCCATGCGCTAACCCCGCGCCTGACCGACGGGTTGGAGTTTCCCTATCTGATGCTGCTCGTCTCCGGCGGGCACTGCCAGTTCCTGATCGCGAAGGGGCCGGAAGATTTTTCGCGGCTCGGCGGCACGATCGACGACGCACCAGGCGAGGCCTTCGACAAGGCAGCGAAACTGATGGCACTGCCCCAACCCGGCGGCCCCTCCGTCGAGGCCGAGGCGCGCAAGGGTGATCCCAAGGCTTTCGCCTTCCCGCGGCCCCTTCTGGATCGGCCCGGCTGCGATATGTCCTTCTCCGGTCTGAAGACGGCACTGCTGCGCGCCCGCGATCAGGTGGTCGCGGAGCATGACGGGCTGCCGCGCCAGATCCGCGCCGATCTTTGCGCCGGTTTTCAGCAGGCAATCGCGGATGTTCTCGTCGAGAAATCGCGTCGTGCCTTGGCGGAATATCTAAAGCTTTCGCCCGCCAATCCCGGTTTCGCGGTCGCAGGTGGCGTCGCGGCAAATCAGGCCATTCGGGCCGGATTAGAGACTGTTTCACAAGGAATGGGCGCCGAATTCGTGGCCCCTCCTTTAAAGCTTTGCACCGATAACGCGGCGATGATCGCGTGGGCCGGGATCGAACGGTTCCGCAGCGGCGCGCAGGACGGGATGGATCTGGTCGCCCGCCCGCGCTGGCCGCTGGACCGCAGCGCCGCTCCGCTTCTCGGATCGGGAAAGAAGGGGGCGAAGGCATGACGATTTCGGTCTTGGGCGCGGGCGCTTTCGGCACCTCGATGGCGGTGAGCCTCTCTCAAAACGGACCGGTGACCCTCTGGGCGCGCGATGCCGAGCAGGTTCGGACCATGCAGGCAAGCCGGGAGAACTCGCGCCGCCTTCCGGGTGTGAAGCTGCCCGAAGACATCACTGTTTCGGCAGACATCGAGGACGCACTCGCCGCCAAGACGCTGCTTCTCGCTATGCCAATGCAGAAGATGGCCGGGTTTCTCGATGCCCATTCCGAGACGCTCGCGGGCAAAACCCTGGTCTCCTGCTCCAAAGGAATCGACCTCTCCACTGGCCAAGGGCCGACGGCCCTGATCCGCGCCAAGGTGCCCGGCGCCCGCGCCGCCGTGCTGACGGGGCCGAGTTTCGCAGCCGATATCGCGCGCGGTCTGCCGACCGCCCTGACGCTTGCCTGCGCCGATCATTCCGAGGAATTGCAGGCCGAGCTGTCGACGCCGACGCTGCGGCTTTACCGCACGACCGATACGACCGGGGCGGAACTCGGCGGTGCGTTGAAAAACGTCTACGCGATCGCCGCGGGCACCGTGATCGGCGCGGGGCTCGGGGACTCCGCGCGCGCCGCGCTGATGACCCGCGGCTTCGCCGAAATGTTGCGGATCGCGACGGAACTGGGTGCGCGGGCCGAGACGCTGTCGGGTCTGTCAGGCTTCGGCGATCTGGTGTTGACCTGCACCTCGACGCAGTCGCGCAATTTCCGGTTCGGCTGCTCGATCGGGTCCGGCGAAGGCTTCGATCCATCTATCACCGTCGAAGGCGTCGCGACCGCCGGGGCCCTGAACAAGCTGGCGCATCGGCGCGGGCTGGAAATTCCCGTCGCCGCGATGGTTCTTGCGCTTACCGAACGAACAATCAGCGTGGATGAGGCGATGCAGGCCCTGCTCGCCCGCCCCTTGAAGGAGGAATGAGATGTATTTTGCCGTGATCTGCCGCGACAAACCCGGCGCCCTGCAAACCCGGATGGACAATCGCGAGGCGCATCTCGCCTATATCGAAGAGACCGGCGCGGTCTTCATGGCGGGCCCTTTCATCGAGAATGAACAAATGGTGGGTTCACTCGTGATCCTCGAAGTCGACAGCCTCAAAGCCGCGCAGGATTGGGCGGCGAACGATCCCTATGCCAAGGCGGGACTGTTCGAGGATGTGCAGGTCAAGGCGTGGAAAAAGGTGATCGGCTGATGCGGTACTGGCTGTTCAAATCGGAACCCAACAAGTTTTCCTGGGACGATCTGGTCGCCAAGGGCGATGCGGGCGAGGAATGGGACGGCATCCGCAACTATCTCGCGCGCAACAACATGCGCGAGATGAAGATCGGCGATCGCGGCCTGTTCTATCATTCGAATATCGGCAAGGAGGTCGTCGGCATCTGCGAAGTCGTCGCCGAGAGCCATCCGGATTCGACGACCGACGATCCGCGCTGGGATTGCGTGGATCTCAAGGCGGTGCGGCCGTTCACCAAGCCTGTCACGCTGGCCGATGTGAAAGGCGAGCCGCGCCTGTCGGAGATGTCGCTCGTCACCTCGATGCGGTTGTCGGTTCAGCCCGTCACGGAAGAAGAATGGAAGATCGTCTGCGACATGGGCGAGACCGATCCGAACTGAGCCGGAAAAACTGGAGGGTTCCGGCACCTCGGCCAGAACCCTCCGTCACCCCGCGCGCACCCCTGCGCACCACGTGAAACCAAATCTCGGGTCTGGCCGTCCTAGCCTCTCTGATCTCCGTATATCCAAAGAAATGCTCGTGCAAATGGCATCTGCGGACAATACTCTTAAAATTCATAGCGTTAATGCAAAATTCACGCGGGAATCGGGCAGTTGCCAAGGGACGCCACCGCGCTAATCTAAGGCCATGCAACCGGTCATTCTCGTCGCACATGGATCCCCGTCAGAGCCTGAAACTCAGGAAAAGGCCCTGCTGTCCTTGGCCGAAAAGGTTGCAGCAGAAAGCTCCGGGCGCTCGATAGATGCGGCGACGCTCGCGAATCCGGGGTCTTTGGAAGCCGCCTTGGCGCGGCACGAAAACCCTTTGATTTATCCCTATTTCATGGCCCAGGGCTGGTTCACAAAGACCGAACTTCCGCGACGGCTGGCGGCTGCGGGATCTGATGCGCGCCAGCTCGATCCGTTCGGCGTCGATCCGGCGCTGCCAGATCTGCTGACCAAGGTTATTTTCGAGGCGCGTGAATCAGAAAATGTCCCGACCGACTCGCCGGTGATTCTCGTGGCGCACGGGTCGAAAATCTCGCGGAAATCGCGCAATTCGGTTTACGACATGGCGGAAACTCTGGTCCGGAATCCGCTCATGCCGGAGATTCATGTAGCCCTGATCGAGGAGCCACCCTACCTTGAAGACGTGGCCCGCGCACACCCGGATGGCGTGTGTTTGCCGTTCTTCGCGCTGCGGGCAGGACATGTGACAGGCGATATTCCTCAGGCGTTGCAGGCGGCTAGCTACCGGGGGAGCCTTTTGCCCGAAATCGGGGCGCATCGTGAGGTTCCCGTCCTGATTGCACAGGCGATTTCGCGAGGCTGATCACGATCCTTCACGGACTCGTAGATTGTCACATAGCTGTTACATAATGTTTGCATAAGCGTCACCGAAGACGCCTAGGACCGCGCTGAGGCCACACGACGGCCCAAATTTCAGAACACTGGGAGTGATCTATGAAATCGTTCAACCTCGCCGCTTCCGCGATCGCGATCGTCGCCGTTTCGGGCACCGCCGCCATCGCGCGTGACAACATCCAGGTCGCCGGTTCCTCGACCGTGCTGCCCTACGCCTCCATCGTCGCCGAAGCTTTCGGCGAAAACTTCGATTACCCGACCCCGGTCGTGGAATCGGGCGGCTCCTCGGCTGGCCTGAAGCGCTTCTGCGAAGGCGTTGGCGAAAACACGATCGACGTCGCGAACGCTTCGCGCAAGATCAAGGACAAGGAAGTCGCGACCTGCGCCGACAACGGCGTCACCGACATCATGGAAGTTCGCATCGGCTATGACGGCATCGTCTTCGCGTCGCAAAAAGACGGCCCGGCCTTCAACGCGTTCACGCCCTCGGACATCTTCAACGCGCTCGGCGCGAAGGTCCTGAAGGACGGCAAGATCGTCGACAACAGCTACGCCAAGTGGAACGAGTTCAACTCGGACCTGCCGGATGCCGACATCGTCGCTTTCATCCCGGGCACCAAGCACGGCACCCGTGAAGTCTTCGAAGAGAAAGTTCTGGAAGCTGGCTGCGAAGCCACCGGCGCCAAAGAAGCCTTCATGGCTTCGGGCATGGACGACAAGGCTGCCAGCAAGGCCTGCATGGAAGTCCGCACCGACGGCAAGGCTGTCGATATCGACGGCGACTACACCGAGACCCTCGCCCGCATCGGTTCGAACCCGAACGGCATCGGCGTCTTCGGTCTGGCGTTCTACGAGAACAACACCGACAAGCTGAAAGTTGCGACCATGTCGGGCGTCGAGCCCTCGACCGAAACCATCGCGTCGGGCGACTACCCGGTGTCGCGTCCGCTCTACTTCTACGTCAAGAAAGCGCATATCGGCGTGATCCCCGGCCTGAAGGAATACGCTGAGTTCTTCGTCTCCGACGACATGGCTGGCCCCGACGGCCCGCTCGCTCAATACGGCCTCGTCGCCGACCCGGAACTGGCGAAGACCCAGGAAGCCGTGGCGAACGAAGTGACCATGGGTTCGGGCTCGTAATCGAGACCGCTATCTTCAGGGGGCGGCATATTTCGCCGCCCCCTTTTTCCTTTTTGGTAATTTCCAACTGGTGGGGCTGAAATGCCTGTTTTGTGGATCGTTGTGATCGTGGTCGTGCTGGCGGGAGTCGGCTTCGTGATGGGTCGAATGCGCGCGCTGCATTCGGCGGGCGAAGACCGACGTTCCCTGCACAGTTTGCCGAATTATTACGGCTTCAACGTCGCGATGTTCACCGCGGTCCCGGCGCTTCTTCTCCTTGTGGTCTGGATGGTGGCACAGCCGCTGATCGTGAATGCTCGCGTCTCCGCCGAGATTCCGGAAACGTTGCTGGAAGGCTCGAACATGAGCCTCGTGATGTCGGATGTCCGGCGCGTCGCCGACGGGCTCGATATCGCGATTTCGGAAGGCGCGCTGAGCGCACGACAAGCCGCGAATCTCGATCTTCAGACCACGGACCTGCGCGACGTTCTCGGCTCGGTCGGTGTCGCGCTCGGCTCCAATGTCGATCCGGCGACGCTGAAGGCGGCACAGACCTATCGCGATATGACCTCGACCGGTGATCTGGCGATGACGATCTTCGTCCTTCTCGCCGCAGCCGCGGGTTTCGCCGTCACCTATATACGCACGAACAAGGACTTTCGTGCCCGCAACACGGTGGAGCACGGGGTTCGCGTTCTTCTGATCGCCGCCGCCTCGATCGCGATCCTGACCACGATCGGTATCGTCCTCTCGCTTGTCTTCAATACGATCGAGTTCTTCCGCCTCTATCCCATCACCGATTTCTTCTTCGGCACCACCTGGTCGCCGAGCTTCGGCGGCGGGTCGGAGCTGGGTATCCTGCCGCTTCTCTGGGGCACGCTCTACATCTCGCTCGTGGCGCTTCTCGTGGCGGTTCCGATCGGGTTGTTCGCGGCCGTCTACCTGTCGGAATACGCGACGAAATCGGTGCGTAGCGTCGTGAAACCGCTGCTCGAAGTGCTCGCCGGGATCCCCACCATCGTGTACGGCCTTTTCGCCCTGCTGACCGTCGGGCCTTTCCTGCTGTCGATCTTCGGCCCCTCGGGTCCGACCGCTGCGATGGCAGATGGCGGCTGGATGCATGCGGGCACGGCGGTGATGACCGCGGGTCTGGTGATGGGCATCATGCTGATCCCCTTCGTCTCCTCGCTGTCCGACGACATCATCAACGCGGTGCCGCAATCGCTGCGCGACGGCTCCTACGGCCTCGGCGCGACGAAGTCCGAGACGATCAAGCAGGTAATCCTGCCCGCCGCCCTGCCCGGCATCGTCGGCGCGGTGCTCCTCGCGACCTCGCGCGCCATTGGCGAGACGATGATCGTCGTGCTGGGTGCAGGCGCCGCCGCGCGCCTCAGCATGAACCCGTTCGACGCGATGACCACCGTCACCGCCAAGATCGTCTCGCAGCTCACCGGCGATGCCGATTTCGCTTCCCCCGAGGCGCTGGTCGCCTTCGCGCTCGGCATGACGCTGTTCGTCCTGACGCTGGGGCTCAATATCTTCGCGCTCTACATCGTGCGCAAATACCGGGAGCAATACGAATGAGTGATGCGACCCAACACGGCGCAAGCCAACCCGCGACACGTTCGCTGCATCATGTCGATGCCCGCACGAAGCGCCGCAACGCCTCCGAGAAGCGTTTCAAAGCGCTCGGCATCGGTGCGATCGGGATTGGTCTCGCCTTCCTCGTGATCCTGCTGGTGACGATCGTCTCCAACGGTGCAACCGCATTCCAGCAGACCTTCATTCAGGTGCCAGTCTACCTAGACGCCGCAAAGCTCGACAAGAAGGGCAACCGCGACCCGGCGGACCTTAAGAAGGCGACGACCTTCACCTACAAACCGCTGATCGAGAAAGGGCTTCTCGACGCAGTGGAGAAATCCGGCGCGACAACCGATCTCGCCAAGGCGAAGGACATGAAGAACCTGATCTCGGCCTCTGCCGCGAGCCAGGTGCGCGATACGGTCCTCGCCGACCCGTCGCTGATCGGCCAGACGGTGAATTTCGAGATACTCGCATCCTCGCGGGTCGACAGCTATCTCAAGGGCCGGGTGCATCGCGACGAGATCGCCAAGGACAAGAACATCACCGTGGCGCAGCTCGACCTCGTCGATCAGCTTCGTGACGCGGGCATCATCCACAAGAGCTTCAATTGGGATTTCATCTTCGGCGCCGACGCCTCGGACAGCCGCGCCGAGCAGGCCGGAATCGGGATCTCGATGCTAGGCTCGTTCTACATGATGCTCGTGGTGCTGGTGCTGGCCCTGCCGATCGGGGTCGCCGCCTCGATCTATCTCGAAGAATTCGCACCGAAGAACCGCTTCACTGACCTGATCGAGGTGAACATCTCGAACCTCGCCGCAGTGCCGTCGATCGTCTTCGGTATCCTCGGCCTCGCGGTGTTCATCCAGTTCGCACATCTGCCGCAATCGGCCCCGCTCGTCGGTGGCCTCGTGCTGACGCTGATGACCTTGCCGACGATCATCATCTCGACCCGCGCCGCGCTGAAAGCCGTACCGCCGTCGATCCGCGACGCGGCGCTCGGCATCGGCGCGTCGAAGATGCAATCGGTCTTCCACCACGTTCTGCCGCTGGCGATGCCCGGCATCCTGACCGGCACGATCATCGGTCTGGCGCAAGCCTTGGGCGAGACCGCGCCGCTCCTGCTGATCGGGATGGTCGGCTATATCGCAACGAACTCGCCGGACGGGTTCTGGGACGGCTTCGTCTCTCCCAACTCCGCCATGCCTGCGCAGATCTACGAATGGGCCAAGCGCGCCGACCCGGCATTTTACGAACGCGCCTGGGGAGGTATCATCATTCTACTGATCTTCCTTTTGGGCATGAACATCATCGCCATCATCCTTCGCCGCAAGTTCGAGCGCCGTTGGTAAGGGAGTGCGAGACATGGAAGACATGAGCCTGACGGAGAGAGCCGTGACCACTGACGACATCAAGATCACCGCACGCAACGTGCAGGTCTACTACGGCGACACCCACGCGATCAAAGACGTCAATGTCGACATCCTCGACAAGACTGTCACCGCCTTCATCGGCCCCTCTGGCTGCGGGAAATCGACCTTCCTGCGATGCCTGAACCGCATGAACGACACGATCGACGTCGCCCGCGTCGAGGGAGAAATCCTGCTCGATGGCGAGGACATCTACGACAAGCGCGTCGATCCGGTGCAGCTGCGCGCCAAAGTCGGCATGGTGTTCCAGAAACCGAACCCCTTCCCCAAATCGATCTACGACAACGTGGCCTACGGCCCGAAAATCCACGGCCTGACCAAAAACAAGGCCGAGCTGGATCAGGTGGTCGAGGATTCGCTGCGCAAGGCCGCGCTGTGGAACGAAGTGAAGGATCGCCTCCACGCTCCCGGGACCGGGCTTTCCGGTGGCCAGCAACAGCGCCTGTGCATCGCGCGCGCCGTCGCGACCTCGCCGGAAGTGCTGCTGATGGACGAGCCCTGCTCGGCGCTCGACCCGATCGCGACCGCGCAGGTCGAGGAACTGATCGACGAACTTCGGGCGAATTTCTCGGTGGTGATCGTGACGCACTCGATGCAGCAGGCCGCGCGCGTCAGCCAGAGAACCGCGTTCTTCCACCTCGGGAATCTCGTCGAATACGACGATACGGACAAGATATTCACCAACCCGTCCGACAGCCGGACGGAAAGCTACATTACCGGCCGGATCGGCTGAGGAGGCAAATAATCATGAGCGAGCATATCCTTTCCGCCTTCGACCGCGACCTTGAAGCCGTGCAGGCCCTGGTCGTGAAGATGGGCGGCCTCGTCGAGGAACAGATCCTCGAAAGCGCCCGCGCCCTCGAAGTGCGCGACCTCGAACTGGCCGAGCAAATCCGCGCCCGCGACCGTGCGGTCGACGAACTGGAAGAGAAGATCAACGAAGAAGCCGCGCGCCTGATCGCCCTGCGCGCACCCGCCGCGCGCGACCTGCGCATGGCGCTCTCGGTCATCAAGATCTCGGCGAGCCTCGAGCGCGTCGGCGATTACGCGAAAAACATCGCCAAGCGCACGCAGGTTCTGTCCGACGGCCCGCAGATTACCGGCACCGCCACCGCGATCCGCCGCATGGCGGGCACCACGGAAGCGATGCTGAAGGACGCGCTCGACGCCTATATCCAGCGAGACGCGAAACTGGCCGCCGATGTGCGCGAGCGCGACCTCGAAGTCGACCAGATGTACAACGCGCTGTTCCGCGAATTCCTGACCTACATGATGGAAGACCCGCGCAACATCACGCCCTGCATGCACCTGCATTTCATCGCGAAGAATATCGAGCGGATGGGCGACCACGCGACGACGATCGCCGAACAGGTGATCTATCTCGTGACCGGCGAAATGCCGGAGGATGCGCGTCCGAAAAGTTCCAGCGTGGCCTGACCGGAGACCCTGAAAAATGTCGCCAGCCCAACAGCCCTGCGTCCTCGTGGTCGAAGACGAAAACGCCCAGCGCGAAGTTCTCAGCTACAACCTCGAAGCCGAAGGGTTTCGCGTCGTGATGGCGGAGAACGGCGACGAGGGCCTGCTGTTCGTGAAGGAAGAAAAGCCCGATCTGATCGTGCTCGACTGGATGCTGCCCAACGTTTCCGGCATCGAGATCTGCCGCCGCGTGAAGGCCAATTCCGACACGCGCAACATCCCGATCATCATGCTCTCGGCGCGCTCGGAAGAGGTGGACCGGGTGCGGGGTCTGGAAACCGGCGCAGACGACTACGTCGTGAAACCCTATTCGGTAGTCGAGCTCATGGCGCGCGTGCGCACGCAACTGCGCCGCACCCGCCCCGCGACGATGGGTGAACGGCTGAGCTTCGAGGACATCATCCTCGACGCCGAGGAACACCGCGTCTTCCGTAACGGCCAGCCGCTGAAACTCGGGCCGACAGAGTTCCGGCTGCTGTCCACGATGATGGAAAAACCGGGCCGCGTCTGGACCCGCGACCAGCTGCTCGACCGGGTCTGGGGACGCGACATCTATGTCGACACCCGGACCATCGACGTCCATGTCGGGCGGCTCCGCAAGGCACTGATGGCGAATGGTGGAGATGATCCGGTGCGCACGGTGCGCGGCACGGGTTACGCGCTCGGATAAAGCGACAAAGGCGCGCGGATCACCGCGCGCCTTTTTCAAATCATTCCTTCAGGCAGAGCTTGCACGCGGTGAGCGCCGCCATGTTCAGGATATCGTTCACCGTCGCGCTCGTGGAACAGAGCTGCACGGCATGGCTCGTGCCGGTCAGGATGGGTCCGATCACGGTCGCGCCCGCCATTTCCTGCATCAGCTTAACCGAGATCGACGCCGAATGCCGCGCGGGCACGACGAGGATATTGGCTGGGCCGGTTAGACGGCAGAACGGATAGTTCTTCATCTGCTCCATGTTGAGCGCCACATCGACGGTCATCTCGCCATCGTATTCGAAATCCACGCCGCGCTGGTCGAGGATTTTCGGTGCGACATGCATCTTCGTGGCGCGCTCCGAAACCGGGTAGCCGAAGGTCGAAAAGGAGCAGAACGCCACGCGGGGTTCGAGCCCGAGCCCGCGCGCCACATGCGCCCCCGCCGTCGCGATATCCGCCAGATCGTGCTCGTCGGGCCATTCATGCACCAGTGTATCGCCGATCAGCACGACGCGGCCTTTGTTCAGCACGGCGGTGATCCCGACCGCGCCATCCGAAGGCCGCGCGTCGATCACCTTGTTGATCAGTTCCAGCACATGCGCCGATTTGCGCGTCGCCCCGGTCACCATCCCGTCGCCATGGCCATGGACCAGCATCAGCGCCGCGAAGACATGCCGGTCACGCGTCGCCATTTTATGCGCGTCCTGCCGGTCGATGCCCTGCCGCTGCAGGCGTTTGTAGAGGAAATCCTTGTAGGTCTCAGTATGCTTGGAATTGGCCGCATTCACTACGCGCAGCTCGCGATAGGCATCGCCCAGACCTGCCGCTTCCAGCTTTTCCTTCACGTCCTGCTCGCGGCCCACGACCAGCGCCTCGCCCATGCCGGAGCGCTGATAGGCCACGGCAGCGCGCAGCACCCGCTCGTCATCGCCCTCGGCGAAGATCATCTTCGCCTGCGCCTGACGCGCGCGGCTGTGGATGCCCTGCAGGATCGAGGCGGTCGGGTCCATCCGCGCCTTCAGGCTTTGGGCATAGCCTTCCATGTCGATGATCGGACGGCGCGCCACGCCGGTATCCATCCCGGCTTTCGCGACCGCCGGCGGGACCACGTGGATCAGCCGCGGATCGAAGGGCGTCGGAATGATGTAATCGCGCCCGAAGCTCAGCTTGCGCCCATAGGCCATCGCGACCTCGTCGGGCACGTCTTCGCGCGCCAGCTCCGCCAGGGCGTTCGCGCAGGCGATCTTCATCTCGTCATTGATCGCACGGGCGTGAATGTCGAGTGCGCCACGGAACAGGTACGGAAAGCCGAGGACGTTGTTCACCTGGTTCGGATAGTCCGACCGCCCCGTCGCCACGATCGCATCGGGACGCACCGATTGCGCCTCTTCCGGAGTAATTTCCGGGTCCGGGTTCGCCATCGCGAAGATAACCGGGTTGTCGGCCATCGACTGAACCATCTCGGGCGTCACAGCCCCCTTGGCCGACACCCCGAGAAACACGTCGGCATCCTTCATCGCCTCTTCCAGCGTGCGGGCATCGGTCACCGCCGCATGGGCCGATTTCCACTGGTTCATGCCCTCGGTGCGGCCCTGATAGATCACGCCCTTGGTGTCGCACATGATGCAGTTGTCGTGCTTCGCGCCCATCGCCTTCACGAGTTCCAGACAGGCGATGCCCGCAGCCCCCGCGCCGTTCAGCACGATCTTGCAGTCCTCGATCTTCTTGCCCGACAGCTCCAGCGCGTTAATCAGACCCGCCGCACAGATCACCGCCGTACCGTGCTGATCGTCGTGAAACACCGGGATGTCCATCAACTCCTTGAGCCGCTGCTCGATGATGAAACATTCCGGTGCCTTGATATCCTCGAGGTTGATCCCACCGAAGGTCGGCCCCATCAGCTTCACTGCGTTGATGATCTCTTCGGCATCCTCGGTATCGAGCTCGATATCGATCGCGTTCACATCGGCGAAGCGCTTGAAGAGAACCGCCTTGCCCTCCATCACCGGTTTCGAGGCGAGCGCGCCGAGATTGCCAAGCCCCAGAATGGCCGAGCCGTTCGAGATCACCGCGACCATGTTCCCCTTCACGGTGTAGTCGTAGGCGAGCTCGGGGTTCTCCGCGATCGCTTCCACCGGCACGGCAACGCCGGGGCTGTAGGCCAGCGACAGATCGCGCTGCGACGTCATGGGCTTCGACGCCGTGATGTCGTATTTCCCCGGATGCGGGTCGAGGTGATAGGCCAACGCCTCTTCGGGCGTGATACGGTTCTTGCTGGGCATTGGGCCGGTGCTCCTCCTGCAGGTCCGAACCGGTTTAACGTCCCGTGATCCGTCACTCAACGGAATTGCGCCCGAATCCGGGGTTTTGTAGGGTCGCGCGACCAGCAAATGGGGGGCACATGGCCAAGCCGACCGTCACACCGATGATGGAACAGTATCTGGGGATCAAGGAGGCCAATCCGGGCGCACTCCTGTTCTATCGGATGGGTGATTTCTACGAGATGTTCTTTCAGGACGCGGTCGATGCCGCGGCCGCGCTCGACATCGCACTGACCAAGCGTGGTCAGCACATGGGCGAGGATATCGCGATGTGCGGCGTCCCCGTGCACGCGGCCGAGGGCTATTTGCTGACGCTGATCCGAAAAGGCTTCCGCGTGGCGATCGCCGAGCAGATGGAAGACCCTGCCGAAGCTAAGAAGCGCGGGTCGAAATCCGTCGTGAAACGCGATGTGGTGCGGCTGGTCACGCCCGGTACGCTTACCGAGGAAAGCTTGCTGGAGGCGCGCCGCCACAACTTCCTCGCTGCTTGGGCCGAGGTGCGCGACGAAGCCGCGATTGCGTGGGTCGATATCTCTACCGGCGAGTTCCGCGTGACGCCCTGCCCGCTGTCGCGGCTAGGCCCCGAGCTTGCCCGGCTTGCGCCGCGTGAAGTGCTGGTCAGTGAGGCGAAAGAGGCCGATTGCGCCGAAATAGTCTCTGATATGCGAGCCGCAATGACGCCCTTGTCGCGGGCGAGCTTCGACAGTCAGGCGGCGGAGACGCGGCTTCTGTCGCTCTATTCCATCGGCTCGCTCGATGCGTTCGGCAGTTTCACCCGCGCCGAGATGGCCGCGATGGGGGCGATTGTCGATTACCTCGAGATCACGCAGAAAGGGAAACTGCCCCTGCTGCGCCGTCCCGTGCATGAAGACAGCGGCGCAGCGATGCAGATCGACGCCGCGACGCGCCGCAATCTGGAATTGACGCAGGCACTTTCGGGCGGGCGCGACGGCTCGCTCCTGAATGCCATCGACCGCACCGTTACGGCAGGCGGCGCGCGGCTTCTGGAACGCCGGATCTCCGCCCCCTCTCGGAGTCTGACCGAAATCCACGCGCGGCACGATTCCGTGCGTTTTTTGCTGGAACAGGGTCGATTTTCCGAAGATATCCGCGCCGATCTGAAGCGCTGCCCCGATATGGATCGAGCGCTTTCGCGCCTCGCCCTCGACCGCGGCGGCCCGCGCGACATGGCCGCGATCCGCAACGGGTTGGCGCAGGCCGAGCGGATCGCCGAAGCGGTTTCCGCCGTCGAGGCCCCGCCACTGCTCGCCGAGGCCACCAAGGCACTGATGGGCCATGACGACCTCACCGCCCTTCTGGATGCGGCGCTCATCGCGGAGCCCCCGCTTCTTGCGCGCGACGGCGGCTTCATTGCGGCAGGCTACGACGAAGATCTCGATCAGACGCGCCAGCTGCGCGACGAGGGCCGTGGCGTGATCGCGAAAATGCAGGCGGAATATATCGAGGCCACGGGGATCAATTCGCTCAAGATCAAGCACAACAACGTGCTGGGCTACTTCATCGAAACCACCGCCACCCATGCCGAGAAGATGCTTGCCCCGCCGCTGTCGGAGCGCTTCATCCACCGTCAGACCACTGCGAACCAGGTGCGCTTCACGACGGTCGAACTGAGCGAGATCGAGACCCGCATTCTGAACGCCGGAAACCATGCGCTGGAGATCGAAAAAAGGCTCTATTCCAGCCTGAGACAAGCAATTCTCGACCGCGCGGGTCCGATCAACGAGGCCTCGCGCGCACTTGCCGAAATCGACCTCGCCAGCGCTTTCGCGACGCTCGCGCGCAACGAAGACTGGGCAGAACCCACAGTCGATGACAGCCACGCTTTCGAGATTGAAGGCGGGCGGCATCCGGTCGTCGAAGCCTCGCTCAAGAAATCCGGCGAGCCGTTCATCGCGAATGACTGCGAACTGACCAAAGGCGCGACCCCCGCGATCTGGCTGCTCACCGGTCCGAACATGGCCGGTAAATCGACCTTCCTGCGCCAGAACGCCCTGATCGCGCTTCTCGCACAGGCAGGCAGCTTCGTTCCGGCGAAATCCGCCCATATCGGTCTTGTGTCACAACTCTTCAGCCGCGTCGGCGCGGCGGACGATCTGGCGCGGGGCCGGTCGACCTTCATGGTCGAGATGGTGGAAACCGCCGCGATCCTCAATCAGGCCGATGACCGCGCTCTGGTGATCCTCGACGAAATCGGCCGCGGAACGGCAACCTATGACGGGCTCTCGATCGCCTGGGCAGTCATGGAGCATCTGCACGCGTCCAACCGCTGTCGAGCCCTCTTCGCGACCCATTACCACGAGATGACCGCGCTGTCGGCCAAGCTAGACGGCGTCGAAAATGCGACTGTCGCGGTGAAGGAATGGGAAGGCGAAGTGATCTTCCTGCACGAGGTTCGCAAAGGCGCCGCCGACCGCTCCTATGGCGTTCAGGTCGCACGGCTCGCCGGGCTTCCGCATTCCGTCGTGGAACGCGCGCGGATCGTGCTCGATGCGCTGGAGAAGGGCGAACGCGAAGGCGGTGGCAAGAAACAGGCGGTGATCGACGATCTGCCGCTATTTTCAGTGTCTAACACACCGCAACCCGCCGCCCCGCCAACCGGTCCGTCTCCGCTGGAGGAACGCCTGAAATCGCTCATTCCGGACGACATGACACCGAAAGACGCGCTCGACGCCCTCTACGAGCTTCGCGCGCTTCTCACGGAGTAGTCTTCCTCTTCTTGATGGAAATATCCCGGGGGTCTGGGGGCAGTGCCCCCAGCCTTACCGATCAGGATTTCGGAGTGGAGCTGACGCCCACTTTCGCCGGCCGCAGAAGCCGGTCGTGGATCATGAAGCCGTTCTCCATGACCTGGATGATGTCGCCTGCCTTGGTGCCGGGCGCGGGCGCTTCGAACATCGCTTCATGCATCTGCGGGTCGAACTTCTCGCCGACTTCAGGCGCAACGGTGGTGATGCCGTGACGAGCAAACACGTTGAGCAATTCGCGCTGGGTCAGTTCGACCCCTTCGAGGAACGGCCCGGCCTGCGAACGCACGTCCTCGTTCGCGGCCTCGAGCGCACGCGACAGCGCGTCGAACACCGGCAGCATGTCGCGCGCAAGACGCGTCCCGCCGTAATTCGAGGCTTCCTGACGCTCTTTGTCGGCCCGTTTGCGTGCGTTCTCGGCATCTGCCAGCGCACGCATGAAACGGTCGCGATAATCGTCGCGCTCCGCACGCAACGCCTCGAGCTCGTCGGCTTCATAAGACATCACGTCTTCAAAACTCTCGTCGATATGCGCCTGATCCTCGGCAATCTCGTCTTTTTTCTCGCTCATGCCATTCATCCTTTGCCCTGGCCGGAGATCATCCGCCCGACCAGTTGCGCTGTGTAGTCCACGATCGGCACGATGCGCCCGTAGTTGAGCCGGGTCGGCCCAATCACGCCCACCGCACCAATGATCTTTCGGTCAGCGTTCATATATGGAGAGACAACCAAAGAGGAACCCGAAAGAGAGAAAAGTTTGTTCTCTGAGCCAATAAAAATACGCACACCTTCGCCATCCTCGGCCAGATCGAGGAATTCGGCGATGTCGCGCTTCCGCTCGAGATCGTCGAATAGCGAGCGGATGCGGTCGAGGTCGTCTTCAGAACCCAAGAGGTTGGCGCGACCACGCACGATCAGCCGTTCGTAGCGCTCGCCCTTGTTCTCCCAAGCGGCCAGACCGCTGTCGATCAGTTCAGTCGCGAGCGAATCGATTTCGTTACGGTGATTTGCAATCTGGCGGGCGATGTGGCCCCGCAGCTCGGACAGGGTTCTTCCCTCCGCCATCGCGTTGAGGAAATTGGCGGCCTCCCGCATCGACGAAGGCGTCTGTCCGAGCGGCGGCGTGAAGACGCGGTTCTCTACCTGCCCATCCGCGAAGACGAGCACGACCAGTGCACGGTCGGGCGCCAACGAAACGAATTCGATATGGCGGATCGGGGCCTCGTGTTTGGGCGTGAGAACGAGGCTCGCGCCCTGCGTCATTCCCGAAAGCGCGCTCGACACTCGGTCCAACAAAGACCCTACATCGCCTGAATTCGCGCCCATCGTTGCATCGAGCGCCGCGCGGTCCTCGTCCCCGAGGTGGCTCACTTCCATCACCCCGTCGACGAACAACCGCAGACCCATCTGGGTCGGAACGCGCCCCGCAGAGACATGCGGGCTGTCCAGAAGCCCTAGATATTCGAGGTCCTGCATAACGTTGCGGATCGTCGCCGCCGAGACCTTCTCGTTCATCTCTCGGGTCAGGCTGCGCGAGCCCACGGGACCGCCAGTCGTCAGATAGCCTTCGACCACCCGGCGAAACACTTCGCGGGAGCGGTCGTTCAGTTCAGAGAGAATATCGTTCTGGTCACTCATCGCGCTTCATCCAAGCTGACTTAAAGCCGCGCGAAGCCGAAGGTCAATCTCGGCTCGGGGGTTGCATCGCTGCGCATGGGCGATCAAATGGGGTGAATTCAGTAGAAAGGACCCCACGATGCGCCCTTCCGGCAGAGAGTTAAGCGAACTTCGCCCGATTTCAATCGAGACCGGGGTTACGAAACACGCAGAAGGGTCATGCCTCATCAAAATGGGCGACACCCATGTGCTGTGCACCGCCACCATCGAGGATCGCGCCCCGTCCTTCCTGAAAGGCTCCGGCCTTGGCTGGGTAACCGCAGAATACGGCATGCTGCCGCGCGCGACCAACACGCGTAACCGTCGCGAGGCCGCGGCGGGCAAGCAAGGCGGAAGAACCGTTGAAATTCAACGACTTATCGGACGCGCTCTACGCGCTGGTGTAGATCGTTCAGCGCTTGGCGAGCGTCAGATCGTCGTCGATTGCGATGTGATCCAGGCCGATGGCGGCACGCGTTGCGCCTCGATCACCGGCGGTTGGGTCGCGCTGCGTCTCGCAGCGAACAAATTGATGAAATCGGGCGCCTGCACCTCGGATCCGCTGCTCGACCATGTCGCAGCCTTGTCCTGCGGCATTTATGCGGGCCAGCCGGTGGCCGATCTCGACTATGCCGAGGATAGCGAAGCGGGCACCGACGGGAATTTCATCATGACCGGGCGCGGCAAGCTCATCGAAGTGCAGATGTCGGCCGAAGGCGCGACCTTCTCGCGCGAGCAGATGGATCGGCTTCTCGATTTGGCCGAGGAAGGCGCGGCGAAGCTCGTCGAAGCGCAGAAAGCGGCGATCGGATGAGGAGCTTCACCGAGAAGAAGCTGCTGGTCGCGACCCATAACGCTGGGAAGCTCGAGGAGATCAAAGCTATCCTCGCGCCTTTCGGCGTCGAGGTGGTCGGCGCGAAGGAAATGAACCTACCCGAGCCGGAAGAGACCGAGAGCACCTTCGTCGGCAATGCCCGGATCAAGGCGCACGCCGCTTCCAAGGCGACGGGCCTGCCCGCCTTGGCTGACGATTCCGGGATTGAAGTGGACTGTCTCGACGGGGCGCCGGGCGTTTATACCGCCGATTGGGCGACGACCCCGAACGGTCGCGATTTCACCATGGCGATGGAGAAGACGTGGAAGGCTTGCGACGATATCGAGGCCCCCTCGCCACGGACTGCGCGGTTCCGCTCGACCCTGGTTCTCGCCTGGCCCGACGGGCATGACGAAGTGTTCGAAGGCCGCGCCGAGGGTCAACTGGTCTGGCCGATGCGCGGCGCGCTTGGCCATGGCTACGACCCGATGTTCCAGCCCGATGGCTATGATCTCACCTTCGCGGAGATGGACCCCGCGCAGAAGAACGAGATTTCGCACCGTGCGGACGCTTTCCGCAAATTCGTTACGGTATTCGAGGCGAAATGATCGAGGATTGGCGGCACGGAGGGTTCGGCCTCTACCTTCACTGGCCGTTCTGTGCCGCCAAATGCCCTTATTGCGACTTCAATTCGCATGTCGCGACCGCCATCGACCAAAAACGATGGCTCTCTGCTTATCTCAGCGAACTCGACCGCTATGCCGCTCAGACCGAAGGCCGGATCCTCAACACGGTTTTCTTCGGCGGCGGCACTCCATCGCTAATGGACCCCGAGATCGTCGCCGCGATCATCGAACGCATTCGCAGAAACTGGCAAACTAGCAACGATTTCGAGATTACCCTCGAAGCAAACCCCACAAGTGTCGAATCCGGGCGGTTTAGAGCCTTTTCCAAGGCTGGCGTGAACCGCGTCTCGATGGGGATGCAGGCGCTGAATGACGAAGATCTGCGTCGTTTGGGCCGGATGCACTCGGTCGCAGAAGGCCAGAAAGCCTTCGACATTGCGCGCAAGCAATTCGACCGTGTGAGCTTCGATCTGATCTACGCGCGCCAGCACCAGACGATCGAAGATTGGAAGTCAGAGCTGGACGAGGCGCTGCGAATGGCAGTCGACCACCTCTCCCTCTATCAGCTGACCATTGAACCCGGCACCGTGTTCGGTGCGCGGCACGATGCAGGCAAGCTCCGAGGCATTCCGGAGGACGATATCTCCGCCGAAATGTATTTTGCGACGCAGGAAATTTGCGAGAAGCACGGCCTCCCCGCCTATGAAATCTCGAACCACGCCCGTCCGGGCGCCGAGAGCCGACATAACCTGATTTACTGGCGCTATGGGGACTATATCGGCATCGGTCCCGGCGCACATGGGCGCCTGACCGAAAATGGTGTCCGTCACGCCACCGATACGCTCAAACAACCCGGCGCCTGGCTTGCGCAGGTGGAAAAGACCGGTGCCGGAGAGAATGAACGCGCCGCCCTGCCCCGCGAAGAGCAGGCAATCGAGTATCTTCTATTCGCGCTACGCCTCTCCGAAGGGCTCGAGGTGGAACGGTTCAACACGATCTCGCGTTCACCGCTCGACGAGGCGACGATGCGCCATCTTGAGGATATCGGCATGATCGAGAGAGAGAACGGATTTCTGCGCGCGACGGATCAAGGCCGCCCGGTCCTGAACGCCATCATTCGCGACCTCATCCCCTGATGCGCATCGTCTGGCTCACGCTTGGCATCGTCTCGACCGCCATCGGTATCATCGGGCTGTTTCTGCCGCTTGTCCCTACCGTTCCCCTGATGCTTCTAGCGACGTTCTGCTTCGCGCGGTCCTCCGATCGCCTGCACAACTGGATCATCACCCATCCGCGTTTCGGGCCACAGGTCATCGACTGGCAGGAACGGCGTGCTATCGCGAAACGCGCAAAAATCGCGGCAACAGTGTCTGTTTTCGCGGCTTTTGGCCTGTCGTTAGCCTTCCGGTTGCCAGTCGGCATCTTGGCGATTCAGGGGATTACGCTGCTCGGCGTTCTGATTTTCATCTGGACTCGCCCGAATAGCTGATCAGCCGTTGCTGAGCATTTGGCAAAGACGGTCGAGCTCCTCCAGATCACCGTAGGAAATCGTGATCTTACCGCTTCCATTGCTCGTGTGATCGATCGCGACCTTCATCCCGATCGTCGCGGAAAGATCGCCCTCGAGCGCGCGCGTATCGGCATCCTTCTGGGGCTTCGGACGCGCCTTGCGCTCTTCCCCGCCCTGCTGCTTCTTGGCGAGCTTTTCGACATCGCGCACGGACAGCGTCTTTGCCACGGCTTGCCGGGCCAGACCGACCGGATCCTCAGCGGTAATCATCGCCCGCGCATGACCAGCGGAGAGCTTCCCCTCACGCAGGTAACCCTGCACTTCTTCGGGAAGTTGCAGCAGACGCATCAGGTTGGCGATATGACTACGGCTTTTCGACAGCGCCTCGGCCAGCTTTTCTTGTGTGTGGCCGAAGCGGCTCATCAATTGCTTGTAGGCCAGTGCTTCTTCCAACGCGTTGAGGTCGGCGCGCTGAATGTTTTCGATAATCGCGACTTCAAGAACTTCCGTGTCGTTGAACTCGCGAATGATGACCGGAAGCTGGTGCAGCTTGGCCATCTGCGACGCGCGCCACCGGCGTTCACCGGCCACGATCTCATAATGATCCGGCTTCGTCGGGTGTTTGCGCACGATAAGCGGCTGAATCACGCCTTTTTCGCGGATCGACGCCGCCAGTTCTTCCAGGGCGGCGGGCTCGAAATCGCGACGCGGCTGGTCCGGGTTCGGCTCGATCTTCTCGACCGGCACATATTGCTCCGGCCGGCGCGGCGATGCCGTCGTCTCAGCCGGGTTCAGATCGACATCCGCCATCAAAGCCGACAAACCGCGTCCCAATCCACGCTTTTCGCGTTCTTTCGCCATGCTCACACCGCCTTTGCCAATTCGTGCCGCGACATCAATTCGCTCGCCAGGTTTCGATAGGCCACCGCTCCGCGCGAGCTGCTGTCATAGTTGAGCACCGGCATCGCGTAGGAAGGCGCCTCGGAGACCCGCACGTTCCGGGGAATCATCGTACGGAAAACCAGCTCACCCAAGGTCGCGCGCGCATCCGCCTCCACCTGCTGAGAGAGATTGTTCCGCACGTCATACATCGTGAGAACGATCCCTTCTATCCGCAGGTTTCGATTTGCGCTGAGGCGGATCTCCCGGATCGTCAGCATCAGCTGCGAAAGCCCTTCGAGCGCGAAGAATTCCGCCTGAAGCGGCACCAGCACCGAATGCGATGCGACCATCGCGTTGATGGTCAGCAGGCTAAGGCTAGGCGGGCAGTCGATCAATATATAGTCGAAGCCATAGGTATCGACATCAGGATGTCGTAGCGCGTCATGCAGAAGAAAGCTGCGCTTTTCGGTCGAAACGAGCTCCATATCGGCCGAGGACAGGTCCGTTGTCGCTGGACAGAGGTAAAGACCGTCGATTTCCGTCTTGTGCAAGACTGACGAAACCGGCGCATCCTCGATCAGAAGATCGTAGGTCGTCAGTTCGCGGTCATCAGGTTCGATTCCGAGCCCCGTCGACGCGTTCCCCTGCGGATCCAGGTCGATAAGAAGCACCTTCCGCCCGGCCTCAACGAGCCCGGCAGCGAGGTTGATCGCCGTTGTCGTCTTGCCCACGCCGCCCTTCTGGTTCGCAATCGCAATAATTTTCGGTTCGTTTGCGCGAATTGGGTCAGACACGCTCGGCTCCGTGGATTTTCAGGACAACACTGTTTGGATCACTGAGGCTTTCGATCGCCTCGTGGTCAAAGGACCAGCTTTCCCGCGCCTGCGCAAGTTCTTCCTGCCAGCGTGCGCCTTTCGGAAAGAGAGCAGTCCCGTCCGGCTTCAGATGTGGAGCGGTGAATTCCAACAATTTTGGCAGGCTAGCGAGAGCACGGGCAGAAACGACGTCCGCGTCCAGCGGAGCGATTTCTTCGATTCTCTGCGCGATAACGCGGGTATTGAGCGACAATTCGCGACTGACCGTCGACAGAAAAGCAGATTTGCGAAGATCCGACTCGACGAGAACCACTTGCCTCTCGGGCTCTCTTTCTGCTGACAGAACCGCGATCACCAGGCCGGGAAACCCTCCCCCTGCCCCAAAATCCGCCCATATCTGCGCATTTTCAGGCGCCATCGCAAATATTTGGGCCGAATCGAGGAAGTGGCGCGACCACATATCCTCCAAGGTCGATTTCGCTACGAGGTTGATCGCCGGGTTCCATTTCTTAAGGAGAACTTCGTAGGCTAGGAGATTATCCAGTGTTTCACGTGAAACATCGAATCGCTCCGCAAACTCCTCGGCTTCGGGCGTCGTCATGCAGAGCGTTCCCGCTTTGACTGCCGCAGGCGCGCTAAGATCAAGGTTAGCGCAGCCGGCGTCACTCCATCTATACGCCCCGCCTGACCTAAAGTCTTGGGCATCGCGCGCTGAAGCTTCGCCTTCAGCTCGTTCGAAAGCCCTTGCAAAGAATCGAAATTGAAATCTTCGGGGATTTCCCAGCCCTCATCGCGCTTGAGAGAGGCCGCGTCGACCTCCTGACGCGCCACGTAATTCGCGTAAAGCGCATCGATCGACAATTGCCGCGCGACATCTTCGGAAAGATTTTTCAGTTCCGGAAGCGCCTCCTGCAAAGCGGGCATTGTGATATCCGGGAAGGACAAGAGATCGAACGCCGTCCGGCGAGTCCCATCCTCGTTAACCTTGAAACCCTTCTCCTTCGCTTCCTTCGGCGTAAGCGAAATCGACCGCAATAATTCGCCGCCAGCCGCAAGCTCGGCGGACTTCTTTTCAAACTGCGCACGGCGCGCTTCGCCAACGCAGCCAATCTCGATCCCCATCCCGGTCAGACGTTGGTCGGCGTTATCAGCCCGCAGCGACAGGCGGAATTCGGCGCGCGAGGTAAACATCCGGTAAGGTTCGGTAACGCCGCGTGAGGTCAGGTCGTCAATCATCACGCCGATATAGCTTGAGGTCCGGCTGAATTGCACCGGTTCGCCCGACTTGGCGGAAGACGCCGCATTCAACCCCGCGACCAAACCTTGGGCGGCGGCTTCCTCATATCCTGTGGTTCCGTTTATCTGTCCCGCAAGATATAGGCCAGGCACAGCGCGCAACTGCAGCGTGCCGTCCAGTGCCCGCGGATCGACATAGTCATATTCGATCGCGTAACCGGGTTGCAGAATCTTCGCATTTTCCAGACCGAAGATCGAATGGACGTAATCTTCCTGAACATCGACAGGTAGCGAAGTCGAAATTCCGTTCGGATAGACCGTGTTGTCGTCCAGCCCTTCCGGTTCAAGAAAGATCTGATGCGAATCCTTGTCGGCAAAACGGACGACCTTGTCTTCGATAGACGGGCAATAGCGAGGGCCAACCCCAGAAATATGCCCGCCATACATTGCTGAGCGGTCGAGATTGCCCCGGATGATGTCGTGAGTCCGCCCATTCGTATGGGTGATCCCGCAGGAAATCTGCCGCACTTCGGGCGATCGGTTAAGGAAGGAAAACATCACCGGATGATCATCGCCCGGCTGGCTCTCCAATTTTTCCCAAGCGATCGTCTTCCCATCCAGCCGCGGCGGCGTACCGGTTTTCAGACGGCCCATCGGCAGCTCCATCGCATAAAGCCGCTCTGCGAGTGCACGCGACGGCCTATCCCCGATGCGACCTCCTGGACGCTGCTGATCACCGATATGAATCACGCCATTCAGAAACGTTCCCGAAGTCAGGATCGCCGAATGACAGCTAAGCGCTACACCATCTGCAAGCATCACGCCGGTCACACGACCGCTTTTGACGCTCAGGTCGGTCACTTCCCCTTCGATCACATCAAGATTGGATTGCGCCGCAGTCACCCTCTGAGCCGCCTCACGGTAGAGTTTACGATCCGCCTGAGCGCGGGGACCCTGCACCGCTGGCCCTTTACGTCGGTTAAGAAGGCGAAATTGAATCCCCGCCGCATCGGCGAGCCGCCCCATAACGCCATCCATCGCGTCGATCTCGCGCACCAAATGGCCTTTTCCAAGCCCACCAATCGCGGGATTGCACGACATTACCCCGATCGCATCAGCGCGCAGGGTCACCAAGGCCACCTGCACGCCCATCCGGGCGGCGGCGTGGGCTGCCTCGGTTCCGGCGTGCCCGCCTCCGATCACGATGACGTCGTAATGTTTCACGTGAAACACTCCTTACTTTCCGATGCAGAAGCTCGAGAAAATTTCGTCCAACAGGTTCTCGACATCCACCCGCCCGAGCAACGCTTCCAGCGCCCAAGCCGCCTGGCGCAGTGATTCCGCTGCCAGCTCGCTCCGGTCGGACCCGCGCAATACCTCATCTCGCGCCGATTCCAAAGCCCCGAATGCACGTTGCATTGCAACCCGGTGTCGCTCGCGCGTCATCACGCCGGCACCCTCACCAAGCCCGGACAGCCTTTCTTCGATTGCGGAGATAAGTTCTGCCAGACCTGCTCCTGTTTTCCCGGACACGTTCAGTCCGTCATGCTCGGCGATATCCGATTTGCCATGCACCACCAGATCGCCCGGTTCTGGCGCGATCAAAGGTACTTCTTCGCCGTCGAGCAGGAAGACGCGCAGGTCGGATTGCCGGGCGCGTTCCAGAGCCCGCTCCACCCCGATCGCTTCCACGACATCGTCGGTTTCGCGCAGGCCAGCGGTGTCGAGCAAGGTCACCGCCTGCCCGCCGATCTCCATTCGCACCTCGATGACGTCGCGCGTCGTGCCTGCGAATTCGGAGGTGATCGCGGCTTCGCGCCCTGCGAGCGCGTTGAGTAAGGTTGATTTCCCAGCATTCGGACGCCCGACAATCGCGACCTCAAACCCTTCGCGGATCCGTTCCGCCGCACCGATCCGGCGTAACTCATCGCGAATTCCGGCTGCGACCGCGTCGATCAGCTCCAACACCTCGGGCGAAACATCGACCGGAACTTCCTCATCCGCGAAGTCGATCGTCGCTTCGATCAACGCCCCCGCCCGGATCAACTTCGCCCGCCAATCCTCGACCAGAGCGCCAACCGCGCCTGACAAAACCTTCAACGCTTGTTTGCGCTGCGCCTCTGTCTCAGCCTCGATCAGATCGGAAAGTCCTTCGACCTGTGCCAGATCGAGCCGTTCGTTCTCCAACGCCCGCCGGGTAAATTCACCAGGTTCCGCAAGCCGCAACCCGTCGATCCGTCCAAGCGCACGCAAGACAGCCGAGACCGTCGCGATCGCCCCGTGGATATGCAGTTCCGCGACCTCTTCGCCGGTAAAGCTGGCCCCATTCTCAAAGCACAGAACCACCGCCTCGTCGAGTTCCTCGCCCGCGAGCCGCAGCCTGCGCAGCCCGGCGATGCGCGGTTCCGGCAAGGTTCCCGCCAGTTCCCGCGCCGCATACCAAGCTTGCGGTCCTGAAATACGAATGACGGCCACGCCCGCTTTTCCGCGGGCCGTGGCCAGAGCATAGATCGTGTCCATAGCAATCCTCTTCCGAGCGGAAGATAGGACGGCCTCAGCCGTTCATCGAGTCGAAGAATTCCGAGTTCGTTTTGGTCTGCTTGAGCTTCGAGATCAGGAACTCGATCGCATCGGTCGTACCCATCGGATTCAGGATGCGGCGCAGAAGGTATGTTTTCTGAAGATCCTTCTGGTCGACGAGCAGATCCTCTTTCCGGGTGCCGGATTTGAGGATGTCCATCGCCGGGAAGACACGCTTGTCGGCAACCTTGCGGTCCAGCACAATCTCCGAGTTACCGGTGCCCTTGAATTCTTCGAAGATGACCTCGTCCATCCGCGAGCCGGTATCGATCAGCGCGGTCGCGATAATGGTCAGCGAGCCGCCCTCTTCGATGTTCCGCGCAGCCCCGAAGAACCGCTTCGGACGCTGCAGCGCGTTCGCATCGACACCACCGGTGAGCACCTTGCCCGAGCTTGGCACGACGGTGTTGAAGGCGCGGCCCAAGCGGGTAATCGAATCCAGCAAAATAACGACATCGCGCTTATGCTCGACAAGGCGCTTGGCCTTTTCGATGACCATATCGGACACCGCAACGTGGCGCGTCGCCGGTTCATCGAAGGTCGAAGAGATCACCTCGCCCTTCACCGAACGCTGCATGTCGGTGACTTCTTCCGGTCGTTCGTCGATCAGCAGAACGATCAGGTAGCATTCCGGGTGGTTACGCTCGATCGACGTCGCGATGTTCTGCAGCAGAACCGTCTTACCGGTCCGCGGCGGGGCGACGATCAGCGAACGCTGGCCTTTCCCGATCGGCGCGACGAGGTCGATGATCCGGGCCGAACGGTCCTTGATCGTCGGATCCTCGATTTCCATCTTCAGGCGCTCATCGGGATAGAGCGGCGTGAGGTTGTCGAAAGCGACCTTGTGGCGCGCCCTCTCCGGCTCCTCGAAGTTGATCCGCTCAACCTTCGTTAACGCGAAATACCGCTCGTTCTCGCCGGGCGCGCGGATTACGCCTTCGACGGTATCGCCGGTGCGCAGGCTGTGCTGGCGGATCATGTCGGGCGAGACGTAGATATCGTCGGGACCCGGCAGATAGTTCGCCTCGGTCGAACGCAGGAAGCCGAAACCATCCTGCAGAACTTCGAGGACGCCATCGCCACCGATGACCCAATCATCCTCGGCATGCTCCTTCAGGATCGAGAACATCATCTCGCCCTTGCGCATGGTCGAGGCGTTTTCGATCTCCCATTCTTCGGCCAGCGCCAGAAGTTCCTTCGGGCTTTTGGCTTTCAAGTCGGAGAGATTGAGGCGTTCATCGCTCATCGGATTACCTGCAGCTGGCGCCTCACCAGAGCGATGGGCGCAAAGATTCGTCTTGTCTCAGAAAAACCGGTCGGCCAGAACGGCCGGGGCTTGGCGAGGCAGATAAGCGCAAAGCGTCGCTGAGTCAACGAAAGTCAGAATTTCACGATCACCGACGCGACGATAACGATCATGAAGATCGTCGGGATCTCGTTCATCATACGGTAGTAGCGCCCGCTGCGGTTCGCCCTGCCCTCTGCAAGCGCCTTGCGTTCCTTCGCGCACCACATGTGGAACCAGGTCATGCCGAGAACAGCGGCTGCCTTCGTCCACGGCCAGATGCTCGACCAATCGACGATCCCCGGCGTGAAGACCAGCATCAGGCCGAAGAACCAGCTCGCGATCATCCCCGGGTTCATGATGGCCTTGAGAAGAAGCCGTTCCTGATGCCGGAACAGAAGCTCCTGATCACTGTCGCGCACCATGCCCGCCTTGTTCAGCCCCTCGACGTGGTAAACGTAAAGCCGCGGCAAATAAAACAAGGCCGCCATCCATGTGATGATCGCCATCACGTGGAGCGCTTTGATCCACAAATACCAAGTGCTCAGGAAATCGGTCATCTCGTCTCCGGCTGACAGCTGCCATCATCTTCAAAAAAGATTCTTTAAAGAAAAAGATGATGATGATGTAGGGCCTGTTGATGATGTGGATTAACACTTTATCAAGAGTTTCTCCACAGGCGGAAAACATCTGGTGGGAAGGAATCTTTCGGCTGGCTAGTTTCTCCTAAAACATTGATACTGCGTGCTTATGTCTCGAAGAGTCTCAACGTCATCCTGTGGATAACTCTTTGGAGAAAATTGTGAAGTCCTCACCGTGTCCCCAACGGCTCGAATCCGAATTCCACAGGTGGACAAGTTTCGTAAATCTGCCATGAAACGTGCCGATCCGGTGGAGTAATCCGCCGATCCGCGTTATGCCCAATTCGACCCCGAGACTTCTGCGCCTGCTTATCCACAAGTTCATGAACATCCTCCTTGCCTCCGCTTCAGAAATCCGCGCGCAGCTTCTGCGCAACGCCGGTCTGTCGGTGACGGTCGCGCCCGCGCGCATTGACGAGGACACGATCAGGCGGAGTTTGGAGGCCGAAGAGGCAAAGCCGCGCGATGTCGCGGACCTTCTCGCCGAGATGAAGGCTGCGAAACTGTCGGCGCGCCATCCCGGAGAACTGGTGGTCGGCGCGGATCAGGTTTTGGAGCTTAAAGGCACGGTCTTGTCGAAGCCGGAGACACCGGAGGACGCGAAATCGCAGTTGCGTGCCCTCTCCGGTCAAACCCACAAACTGCTTTCCGCGATGGTTGCGATCCGGGATGGCGAGCCGCTCTGGCGTCATGTGGGCGAAGTGCGTCTGACGATGCATGAGCTTACTGCGCCCTTCATCGACGATTACGTCGCCCGGAACTGGGAGAGCATCCGCTGGTCCGTGGGCAGCTACAAGCTCGAGGAGGAAGGCGTGCGTCTTTTCTCCCGTGTCCAAGGCGATTATTTTGCTGTCCTGGGCCTTCCCTTGATCGAATTCCTTAACTGGCTTCATGCCCGAGGAGATTTCACGACATGACGGATCATCCGCGCATTCCCCTCGCTGGCGTCATCGGATCGCCGGTCGCGCATTCGCGCTCGCCGCTCCTGTTCCGCACATGGTTTGCAGAATACGGGATCGAAGGGTTCTATGTTCCGATGGATGTGGCCAGTGACGATCTGGAAACTGTGCTTCGGACCTTGCCCAAGGCGGGGTTCGTCGGCACGAATGTGACGATCCCGCACAAGATCCGCGCGCTCGAGATTGCCGATGTCATCTCCGATCGCGCGGCCCTAATCGGCGCTGCGAATACCTTGGTGTTCCGCCCGGATGGCAAGATTTACGCAGATAATACAGATGGTTACGGTTTCATCGCTAATCTGAGGCAGAATGCGCCGAACTGGGACCCGAAGTCTGGCCCGGCCGCCGTTCTCGGTGCAGGCGGGGCTGCGCGCGCCATCGTCGCTTCGCTTCTGGAAAGCGGAGCGCCGGAAATCCGTATCTCGAACCGGACGCGGGCGCGCGCCGATGCGCTGCGTCAGGAATTCGGGGCGCGTCTGGTCGTTTACGATTGGGTGCGTGCGGGCAATATGCTCGAAGATGCGGCGACGGTGGTGAACACGACGTCGCTCGGTATGATAGGCAAGTCGGAGTTTCGCGTTCCGCTCGATGCATTGCGTCCCAGCGCGACTTGCTGTGATCTCGTGTATACACCCCTTAAGACCAAATTTCTCACCGAGGCCGAAGACGCGGGATGCACCGTGGTCGACGGGCTTGGCATGCTTTTGCATCAAGCCGTCCCGGGATTTGAGCGTTGGTTCGGCCAGCGCCCGGAAGTCGGCGAAACCGTCCGCAACGCGGTGCTCGGGGGATGAGCAAGCCTTTCCTGCTCGGTCTGACCGGCTCCATCGGGATGGGGAAATCCACGACCGCCGCGATGTTCGCCGAGGCCGGCGTGCCCGTGTGGGATGCGGATCAGACGGTGCATGATCTCTATGCGAAGGATGGTGCGGCGGTTGCGCCGATCGCCGCCGCTTTTCCCTCTGCGATCAAGGCGGGCGCAGTGGATCGGGTGGAGCTGAAAAAACTGCTCGCGAACGACAAAACGGCTCTAAACCGCGTTGAAGAGATCGTTCACCCACTCACGACGGCCTCTCGTAGCCAGTTCATCGCGGATCACTCAGAGGCGGATCTGATCCTCCTCGACATCCCTCTTTTGTTCGAAACCGGGGCTGATGCTGCTTGCGATGCCACTCTTGTCGTTTCCGCGCCGGCGGAGGTTCAGCGCGCGCGCGTCCTGGAGCGGCCCGAGATGACCGAGGCGCAGCTCGATTTCATCCTGTCGCGACAGATGCCGGACGCAGAGAAACGCCGCCGCGCGACCTTCATCATCGAAACCGTCGATCTTGAGCAGACCCGCCAAGATGTGCGAAACCTGATCGCGCAGATCAGGGGTGAGCAAAATGCGTGAAATCGTTCTCGATACCGAAACCACGGGATTCGAGCCGGAAGACGGCGATCGGATCGTCGAGATCGGCGCGGTTGAGCTGTTCAATCACATGCCCACCGGTAACACCTATCACCAATACATTAACCCCGAGCGCTCGATGCCGCAGGAAGCCTTCCAAGTGCATGGATTGGGCGACGAATTCCTGTCGGACAAGCCCAAATTCGCCCAGATCGGCCTCGATTTCCTGAATTTCATCGGCACGGACTCGGTTCTCGTGATCCACAACGCCAAGTTCGACATGAAATTTCTGAATGCCGAGCTTCGCTGGGCCGGAATGCCTCTGATCCCGGATGAACGCGCGCTCGATACGCTCGCGATGGCACGGCGTAGATTTCCTGGCTCGCCGGCGACGCTCGACGCGCTCTGCCGTCGCTTCGGCATCGACAACTCGTCGCGGACTTTGCACGGCGCACTGCTCGACAGTGAGATTTTGGCTGAGGTCTACCTCGAGCTGATTGGCGGTCGGCAGCCGGGCTTTGGACTGCAACCCGTTGAAACCGGTCAGAAATTGCAAGCCGGCGCAAATCAAGGCTGGCGTCCGAAGCCCCGTCCGGAGCCCCTGCCCCCACGTTTGACTGCTGAAGAAGCCGAAGCCCATGCTGCCTTTGTCGCCAAGCTGGGAGAAGCGGCGATCTGGAACCGTTACGACTGACGTCGGCGCCTTTTCTATCAAAATAAACAAGTTTCCCATTTAACCGAGCGTCAACCTCCCTTAAATCGGGGGCTTCTTAGGGAGAGAGCGGGAGTACCGTCCATGCTGGACCTGACTGAAATGCGTGCCACGCTGGCCGAGACCTATGATCTTGCGCCGTCCATCGAGTTGGCCGAGGAAATGCACGAGATCCACGCAAAGATGGATCGCGTTATCCCCCTTCCGGATTTCGCGCGTTACGCGCCGTATATCCGCGCAATCAACCAGTTGAAGAGAGAGAAGAACGCGGTAATTCTTGCTCACAACTACATGACGCCGGAAATCTACCACGGCGTGGCAGATGTAGTAGGTGATAGTCTGCAGCTTGCTATCGAAGCGACCAAAGTTCAGGCGGGCACGATCGTCCAATGCGGCGTGCACTTCATGGCCGAAACGTCAAAAATCCTGAACCCGGCCAAGACCGTCC
Organism: Thioclava sp. NG1; assembly: GCF_003122275.1. Classification (NCBI taxonomy): domain Bacteria; kingdom Pseudomonadati; phylum Pseudomonadota; class Alphaproteobacteria; order Rhodobacterales; family Paracoccaceae; genus Thioclava; species Thioclava sp. NG1. The sequence goes on along the minus strand of NZ_QFBB01000004.1, from coordinate 327,298 downwards.
TGATCCCCGACATGAAAGCCGGCTGCTCGCTGGCAGAGTCGATCACCGCTGACGGCATTGCGGAGATGCGCGCGAAATACCCGGGCGCGCCCGTGGTAAGCTACGTTAACACAACAGCCGAGGTGAAAGCCGCGTCCGACATCTGCTGCACCTCGTCCAACGCCGCGCAGATCGTGCGTGCGATGGAGAGTGACACGGTCATCATGACCCCGGACCAGTACCTTGCGCAGAACGTGGCGAACGAGGTTCCCGAGAAGAATGTGGTTTGGTGGGAAGGTTCGTGCATCGTCCACGAGCAGTACACTGCCAAGGATATCAGTGACTTCCGCGCGATGCACCCAAATACCCGGATCATCGCGCACCCGGAATGCCCGCCGGATGTTGTCGCGGCCTCTGATTTCTCGGGCTCGACGTCGGGGATCATTAAATACGTCGAAACCAACAAGCCGAAAGAGGCCATGTTGGTGACGGAATGCTCTATGGCATCCAACATCGCCGACGCGCTACCGGAAGTAGATTTTGTGGGTCCGTGCAATATGTGCCCCTACATGAAGAAAATCACGCTCGAAAAAATCCTTTGGTCGCTGCATACCGGGACCGAGGAAGTGATCGTCGACCCGCAGATTGCAGAGAAAGCGCGCGTCGCGGTCGAGCGGATGATCGAACTCTCCCGGACGCTGGCGAAGTGATCGAAACGCAGCGGATCGTCATCGTCGGCGCGGGCTTGGGCGCACTTTACGCGGCCCTAAGCCTCGCGCCCCGCCCCGTTCTCATCATCTCGCCGGAAACTCTGGGCGAAGGCGCATCATCGGCTTGGGCCCAGGGCGGTGTCGCGGCGGCGATGTCGGTCAGCGACACGCCTGCGGCGCATGCACGCGACACGATGATCGCCGGAGCAGGCACTGTTTCACCGCAAATCGCCCATTTGGTCACCGAAGAAGCACGTCAGCACATCCTCGCATTGACCGAACTTGGAACGCCCTTCGATCGCGATCCCGAGGGCGACTACGTGATGTCGCGCGAGGCAGCGCACAGTCACGCGCGGGTCGTCCGGGTGAAAGGCGATCAGGCGGGTCGCGAGATCATGCAGACTCTCGTCGCGGCAGTCCGGCAGGCACCCTCGGTTCAGGTTCTCGAAGGCGTCCTGGCCACGTATCTGGAGACCGAAGACGACCGCGTGACCGGCGTGTGGATCGAACGCGCATTTGAGCCATCGGGGCCCGTTCTGATCAAAAGCCCGGCGGTTTTGCTTGCGGGCGGCGGGTCCGGCGGGCTGTTTTCCGTTACGACAAACCCGCCTCGGATCCGTGGGCAGGTCATCGGGATGGCAGCGCGCGCTGGCGCGCGGATCGCCGATCCGGAATTCGTACAGTTCCACCCGACCGCGATCGCCAGTGGCGAAGATCCTGCCCCGCTCGCGACCGAAGCGCTGCGCGGTGAAGGTGCAATACTCATTAACGCGGATGGCGAGCGCTTCATGCTCTCCGTTCATCCCGACGCGGAGCTTGCTCCGCGCGATATTGTGGCCCGGGCGGTTTACCTGGAGCGACAGGCCGGGCGCGAACCCGCTTTGGATACGCGTGCAGCCCTAGGGGCCGAAGTCCTGACCCGCTTCCCCGCCGTTGCCGAAGCCTGCGAACGGGCCGGAATAGACCCTGTTTCCGGCGTCATCCCCGTTGCGCCGGCCGCACATTATCATATGGGCGGAGTGGATACCGATACGGAGGGACGCAGTTCGCTCGACCGGCTCTGGGTTTGCGGCGAAGCCTCGTCGACCGGGCTGCATGGCGCGAACCGCTTGGCGTCGAACGGGTTGCTTGAGGCTTTGGTTTTCGCACGGATTTGCGCTGTCGGTATCGCTGCTGAGCTTGGAGATATCGCCGACGCTGAGCCGGTAACCCCCGCGTTTCCCGACGGCGATGTCCCGGTGAACGAGGCAGCCGTGCAGGTGCTGCGCAACGCGATGACCGATGGTGTCGGTGTCGTGCGCGATGCGGAGGGATTGAAGGCGGCCCTGCGCGTCATTGCGAAGATCGAGGCGGAGGCCCGCACGGAAACGATGCGGAACATGACCGCGACGGCCACGTTGATCGCTGCAGCGGCGCTTGCGCGCCAAGAGAGCCGCGGCGGCCATTTCCGTTCCGATTTTCCGGACATGGACCCTAAATTGGCGAAAAGAACGAAAATCACGCTGGAGGAGGCGCTGAAAATTCGCGCCGCAGCCTTGGAGGACTGATATGTTGCCCGATTTGCTGATCGAACCGATTGTCCGCGCCGCGCTGGTCGAAGACCTTTCGCCCATGGGCGACGCGACGACGAAGGCGGTGATTCCGGCGGGCAAAACCTATTCCGCGCGACTGAAAGCGCGGGAAGATGGCGTCGCTTCAGGGATGCAGGTCGCTGCGATGGCGTTTCGACTGGTCGATCCGACGCTGCGCGTCTCGATACTGATCGCGGATGGCAAACCGTGCCAAGCCGGGGAGACCTTGCTGACGGTCGATGGCTCGGCCGCGTCGATCCTGATGGCGGAGCGGGTGGCGCTGAATTTCGCGGGACGCCTCAGCGGGATTGCCACGAAAACCGCGCGCTTCGTCGCGAAAACCGAAGGCACGAAGGCGCGTATCACTTGCACCCGGAAGACCACCCCGGGTCTACGCGCGCTCGAGAAAGCAGCGGTGACCCATGGCGGCGGTTTCAACCATCGTTACGGCCTGTCGGACGCGATCCTGATCAAGGATAACCATATTGCGGCCGCCGGGAGCGTGCGCGCGGTGCTCGAAGCAGCGAAAGCGGCGCGCAGTCACATGATGCGGATCGAGCTGGAAGTCGACACGCTGCGCCAGATGGAAGAGGCGCTGAAAATCGGTGGCGCCGATGTCATCCTGCTCGACAATATGGACAGCGCGGAGCTGCGTGCGGCCGTGGCGCTTAATGCGGGCCGCGTCGTACTGGAAGCCTCGGGGAACATGACGCTCGAGCGGATTGCCGAAGTGGCAGCGACCGGTGTGGATTACATCTCTTCCGGTGCGCTCACCCATTCGGCGCGGACGCTCGATCTGGGCCTCGATTTCTGAGAATTCAGCCGAGATAGTCTCTGAATTCGGCGCGAACGGCCTCGTAGACCGAGCGTTTGAAGGGGACGATCTTCTCGACCAGTTCGTCGAAGGGCATCCACTGCCAGACCGAAAATTCGGGATGGTCCGTGTCGATGCGCACCTGATCGTCGGAGCCGAGGAAGCGCATCAGGAACCATTTCTGCTCCTGCCCGCGCCAGCGACCGTTCCAGATTTTCGGCACAAGATCGTGCGGCAGGTCGTAGCGTACCCAATCGGAGGTTTTCGCGACGATTTCGACGAGATCGGGGTTCACCCCGGTTTCTTCTTCCAGTTCGCGCAGGGCGGCTTCTTTCGGCTTTTCACCCTTGTCGATCCCGCCCTGCGGCATCTGCCAGGCCGGTCCAGGATTGTCTATGCGCTGGCCCGCGAAGACGAGGCCCGCGGGGTTCATCAGAACGACGCCGACATTGCGGCGGTAAGGAAGTTTAACGATTTCTTCGGGAGTCATATGAAAAAGGGGCCCGAAGGCCCCTTCCCCTCAATTCTGCTGCGTGTCGGTTTTGCTGTCGGCGCTCGGCGCTTCGGCTTGCTGCGTCGACGCGGTGTCAGCCTTGGCTTCCGGCGCGATGGCCGAGAGGCCTTTGATCAGGTCAATCGCGTAGGACATCTGGAAATCTTCCATCCGGCGCTTCGCGGCCTCTTCGGCTTTCGCGCGCTCGTCCTCGGCCTGTTTCTTCTCGTCCTCGGTCATCGAGTCGTTGGTGATTGCACCTTTCAGATCGGCCTCGGAGGTCATCTTGCGGGCGTTGTCGCCTTCAGCGGCCGCCTTATCCTGCGATTTCGGCTGATCGGGCTGCGGCACGACCACGTCGGGGGCAATGCCCAGCGACTGAATCGAACGACCCGACGGCGTGTAGTAGCGCGCGGTGGTCAGACGCATCGCGCCCTCGCCCTGGATCGGCATGACCGTCTGGACCGAGCCTTTGCCGAAGCTCTTGGTGCCGACGACGATTGCGCGGTGATGATCCTGCAGCGCGCCGGTCACGATTTCCGAAGCCGACGCCGAGCCGCCGTTGATCAGCACGACGATCGGCTTGCCGTCGGCCATGTCGCCGGCGGTCGCGTTGAAGCGCTCGCTATCCTGCGGGTTCCGACCGCGGGTGGAGACGATCTCACCCTTGTCGAGGAACGCATCCGCCGTCTTGATCGCCTGCGTCAGAAGACCGCCGGGGTTGTTGCGCAGGTCGATGATGAAGCCGTCGACCTTGTCCATGCCGCCGACCTCTTTCACCTGCTCCTTGATCGAGGATTCAAGGTTCGGGAAGGTCTGGTCGTTGAAGGTGGTGATGCGCAGAATGACGGTATCGCCGTCATGGCGCCCCTTCACGGCGGTCAGCTTGATCGTGTCGCGGGTCAGCGTGACGTCGAACGGATCCTGCTCGCCGTCGCGGACGATGGTCACGGTGATGTCCGAGCCGACCGGCCCACGCATCTTGTCGACTGCCTGATCGAGCGGGATACCCATCAGGGACTCGCCATCGACCGCGGTGATGAAATCGCCGGACTGAATGCCGGCTTCGGCCGCGGGCGTACCGTCCATCGGCGAAACCACCTTCACGAAGCCGTCTTCCTGCGTGACCTCGATACCGAGACCGCCGAACGAACCGCGCGTCTGCACGCGCATATCGCTGTAATCGGAAGGCGGCAGGTAGCTGGAATGCGGGTCGAGCGAGCTGAGCATGCCGTTGATTGCGGCTTCGATCAGCTTCTTGCTATCGACCGGCTCGACATAGTCCTGGCGGATCTTCTCGAAGATGTCGCCGAACAGGTCCAGCTGCTGGTAGACGGTTTCGTTGCGTTTCGTTTCCTCGGCCATCAGCGGCGCCGCGACTTGCGTGGACAGAAGCGCGCCCGCAAGCGTCCCGCCAACCGCTGCCATCATGAACTTTTTCATACTCAACCCTTGTCGTCTTTTGTCTGGATGAACCACGGCGTCGGGTCCACGGGCTTGCCGCCCTCTCTCAGTTCCAAATAAAGCGTCTCGCTGCGATCTGCACCAGCGCCATCTGTCGCCGCCTGCACGAATTCCTTGCCGAATTCCTTCGCTCCCGGCTGAATTCCGCCCATCAAGCCGATGGGCGTGCCCTTTGGCAGCACGTCTCCGACCTCACCATAGACGGTTCCGAGGCCCGCAAGAACCAGAAGATATCCATCTGCGGGTTCGAGGACCATCACATTTCCGTAGTCGAGCAAGGGACCGCGGTATCGGATCGTCGCAGCCCAAGGCGTCGTGACCAGAGATCCCGGCTCACTGGCAATCACGAGGCCGGGACGTTTGATCCCTGCCGCATCCGGTTCGTTGAAGCCACGCAGCACCGAGCCGATAACCGGCAAGTTCAGCGTGCCCTTTGCGCCCGCGAAATCTCCGCGCGGCGGACCGATATCGTTTTCCATATCGCTCAACCCGGTCGCGAAGCCTTCGAGCGTATCGGCGCTTTGCACCAGGGCGGTCAGCTCCTCGGGTTCCTCGAGATAGCGCTGCGGCAGCTTTTCGCGGCGCTCGGAAATGGCCTCCGACAGCGCTGTGCGGGCCTTGGTCACCGAGACCATCCCCTTTTCGAGCGTCTCGCGCGCGTTTTCCTGAAGTTTGCGCAGGGTCGCAATTTCCTCAAGGTGGACGCTCAGCTTCTGCGCCTCGTCCTGCAAGGCGGGCGCGACCGAGGACAGTACCATCCCGGACCGCGCCGAGCCTTCGGGACCGGACGGATGCAGCAGCAGCAGCGGCCCGTCGGATTGCTGCATGGTCGACATGACCGCCAGCAAACTGCCAAGCTCTTCGCGTTTCGCGTCGAAGCCTTGCTTGATCTCGCGCTCGCGGATCGCTGCGCGGCGCAACCCGTCGCGCAGCGCGCTCAGCCCTTGTTCATAGGCATGGATCGTTTTCGTTAGTGCTGCAATGCGATCCGACTTCGACTGCGCCGCGTCGAGCGCGGTGATCGCCTTGCGCAGATCGGCCGAGGCCTTGAGTGCGGCGTCGCCAGATCCGTCCGCCCAAAGCGGCCCGGCCGAAATCAGAAGAGCTGCGAGTGCGGCGCGGATCACGATACGATCAGGCTCTTTCCGGTCATTTCTTCGGGTTGATCGATCTGCATGAGGTCTAGTAGCGTCGGCGCGAGATCCGCGAGCCGCCCGTCGCGCAGCTTGGCGCCCTCCGGCCCGCCAACCAGCGAGACCGGCACGAGGTTCGTCGTATGCGCGGTGTGCGGACCGCCGGTTTCCGGATCGATCATGGTTTCACAATTGCCGTGATCGGCGGTGATGATCATCGCGCCGCCCGCAGCCTCCAGCGCCTCGACGACGCGGCCGATATCGTGGTCGATCTCTTCCACCGCAGCGATCGCGGCTTTCAGCGAGCCGGTATGCCCGACCATATCGGGATTGGCGTAGTTCACGATGATCAGGTCGTACCCGGTCTCGATCGCCTCGACGAACTTGTCGGTGACTTCCGGCGCGCTCATCTCAGGCTGCAGGTCATAGGTCGCGACCTTGGGCGATTTCGGCATGTAGCGGTCTTCGCCTTCCCACGGCTCTTCCTTGCCGCCGTTGAGGAAGAAGGTGACGTGCGGATATTTCTCTGTCTCCGCCAAGTGGAATTGGCTAAGCCCTTGTTTTGATATCCACTCTCCGAGCGTGTTTACGATTTCGCGCTTCGGATAGGCGGTCTTCATATAGGCGTTATGCTCGTCGGAATACTCGACCATCCCCAGCAGCGCCGCCCATTTCGGACGCGTTCCCGTCTCGAATTCCGAGAAGTCCGGCTCGCCGATCGCGCGCAGGATTTCGCGCGCGCGGTCGGCGCGGAAGTTGAGGCAGAAGAAGCCATCGCCATCCTTTGCGCCCTCGTAATCGCCGATCACGGTGGGCTTGATGAACTCGTCCATCTCGTCCTTGTCGTAGCTGGCTTCGACCGCGGCCACGGGGGTGTCTGCCCCCTGCCCTTTGCCGTTGATCATCGCGTCATAGGCAAGGCCGACGCGGTCCCAGCGGTTGTCGCGGTCCATTGCGTAATAGCGACCATCGACAGTGACGACCGTACAGCCTTTGGGAAGCCGGTCGCAAAGATCCGAAACGAAGGACTTCGCGCTATCGGGGGCGACATCGCGCCCGTCGGTGATCGCGTGGATCAGAACGGGGACGCCTGCCTCCGAGACCATTTTCGCCGCAGCGAGCGTATGTTCGATATGGCCGTGCACACCACCATCCGAGATGACGCCCATCAGATGCGCGCGCCCGCCGCTCTCTTTCATCGTGTCGATGAAGGACAAGATCGCCTGGTTCTCGAAGAAAGAGCCATCCTCGATCGCCAGATCAATCTGGCCCAGATCCATCGCCACCACCCGTCCCGCGCCGATATTGGTGTGGCCGACCTCGGAATTGCCCATCTGACCGCTCGGCAGACCGACATCGGGGCCGAAGGTCACCAGCGTCGATTTCGCCGGGTTGTTCCACAGGACACGGTCGAGGTTCGGGGTGTCGGCCAGCAAGGGCGCGTTGCCTTCGCGCTCCTTTCGCTCGCCAAAGCCATCGAGAATGCACAGGACGACGGGTTTCGGGCGGGTCATGGCGGCCTCCTAATCTGTTGCCCCCTCATACGCCTCGCAGGCCGTCGCGGCAACCGGGGGCATGCGAGGCTCAGGCCTGGAACATGATCCGCCGCGCTTTCTTCTCGTAGCTGAGTATCTCGGTCTGTCGCGTGACCTCGAGCAGCGAGGCGAGCGCCGCGTCTGGCTTTTCCATATAGCGCCGGCGCAGGTCCAGCACGACAGCCCCACCGTCCCGGATCACCCGCATCATCAGGTCGAGATAATCGCCGATCGGATAATGAAAGCCGCAGGAAATCAGGCTGGTGACAAGATCGCCCGTGACTCCGTCCAGCGCATCAGGCTGCTTGACCGGGTTGAGTGTCTCGACCGCGCGGGCGCCATTGTCGCGCAGGAACGCCGCTGCGGCGTCGAGCGAGGCATAGCCTGCACCGGTATCGCTCCAGAAATGATATTGCTCCGGGGTTTCCTCGATATCGATCAGGGTCACGGCGCAATCGTAATCCTTGATCAGCAATGCGTCGTTGAGCCCCTGCCCACAGCCGATGTCGACCACATGGGTCGGACGGCGGCCGGTTTCCTCGAGCGTCTTGCGCAGCGGTAGATACTCGGTGAAGACCTCGGCGAGCGCGCCGCGAAAGATCTCCTCGTTGCGGGTCTCGACTTCTTCGAACGCGGGCCCCCTGTCACCGTCTTCCCAAGCCTTTCGCGCAGTGCCGGAAATCTGGCGCGTGCGCTGGAACCCCAGTAGCATCATTGCCTCGCGGGAAATGGACGCGCCGGATATGTTCATGTCTCGAAGAGTATTCATCGGGCCTGACCTGCTGCACATCATTTTCGGACGCAGCGTAACGTCGTCGTGATGCGGTGCAAGCTGTCGATGGGAGCAGAGGTTAGTGACCTGTCGATCAGACGCGGTGATAGGGTGTGCCGGCGATGATCTGTCCGGCGCGATAAATCTGTTCGGTCAACATGACGCGGGCCAGCATATGCGGCCAGACCATCTTGCCGAAGGAGATGGAAAACTCGGCGCGGCTGCGCAGGGCCGGGTCGATCCCGTCCGCACCGCCGATCACGAAAGCCACGTCGCGCGCCTGATCGCGCCAGCCTTGCAGTTTCGTGGCGAATTCCGGCGATGAGATCAGGCTGCCGCGTTCGTCGAGGGTGACGATGACCGATCCCTCGGGAATGGCGCGGCTGAGCAACTCTGCTTCCGCGCCCTGCCCCAAGCCTTTCTTGTCTTCGACCTCGACGACGGAAGCCGGGCCGAGCCCGAAGGCGCGCCCGGATTTCTCGAAGCGTTTCAGGTAGTCGTCGATCAGCTCGCGCTCGGGCCCCTTGCGCAAGCGGCCCACCGCGCAGATCGTGATCTTCATGCAGCCGAACTCAGACGGGGGCGCCCGCAGGCATCCACATCTTTTCCAGCTGATAAAACTCGCGCACTTCCGGGCGGAAGACGTGAACGATGACGTCGGAACTGTCGATCAGCACCCAGTCGCCCTGATCCTTGCCCTCGACTTTGCAAGCCCGGTCGAATTCGTGCTTCAGCCGCTCGGTCAGGTTTTCGGCTATGGCGCTGACCTGACGCGTGCTGCGCCCGGAACAGACAACCATATAGTCGCCGATCGAGGACCGACCGCGCAGGTCGATGGTCACGATATCTTCGGCCTTGTCGTCTTCGAGGGAAGAGATGACGCGCGCGAGGATTTCTTCGCTCGTCGCTTCGGCGTTGACGGCCCGTGTATTCATGGCCGCTGCCTTTGTGCCGGCATCACTCGGCACGAGGGAAAGATGAGACAGGACATGGTCCTCCAGATGTTACGCGCCACAATAGTCCCGGCGCTGGACGTCTTTCAAAAGTAGCATTCCGCAGGTCCGATTTCAATTTTCCTGCGGCGAATTTTCGCTATGCGTTTCCGGAGCCTGTTGCAAGTCAAGCTGTGACCCTTCGAGCACGCGCACTTCGCGTTGCGGGAACGGGATCGAAATGCCGTTCGCCTTGAACGTATCCCAGAGCGCGAGAAACACTTGGCCGCGCACATTGGTCAGTCCCTCGACCGGGTCGGTGATCCAGAACCGCAGGAGGTAATCGACCGAACTGTTGCCGAAACCGGTCACGTGGCAAACCGTCGGGCGGTTCTTCAGGACGCGGTTCACCGATTGCGCGGCCTCCACCGCGAGCTTGCGCACCAGATGCGGGTCGTCGTGATAGGAGGTGCCGAAGGGCAGGTCGATCCTGACGAATTCGTTGGAATGGGACCAGTTGACCACCTGCCCCGTGATCAGGTCTTCATTCGGGATCAGGTATTCCTTGCCGTCGCGCGTGACGACCGAGACATAGCGCGCGCCCAGCGAATTGATCCAGCCGAAGGTTTCGCCAAGGCTGATCACGTCGCCGGGCTTGATCGATTTATCCAGCAGGATGATCACGCCCGAGACGAGGTTTGACACGACTTTCTGCAGACCGAAGCCAAGGCCCACGCCGATCGCACCGGACAGAACCGCAAGCCCGGTCAGGTCGAAGCCTACCGCCTTGATCCCGATGAACAGCGCCGCGCCGTAAAGCAGAACCTGCATCACCTTGATGACCAGCTCCGACATCGACGGGCTGATATCCTCGTTGGTCCGCAGCCGCGCCGAGGTCTGCCCAGAGATGATCCGCGCCACCGACAGAAGGATCGTCGTCAGCACCAGTGCCTTGAGAACCCCGTAGGCCGTGATGCGGAAATCACCGAATTCGACCGCGGTCCCGTTCAAGAGCCGCACCGTTTCGTCCCAAAGCCCGAGGTAATAGAGCGTGACCCAGATCCACGCGCCCCAGCGCACGATACCGCGCAGGAGCGCATTTCGGATCAGCCGCGCGACGAGGCCGACGACGAGCCATGCCGTGACGAGCGTGGCGGCCAGCACCACGAGGAAGCGCCAGGAATAAAAACCCTTGGTTGCCTCGAGCACGAACACCGACGCCCATGCGAACACAACGAAGAGAAATCCGCGCAGACGCTTCCGGAGCAGGATCAGCCAGCGAAGCTGACGGGTCGAGAGCTCACGCCTCCGCCCCCAGTCGTCGACTTTCGGCGCGAGCCAGATGCGCCCGAGATGGGCCAGCGCAAAACACGCTGCGATGATCCCGAATTGCCAGAGCCGCGAGGGCAAGACCATAGAATTGAGGAAGATTTCGATCTGCGCCCAGATCGAACTCAAAATCTTGACGATGTCCCCGTTCGCGAAATCCATGGAAATGACGTTAGCCCGGTTTTGCGATCAGGCCAAACACGGACTCTTCGATTGCCTCAGCGCCGGATTCGCCGTATTTAGCGCCCCATGACACTCGTTTTCGACATGGATGATCGCGCCCGCCTCCGCGAGCGCTTCTACGGCGAAAGCCGCTCGGTGCTGGCACGACTTTGATGCTCTGCGCCCGCGGGCGCATATCTGCGCCTGCTGTCCCATGTCTGACAAACGGCCGTTTTATAGGCCAGCCATCCAAAGAAAGTGAGAGCCATGTCTGCTCCGAAGACCCTCTATGACAAGATCTGGGACGCGCATGTCGTGTCCGAAGACGAAGACGGCACCAGCCTGCTCTATATCGACCGCCACCTCGTCCACGAAGTGACCTCGCCGCAAGCCTTCGAAGGGCTGCGCATGGCGGGCCGCAAGGTGCGCGCGCCGGAGAAAACCATCGCCGTACCGGATCACAACGTGCCGACCACGCTCGACCGCGCGAAGGGGATCGAGAACGAGGAAAGCCGGATTCAGGTCGATGCGCTCGACAAGAACGCCAAGGACTTCGGGGTGAACTATTACCCGGTCTCCGACGTGCGTCAGGGCATCGTGCACATCGTCGGTCCTGAACAGGGCTGGACGCTGCCGGGCATGACGGTCGTCTGCGGCGACAGCCACACCGCGACCCATGGCGCGTTCGGTGCGCTCGCTCACGGCATCGGTACCTCGGAAGTGGAGCATGTTCTGGCGACCCAGACGCTGATCCAGTCGAAGTCGAAGAACATGAAGGTCGAGATCACCGGCAAGCTGCGTCCGGGCGTCACCGCCAAGGACATCACGCTGTCGGTCATCGGCGCGACCGGCACTGCCGGCGGCACCGGTCATGTCATCGAATATTGCGGCGAAGCGATCCGCGAGCTGTCGATGGAAGGCCGCATGACCGTCTGCAACATGGCGATCGAAGGCGGCGCGCGCGCTGGCCTCATCGCGCCGGACGAGAAGACCTTCGAATACGTCAAAGGTCGGGCTCACGCTCCGAAAGGCGCGCAATGGGAGGCGGCTCTGCATTGGTGGAAGCAGCTCTACACCGACGAGGGCGCGCATTTCGACAAGGTCGTCACCATCAAGGCCGAAGAGATCGAGCCCGTCGTGACCTGGGGCACTTCGCCCGAGGACGTGCTGCCGATCTCGGGCTCCGTGCCCGCGCCGGAAGACTTCAAGGGCGGTAAGGTCGAAGCGGCCAAGCGCGCGCTCGACTACATGGGCCTCGAAGCGGGCACCAAGCTGACTGACATCAAGATCGACGTGGTCTTCATCGGCTCGTGCACCAACGGCCGGATCGAGGATCTGCGCGCCGCCGCCGAAGTCGTCAAAGGCCGCAAGCTGGCCGACGGCGTCCGCGCGATGGTCGTGCCGGGCTCGGGTCTCGTGCGGGCTCAGGCCGAAGAAGAGGGTCTGGACAAGATCTTCCTCGACGCCGGGTTCGAATGGCGCATGGCGGGCTGCTCGATGTGTCTCGCGATGAACCCCGACCAGCTGGCAGAGGGCGAGCGTTGCGCGTCGACCTCGAACCGTAACTTCGAGGGGCGTCAGGGCTACAAGGGCCGCACCCATCTGATGAGCCCGGCCATGGCCGCCGCCGCTGCCGTCACCGGTCATCTGACGGATGTTCGGAAGCTGATGGAAATGGAAGACGCGTAAGGAGCGACGAGAATGGAAAAGTTCGAAAAAGTTACCGGGATCGCCGCGCCCATGCCGCTGGTCAATATCGACACCGATATGATCATCCCCAAGGGTTTCCTGAAAACCATCAAGCGTACCGGGCTCGGCGTGCATGCGTTCGACGAGATGCGTTACGACCGTCAGGGCAACGAGAACCCCGACTTCGTTCTCAACAAGCCGCAATATCGCGAAGCGCAGATCCTCGTGGTCGGCGACAACTTCGGCTGCGGCTCCTCGCGTGAGCACGCCCCGTGGGCGCTCGCGGATTTCGGCATCAAGGTGATCATCTCGACCTCCTTCGCCGACATCTTCTACAACAACTCGTTCAAGAACGGGATGTTGCCGATCGTGCTGCCGCAGGAGCAGGTCGATATCCTGATGAAGGATGCGGAGAAGGGTTCGAACGCGCGGATGACCGTCGATCTCGAGAACCAGGAGATCACGACCTCGGAAGGCGAGACGATCAAGTTCGACGTCGACGCTTTCAAGAAGCATTGCCTGCTCGAAGGTCTCGACGATATCGGCCTGACGCTTGAAAAGGCCGCAGCCATCGACAGCTTCGAGACGCAGATGCATCAGGCGCGTCCCTGGGTGTAATCCCCGATACCATAAGAACAGGAAAAGCCGCCCCGACCCGGGCGGCTTTTTTCGTGAGGAGGGGGCGCGGGAATGCACCGCCCGTGGTATCGTTCATCATTTGACGTAGACCGAGAGGATGATGCGATGCGCGTTTCGACCCTGTTTCTGATGACCGGCCTCGTGCTGATTGTTCTCGGCGTCGCGGCCATCACGAATCCCTTCGCAACCTCGCTGGCCCTGACTACCTTCGTGGGCATACTGTTCCTGATTGCCGGGGTGGTGCAGGCGTGGCTCGCCTTCAACGACCGAGGCGGGGCGCATCGCGCGTGGCACGGGCTGATCGCGCTTCTCAATATCGTCGTCGGCGTCTGGCTGATCGCCGATCCGATGTCCGGCACGGTCTCGCTCGCAGCGGTGGTCGGCGTGCTCTTCCTGCTGATGGGGGCGTTGCGCCTGCTGATCGGCCTGCGCCTCGCGGCGCCGCGCCTGCGCTGGATGCTGGTCCTGTCGGGCGCGGTTTCGATCCTTCTCGGGCTTTTGATCTTCGCGGCCTTCGATCAGATCGCGACGCAGATCCTCGGGCTTTTGCTGGGCATCCAGCTTCTCGCGGATGGTGTCGGTCTTGCCGCACTCGGCTTTGCCAGTCGCGACTCCTGAGGGCTTTTGACCGGCTAAGCCCTTGATCCACAAAATATGGTTCCGCTCCCTAGTTTGCCACAATTTTGCACCTTTATTGATGCAATGTCGCACCAGGTCTTTCCAGAAAACGCCCGAATACGGCAGAGAGTCTGAAAACAGTATTTGCTTGGATCGGGAACTTGGGCAAAATCATGGCAAGTTTGAGGCAGCGGGTCACATTTGGCGCGCGTCTTGCGGGTAAAAGGATCGGCAATGTATCGAATCCGACCGCAGGGAAGGGTAGGGTAACTGTGTTTTCACGTCTCTCAGGGGCGCTCTTTCGCGCGATCCTCGTTGCGGTGGTGATTTGCATCCCCGCGCTCATACTGCCCGATACCAGTAGCGACACCGCCCAGATCGTGGCGTTGATGGCGCTGTTCGGATTTGCGCTGACCCTGTTCGAATACGCCTCGGTCTATCCCGGTCTGATCGAGTTTCGCGATGCGCCGCCCTTCAACCGCATTCGGTTCATGTCGCTGTTTCTAACCGTCGGCCTGCTCTCTCTTGCGGTACAGTCGCAATATCACGCGTCGACGCTGACCCGGTTGATCGAGGTTCTAGGCACTACGGTCGCAAGCTCCATCGACGTGCCTTACAGCCCCGTGCGCCTATTGCAGCTCGCGCTTCCGGCGGATGCCTCTTTGCATCAGGTCGCGCTGGTGCGCACCGCGGCGGGGATGGCCTACCTGATTTCGCTGCTGACCCTCGGCTATTTCGTCATCGTCATGCGGATCATGGGCTGGCCGCAGGCGCATACCAAATTCAACGTCTGGGTAAATCTGCCGACCTTCGACCCCACCGCGGGCGGCGATGTGGTCGAGCGCCTACGCCGCGACGCGTGGTTCAACATTGCACTTGGATTTCTTTTACCCTTCCTTATTCCGGCGGTGCTCAAACTCGTTTCGGTCAGTTTCGTGATCGTGACGCTGGAAGTGCCACACACGATGATCTGGATGGTGACGGCATGGGCCTTCCTTCCCGCAAGCCTGTTCATGCGCGGCATCGCGCTGGCCCGGGTCGCGCAAATGATCGAGAACAAGCGTCTCGCCTCCGGGGCGAGCGACTACTTGCCGGCCTGATCGCGCTCTGTTTCGCGCTGCCCGCCACGGCAGAGACTCTGCGTGTGGCGACATGGGATGCTGGGCTGTCGCGCCGGGGTCCGGGCCTTCTTCTGAAAGATATCCGCAAAGGCGAGGCGCAGGTCGCGGCGGCGACGCGGATCGTGGACACGATCGCGCCGGATGTTCTGCTGCTGACCGGGATCGACTGGGATCTCGACGGGCTTTCGCTGGAGGCGCTGAACGAACGCCTCGCGCACCCCTATCCGCATCTTTTCGCGCCGCGCCCCAATAGCGGCTGGCCGAGCGGGGCCGATCTCGACGGCAACGGAAAGCTTGGCGAAGCGCGGGATGCCCAAGGCTACGGACGATTTCCGGGGCAGGGCGGCATGGCGCTTCTGTCGCGTTATCCCTTCGAGGCCGACCGTGTGCGCGACTTCTCCAGGATGCTGTGGAAGGACCTGCCCGACGGGAGGATCGCCGGGGCGAAGCTGTCGCCCGAGGCGATGGCGGTGCAGCGCCTAAGTTCGACGGGGCATTGGGACGTGCCGCTCAAGTTGCCGTCGGGCGAGCGCCTTCATCTTCTGGCCTTCTCCGCGACGCCGCCGGTGTTCGATGGGCCGGAAGATCGCAACGGGCGCCGCAATCGTGATGAGATCGCCTTCTGGCTGCGCTATCTGGATGGGGAGCTCGACGCGCTGCCGCCCGAAGCGCAGGTGATCCTGATGGGCGACGCCAACCTCGACCCGAAGGACGGGGAGGGGCGGCGCGATGCGCTCGATCTGCTGCTGAACGGTCCGCATTTCCAAGACCCCCAGCCGCGGAGCGCGGGGGCGAAAGCTGCGGCGGATCCTGATCATAGGGGCGACCCGAGCCTTGATACCGCCGATTACGACGGCCCGGGCAACCTACGGCTCGACTACGTTCTGCCGTCGAATGATCTGCATGTAGAGGCGGCGGGCGTCGTCTGGCCCGAGCCGGGCGCGCCCTTGGCGGAGGCGGCACGCGTCGCCTCGCGTCACAAGATGGTCTGGCTCGACATTGAATTGCCCTGATCGGGCACGACCTTGAGGCCCCGGATATAGAGATGCTCGAACACCACGCGCTGCAGCGTCTTCGGCGTGAATTCCGGGAAGCGTGCGTGGAAATCGGTGCCGTCGATTTCGTGGCTCATGTCGAACAGGTAGCGCATCTCGCGTAGTTCGCGTGCCAGTTCCCACGCGGGCGATGCGAGCAGAAGCGCCGTCCACGGGAATTTCTTGATCGAGATGTCGCGTCCCATCTGGCGCGAGAATTCCTCGGCCAGCTCGCGAACGGAGAACCGGGTTCCGGGGAACCCGAGATCGAGAAGACCGGGCGAGTGATCTTCGGTCTCGGCCAGTTGCACCGCGACACGCGTCATGTCCTCGAGATCGGCGTAGACGCGCTGCGCATCGGGCTTGCCGAGCGCGGTGATCTTGCCCTTGCGCAAATCCTTCAGCATCACCCGGTTGAGCAGCGTATCGGGCGCCTCGGCATTGATGAAATCGCCGCCGCGCAGGATCACGACCGAACGGCCCTCCTCGGCATGGGCGCGATAGCGCGCCTCCATCTCGGCGCGGATATTGCCCTTGCGGGTGCAGGCGTGATGCGGGGTCGACGCGCTCCACGGAGACGGCTCGCGCCCGTAAACATAGACGTTGCCCGGCACCATCACCGATGCGCCGCTATCGCGCGACGCGGTCAGAACCTGCTTGGTGATCTGCGGGATCTGGTTCGCCCAGTCGTGGTAATTCGGCGGGTTCATCGCATTCACGATCCACCGCGCGCCGCGCGCCGCGATCGCCATATCGGTGCCCCGGCGATAGCGATCGACGTCCCAGCCAGCCGCTCGGAAGGACCGTGCCGCAGCTGATCCGAACAAACCGCCCATTCCCAGGATCAGTACCCTGCGATTCATTTCGCCCTCATGTGTCGTCTGCCTGCTCTAAACTCTAGCATGCGCTCATACGCGCGCGGGGGCCACTCGCCAACCACTTGATCCGCAAAAGCCCGCCGAAGCCTCGGCAACCGCTTGCCGATCGTCCAGACACGGTTTCGCGACCTGTGCCGCTTGACCAGGGGGCGGGCAGGGGATACCCCCTTCGAGACCCTGTTTTCTCGGGAGATTATCCTAATGACCAACCCTTCCATCCTCATCCTGCCCGGCGACGGGATCGGCCCTGAAGTCATGGCCGAGGTTCGCAAAGTCATCGATTGGTACGGTACCAAGCGCGACCTCGCCTTCGACGTGAGCGAAGACCTCGTCGGCGGCGCGGCCTATGACAAGCACGGCGTGCCGCTGGCCGATGAGACGATGGCGAAGGCGCAGGAAGTGGACGCGGTTCTGCTCGGCGCCGTGGGTGGCCCGAAATACGACACGCTCGACTTCTCGGTGAAGCCGGAGCGCGGCCTGCTGCGTCTGCGCAAAGAGATGGACCTGTTTGCGAACCTGCGCCCCGCGCAATGCTTCGACGCGCTCGCCGATTTCTCCTCGCTGAAGAAGGACGTGGTCGCAGGCCTCGACATCATGATCGTGCGCGAACTGACCTCGGGCGTCTATTTCGGCGAGCCGCGCGGCATCTTCGAAGAAGGCAACGAGCGCGTCGGCATCAACACCCAGCGCTACACCGAGTCCGAGATCGAGCGCGCCGCCCGTGCCGCGTTCGAACTGGCGATGAAGCGCAACAAGAAGCTCTGCTCGATGGAGAAAGCCAACGTGATGGAGTCGGGCATCCTCTGGCGCGAAGTCGTGACCCGCGTCGGTCAGGACTACCCGGAAGTCGAACTGAGCCACATGTATGCGGATAACGGCGCGATGCAGCTCGTGCGCGCGCCCAAGCAGTTCGACGTGATCGTCACCGACAACCTGTTCGGCGACATCTTGTCTGACTGCGCGGCGATGCTGACCGGTTCGCTCGGGATGCTGCCTTCGGCGAGCCTCGGCGCGCCGATGGCGAATGGTCGCCCGAAAGCGATGTACGAGCCCGTTCACGGTTCGGCGCCCGATATTGCGGGGCAGGGCAAGGCCAACCCGATCGCCTGTATCCTCAGCTTCGCGATGGCGTTGCGCTACAGCTTCGATCAGGGCGAAGAGGCGACCCGCCTGGAAAACGCGATCGAGAAAGTGCTGGCCGATGGCGTGCGCACCGCGGACCTGATGGGCCCCGAAGGCGGCACCCCGGTCTCGACCGCCGAGATGGGCGACAAGATCATCGAAGCGCTCGACGCCTCGCTCTGATCCAAGAGAAAAGTCTCATGAAAAGGCGCGGGTGAAAGCTTGCGCCTTTTTCATGCCGCGGCCTTGCAACTCCCGAACATCCGCTCAAGATGCGAGCGATAACACCGGGAGCCTTCCATGCCCGATTTCGGCGGAAAATCAAACGCGCGCGGCGCCGCGCTCGGCCTGACATCGATGGCGATCTACGCCACGCATGACGTCATCATCAAACATCTGGGCCAGACCTATTCGCCGGTTCAGATCGTGTTCTTCGCGGCGCTGCTGTCCTTCCCGCTGCTCTCGGTGATCCTGCTCAACGACAAGCGCGAGGGCAGCCTGCGCCCGGTTCATCCCGGTTGGGTCGTGGGGCGTGTCGTCACCACCGTCGTCACTGGGCTCTGCGCGTTCTACGCCTTCTCGACCCTGCCGCTGGCGCAGGTCTATCCGCTTCTCTTCGCGATGCCGCTGCTGGTCACCGTCTTCTCGATCCCGATCCTCGGCGAGCGGGTCGGTATTCACCGCTGGGCCGCTGTCATCCTCGGCCTGATCGGCGTGGTGATCGTGGTGCGCCCCGGACAGGCGGAACTCGCGCCGGGCCATTTCGCGGCGATGACGGCGGCGGTGACCGGCGCCCTCGCCTCGGTGATCGTGCGCAAGATCGGTTCGGAGGAGCGCTCGGTCGTCCTCCTGCTCTCGCCGCTTCTGGGCAACGTGATCGTCATGGCGATCCTTCTCCCCTTCGTCTGGCAGCCGCTTCAGATTGCCGATCTCGGCCTGATGGCGGTGATCGCGATGTTCGGCCTGACCGCGTCCTTCCTGCAAATCCTCGCCTATCGCGCGGGCGAGGCCGCAATCGTCGCGCCGATGCAATATTCACAGATCCTCTGGGCGGTCTTTTACGGCTGGATTATTTTCCACGAGAGCGTGGATATCCCGACGCTCGTCGGCGCCGGCGTCGTGATCCTGTCCGGCATCTACATCGTGATCCGCGAGACCCGCGTCTCCACGAACCAGCCTGTGCTGCGCACGCGGGGTCGTTCGGAAACCGCGACCGCACCACGTTCGTCGCTTCTGGGCCGCGTTTTGGGCCTTCGCGCACCCAATTCAAGAAGCTGATCAAGACCCCCTTGCAAAACCCCGCGCAAGCCGCTAATTCCCCGCCCACGGTCGGAGCGTAGCGCAGCCTGGTAGCGCACCTGCTTCGGGAGCAGGGGGTCGGAGGTTCGAATCCTCTCGCTCCGACCATTTCCCGATTTTCCCTGATTCCTTGGCTTTTGGCGATGTCGCTGGCCTTTCGGCCCGTGCTTTGGCACAACTTTCCCGAAGCAATGAAGGCAGGGCGCATGCAGGTCGAAGCAACACCCCTCAGCGGCGTTCTGGTGATCACCCCGAAGCGATTCGGCGATCACCGCGGATTTTTCTCCGAGAGCTATTCGGCGAAGCGATTTGCCGAGGCCGGGATCGAGATCGATTTCGTGCAGGACAATCATTCGGTCTCGGAGGCCGTCGGCACCGTGCGCGGGCTGCACTTTCAGGCGCCTCCCCACGCTCAGGCGAAGCTCGTGCGCTGCGGGCGCGGGCGGCTCTGGGATGTCGCGGTCGATATCCGCAAGGGCAGCCCGACCTACGGGCAATGGTTCGGCACCGAGCTGAGCTTCGAGAACGGCAAGCAGCTACTGATCCCGGCGGGGTTTGCGCATGGGTTCGTAACGCTCGAGCCGGGCACCGAGATCGTCTACAAATGCTCGGATTACTACGCGCCCGACTGTGAAGGCGCGATCCGCTGGGACGATCCCGATCTGGGCATAGACTGGCCGCTTTCCGCAGGAACAGAGCCTGTTTTGTCCGGCAAGGATGCCGAGGCACCTCTGTTCGCTACCTTCGACAGCCCCTTCACCTGGGAGGGCGCAGCATGAAGATTCTCGTCACCGGTGGTGCCGGGTTCATCGGCTCCGCCGTCGTCCGCCTCGCCGTCTCGCGCGGCCATGAGGTTGTGAACCTCGACGCGCTGACCTATGCCGCCTGCCTCGAGAATGTCGCGCCCGTCTCGGGCAGCCCGCTTTATGCGTTCGAGCAGGCCGATATCCGCGACCCCGAGGCTTTGGCGGCGATCTTCGCCCGTCACAAGCCCGACGCGGTGATGCATCTCGCGGCCGAAAGCCATGTGGATCGCTCGATCGACGGCCCCGGTGCCTTCATCGAGACGAACGTGATGGGCACCTACAACATGCTGCAGGCTGCCCGCGCCTATTGGGAGGGCGCGGGTCGCCCCGAAAGCTTCCGCTTCCATCACATCTCGACCGACGAGGTCTATGGCACGCTCGGCGCCACCGGCCAGTTCACCGAAGAGACGCCTTACGCGCCGAACAGTCCCTATTCCGCCTCGAAGGCGGGCTCGGACCATCTCGTGCGCGCCTGGCACGAGACCTATGGCCTGCCGGTCGTGCTCACCAATTGCTCGAACAATTACGGCCCCTATCACTTCCCCGAAAAGCTGATCCCGGTCGTGATTTTGAACGCGCTCGCGGGCAAGCCGCTGCCGATCTATGGCGACGGCTCGAACGTGCGCGACTGGCTCTATGTCGAGGATCACGCCGATGCGCTGCTTCTGGTGTTGGAGAACGGCGCCTCGGGCCGCAGCTACAATATCGGCGGCGAGAACGAGCGGTCGAACCTCGAACTGGTCCAGACGATCTGCACCATTCTCGACAGGCTGCGTCCGGGCGACGCGCCCTATGCCGATCTGATCACTTTCGTCACCGACCGCCCCGGCCACGATGCGCGCTACGCGATCGACCCGACCCGCATCCGCGAGGAGCTGGGCTGGCGGCCGAGCGTGACGGTGGAGGAGGGGCTCGAGCGCACCGTGCGCTGGTATCTCGAGAACGAGGATTGGTGGCGTCCGCTGCTGGAGCGGCACGGCGTCGGCGAAAGGTTGGGCAAGGCATGATCCTCGTCTTCGGACAGACAGGCCAGGTTGCGCAGGAGCTACAGCGCCTTGTGCCCGATGCGGTGTTCTTGGGCCGGGATAGGGTCGATTTGAGAGACCCTGAAGCCGCCGCACAGGCGATCCGGGAGGCCAAGCCCGAGGCAGTGATCAACGCCGCCGCCTATACGGCTGTCGACAAGGCCGAAGAAGAAGAGGCGCTCGCCCAGGTGGTCAACGGCGATGCGCCCGCTGCGATGGCCGAAGCCTGCCGCGACCTCGGTATCCCGGTCGTTCACATCTCCACCGATTACGTCTTCGACGGCTCCGGTGAAGCGCCGTTCAAACCTACCGATCCGACCGATCCGCTGGGCGCCTATGGCCGCACCAAGCTCGCCGGAGAAAAGGCGATCCGCGCGACAGGAGGAACCTTCGCCATCCTGCGCACGAGTTGGGTCTTTTCGGCACATGGCGGGAACTTCGTGAAGACGATGCTGCGCCTGTCCGAGAGCCGCGATCACCTGACGATCGTCGCCGACCAGATCGGCGGCCCGACCCCGGCCAAGGCGATTGCCGAGGCCTGCCTGACGATGGCGCAAGAGTTGCAGCGCGCGCCCGAGAAAAGCGGCGTTTACCATTTCTCAGGCTCTCCCGATGTAAGCTGGGCAGGCTTCGCACGGGAGATCTTCGCGCGGGCCGGGCGGGACGTGACGGTGGAGGATATCCGCACCGCCGATTATCCGACGCCCGCGAAACGGCCGCTCAATTCGCGGCTCGACTGCAGCGATCTGGCCGTGTTCGGCCTGAACAGACTCGATTGGAGATCGGGATTGGACGAGGTTTTGACCGAATTGGGGGCGATATGACGCGCAAGGGGATCATTCTGGCGGGCGGCTCGGGCACGCGACTCTATCCGATCACGATGGGCGTCTCAAAACAGCTTCTGCCGGTCTACGACAAGCCGATGATCTACTACCCGCTGACCACCCTGATGCTGGCCGGTATTCGCGAGATCGCGGTGATCACCACGCCGCATGATCAGGAGCAATTCATCCGCACGCTCGGCGATGGCAGTCAATGGGGGCTGAGCCTGACCTATATCACCCAGCCCTCGCCCGACGGTCTGGCGCAGGCCTATCTGCTGGCCGAGGAGTTCCTCGCCGGCAGCCCGTCGGCGATGGTTCTGGGCGACAATATCTTCTTCGGGGCTGGGCTTGGCGAAATCCTGAAAGCGGCGAATGCGACCACAGATGGCGGCACCGTCTTTGGCTACCGCGTGCGCGATCCGGAGCGGTATGGGGTGGTGGATTTCGACGAGAGCGGCACCGTGCGCGCGATCATCGAGAAGCCCGAAGTGCCGCCCTCGCAATTCGCGGTGACGGGGCTCTATTTCCTCGACGAGACCGCGCCGGACCGCGCCAAGACGATCACGCCGTCCGCCCGCGGCGAGTTGGAGATCACGACGCTTCTGGAAACCTACCTGCATGACGGCGCGCTCTCGGTCACCCAGATGGGCCGCGGCTTTGCCTGGCTCGACACTGGAACGCATGGCAGCCTGCTCGACGCGGGGAATTTCGTGCGCACGTTGGAGGAGCGGCAGGGGCTGCAAAGTGGCTCGCCCGACGAGATCGCTTTCGAGAAGGGTTGGATCAGTGCCGACGCACTCGCCGACCGAGCAAAGAAATGCGGTAAGAACAGCTATGGCGAGTATCTGCTGCGCCTGATCGAGTGATGGTCAATGGCACGGGTCACGATCCTGATGGCGACACGCGATCCGGGCCCGGAGTTGCGCGATCAGCTCGAAAGCCTCGCGACGCAGACGCATCCTGAGTGGCGGCTGATTGTTGGAGACGACAGCCGAAGCGATGCCACACACGATCTATTGGCAGAGTTCGCGCGGAGCCATGAGGTACGGATTGTAGCCGGGCCGCAAAAAGGAGCGGGGGGGAATTTCCTATCTCTTCTAAGCGGCGTGGACCCCGCCACGACCGAGTTCATCGCCTTCTGCGATCAGGATGATGTTTGGTTGCCGGATCGGCTCGCGCGGGGGATTGCGGCCTTGGACGAGGGTAAACCTGCTCTCTATTGCAGCCGCACATGGGTCTGTGACGCTAATTTGGGAAACAAACACCTTTCGGCGCGACATCCACATCGGCCATCGTTCCGTAACGCTCTGGTCCAGAATATTGCGGCCGGTAACACGATCCTCCTGAACCCGGCCGGGGCCGAGCTCGCCATCTCTGCGGCGCGCGAGTTGCAGGCCGCGCCGCGCCATGACTGGTGGATTTATCAACTGTTCACTGGCTGCGGCATCCGGGTCGTCTATGATGCGGAACCTACGCTTCTCTATCGACAGCATGGCCACAACGCGGAAGGTGCGAACCTCACGATGCGTGCAAAGCTCTCTCGGTTGAAGCGGCTGCTGAAGGGTGAATGGCGTGGTTGGATCGATGTCCAATGCGCGGCGCTTACCGCCTCCGCGCATCGGTTCACGCCCGAAAACCGGACCATTTTCAACCGCTTCTTGAATATGCGCGAGGCAGGTTTTTCGACCCGAATGAGAGAATTCGCCCGGCTGAGGCTCTATCGCCAAAGCCGGGCGGCTACGCTTGCCCTTTGGATTGGGGCCGTGTTTCGGCTGATTTAGGGTCTCAAATCCGGAAAATCGGCTGCAGAAGGCGCGGCAGGAGCCCCTTGAACTTCAGCGGCGCATCGGTCGCGGCGAGGCAGATGCAGACATCTTCCATCCCCGCGATCGGCGTGTGGTCGAGATCGTCATCCGCCACTTCCACATCGCCCACGCCAAAGCGCCCGGTTTCGTCCGAGAAGGAGCCCTGCAGAACCATGGTCAGTTCCAGGCCGCCATGGGTATGATCGGGCACCGCCATTCCCGGTGGGATGTAGAGAAGCCGTGCCGACCCCTCCTTGTCCTCGCTCAGGATGGCCTGCTTGATGCCGCCGCCCAAGGCACGCCAGCGCGGGTTGTCCGCACCCATCGCCTCGACCACGGCGCCCGGATAGATTCCTGCGCGCGCGGGTTGCGCCGCGACGATCACATCGTCGTCGTCCAGCCCATCAAACACACGTCGCCGCAAATCGTCGCTCGGCGCCATGCCTTCAAGCTCGTCCAGAACCAGCCCGCCTGCCAGTTCCTCTGCTTCAAGCCGTGCGCGACACTCGTCGCACTGGCTCACATGCGCCGCGACGACCAGCGAAAACGCATGACCCAGTGAGCCGGTCGCGTAAGACCGAACCAACCAATCGGGCAAATGATGCGTGATCTCCGTCATTCGTCTCTCAGATCCCTTAACTCGTGTCTAAGCTTCTCCAGCGCGAGCCGGATCCGCGATTTGATCGTCCCAAGTGCGAGGCCGGTTGCCTCGCGTATTTCGGCCTGTGTGAGTTCACCCACGTAGGCCCGCTCGATTATGTCGCGCTGCGCTTCGGGCAGAGCCTTGATCGCTTCACGCAGCTGCGCCGCTTCCTGTTCCAACCCGATCGCCGCGTCGGCTTCTCGGGTTTCCCGCGTTTCCGCTTCGGCGACCAGCTCGTCTGGAACGGGCCGGGGCCGTCTTCGGATCACATCGATCTGCCGATTGCGCGCAATTCGGTAGATCCATGCCGAGGCGCGCGCCCGCGTCTCGTCGTAAAGATGAGCCTTGCGCCAGATCGTGAGCATCACGTCCTGTACCACATCCTCCGCCGCCGCCTGCGACATGCCAGAGCGCACTAGCATCCCCTTCAGCCGCGGCGAGAAGTGATCGTAAAGCCGCGCGAAGGCCATCTTGTCACGCCTGTCACGAACGGCGACGAGCCAGTCGGTCTGCTCGCATGCCGCCTCTGGCGTCGGTTTCGCTGAATTCTTGTCGTCCATACTCTTCCCGGCAAAGGTATGTCCCGCCGCGATTGGCGGGGTCCCCGTGGTGTCGAAGTTGATGGTCGCATCTCTCAGCATGTGACCGATACGCAGCTTATGGGAATCTGGTTCACATGAGTCGCGAAAAAACTTCTGATCCAAACGGTAATATGCACCGTTAAGCCTTCAAGAGCTTGGGAGAATTCGAATGTCATTTGATGCCGTGCATCCACAGGCGCAACGCATCGCGATCATCGGTTCGGGGATTTCCGGTCTGGCCGCGGCGTGGCAACTCGCGCCGCAGAACCGCGTTACCGTCTACGAGGCGGAGCCGCGGCTCGGTGGGCATTCGCGGACGATCGTCGCGGGGCGCAACGGCGATCAGCCGGTCGATACCGGTTTCATCGTCTTCAACTACGCAAATTATCCCCATCTGACGCGGCTGTTCTCCGAGCTCGACGTGCCCGTCGAGAAATCCGACATGAGCTTTGGCGTGACGATCGATCAAGGCCGCATCGAATATGCGCTGCGCGATCTGAACAGCCTTGTGGCGCAAAAGCGCAACCTCGCCCGGCCGGGCTTTCTGCGGATGGTCGCGGATATCGCGAAGTTCAATGCGAGAGCCGTCTCGGTCGCGCAGAGTGACGACGTGACGATCGACGGCCTGCTGGACGAGTTGAACTTAGGCGACTGGTTCCGGCGCTATTACCTGCTGCCGATTTGCGGGGCGATCTGGTCCACGCCCGCCGATCAGATCGGCGCATTTCCCGCGAAAAGCCTGCTGCGCTTCTTCGAGAACCACGCGCTGTTGTCGGCGACCGGTCAGCACCAGTGGTGGACGGTCTCGGGCGGGTCGATAGAATATGTAAAGCGGCTGGAGGCGGCCTTGCGTCTGCGCGGTGTCGAATTCCGCACCGGTACCCCGGTCACCGCGATCAAGCGGGAGCGAAATTCGGTCGCCATTCTGGCGGAAAAGGCCCTTCCGGATCAGTTCGACCAGGTGATCATCGCCACCCATTCCGATCAGGCGCTCAAGCTGCTGGCCAAGCCGACCCCGCAGGAGCAGGCCGCGCTTTCGGCGGTCCGCTATCAGCCAAACGATGTATATCTTCATCGCGACGAGGCGCAGATGCCGCGTCGGCGCGCTTGTTGGTCGAGCTGGGTCTACCAGGCGCAGACCCGTGCGAGCGAGACGCGGCTTGGTGTGACCTATTGGATGAACAAGTTGCAGAACATCCCCGAGCGCGATCCGCTCTTTGTCACACTGAACCCCGACACACCAATTGCCGAGGAAAAGATCTACGACCACGAGGTCTTCTGGCACCCGGTCTTCGACCGCGCGGCGTTGCGGGCGCAGGGCGAAATCCAGGCGATACAGGGTCTGAATCGGACCTGGTTTGCAGGGGCGTGGCTACGTCATGGCTTCCACGAGGACGGGTTTGCCTCGGCCGTTCGGGTTGCGCGCGAGCTCAATCGCGGGGCGCAGCCGCAGATCAAGTTCGAGAAGGTGCCCGCATGAGTGGCGAATTCTGTCCCGGTCACACGGTCCATGCGCGGCGGGGCGCGATTGCGCACCAGTTCCGCTATCACGTCGATTACGTGCTGATCGATCCGGATTCGCGGGGCCCCTGGCCAAAAGTATTCTCACGACGTGGGCGCAACCTCGCGACGGTGCAGGACAAGGACTATGGTGGGACGCCTCATCATGGGGAAGGCGCGGAGTGGGTCCGCAAGCAGCTCTCTCGGCTCGGTGCGCCGGAGATCGCGAAGCTCCGCCTTCTGACCCAACCGAAAATTCTCGGGGCAGGGTTCAACCCCGTGAATTTCTGGCTGGCCTATGATGCGCAAGACGACCTGCGCGCCGTTATCGCGGAGGTGAACAACACTTTCGGTGATCGGCACTCCTATCTCTGCGCCGCCCCCGATTTCGACCCGATTTCTGCGGAAACCGAGCTTCACGCCGCGAAGATCTTCCATGTTTCCCCGTTCCAGACGATCGCGGGCGAGTATCGCTTCCGCTTCGATATCCGGGCGGAACATATCCGCATCCGCATCGACCACCGAAATGGAGAAGAAGGCGTGGTTGCGACCCTCGTGACCGACCGGCGTCCACTCACCTCGGCGGCACTTCTCGGGATGGCGCTGCGCCGTCCGCTCACCCCAATCCGCACGCTCGGCCTGATCTACTGGCAGGCCCTGCGGCTCAAGCTCAAAGGCGCCCGCTACCTGCCGCGGCCCACACCCCCGACCGAGGAGATCAGCCAATGATGCCTTTCCTGACCAACCGCATCCGCAGCGAATTCCTCGCCACATGCGAGAAAATCGAGCATGGGACGCTCTATTTGCGCCTGCCCGACGGCACCGCTCGCCGCTTTGGTCACGGAGAGCCGCAGGCCGATATGGAAATCCGCGACTGGCAAGCCGTGGTGGCGATGGCGTCTCGCGGCGATGTCGGCCTGGGCGAGGCCTATATTGCGGGGCTATGGGAGACCTCCTCGATCGAGGCGCTTCTTTCTCTCGCGCTGAAGAACCTCGATGTGGTCGACGGCTATGCCTATGCTGGCTTCTGGTCGAACCTGAAATTCCGCCTGATCGACCGGTTGATGCGGGCCAATTCGCTGCGTGGCGCTTCGCGCAACATTCGGGCGCATTACGATGTCGGAAATGAGTTTTATCAACTCTGGCTCGATGAAGGGATGAGCTATTCGTCGGCGCTTTTCGCGCCGGGCGACAGCGATCTGCATCGGGCCCAAAACCGCAAGCTCGATCGCATTCTCGACCGGATGGGTGAGGGGGAGCAGGTGCTGGAGATCGGCTGCGGCTGGGGACATTTCGCCGAACGCGCGGCCGAGCAGGGGCGCCACGTCACCGGCATCACGATCTCGCCCAGTCAGAAAGGCTATGCCGATGCGCGGCTCGACGGGCGCGCGGATATCCGGCTTCAGGACTATCGCCGTACGCCGGGGCAGTTCGATCATATCGTCTCCATCGAGATGATCGAAGCGGTCGGAGAGCGCTACTGGCCGAACTATTTCCGTACTCTGAAAGAGCGGCTGGCGGAGGGCGGTTCGGCAATGATTCAGGCCATAACAGTGTCTGATTCCTACTTTCCGAAATATCGCCAGACCTCGGATTTCATCCGGCAATACACCTTCCCTGGCGGGATGCTCCTGTCGGACGGCGTGATACGGGATCAGGCGGCAAAGGCGGGCCTGGCGGTGAAGGACAGCTTCGCTTTCGGGCAGGACTATGCCGAGACCTGTCGGCAATGGGCCGCCCGCTTGAAAGAGCGCAGCGCGCGGGCTGCCGAGCTGGGCTTTGGCCCGGAATTCCTGCGCAACTGGGCCTACTATCTCGAAGCCTGCGCGGCGGCTTTCGCGGTCGGCCATACCGATGTCGTTCAGGTGCAACTGGCACATGCGAGGGCGTAACATGATGCTGAAATTGTTAATTGTCGTCGCGGCCCTGATCTTTGCGGCTTTGCTGGTCCGACACTTCTTCTTCTCTTTCCCGGCGCAGAAATCTGCGGATTACGCGGCAGAGAGCCCGGAATTCGACATTCGGCGGGCCTTCGACGGTCCCGTCGAGGCGCACGGCATGATCTACGGGCCCGACGGCCGCGTCACCTCCCGCTTCCGCGCTGTGATGACGGGGCGGTTCACCAATGACGGTGGCGTAATCGAGGAAGAGTTCGAATATGCCTCGGGGCGGCGCCAGAGCCGGGCATGGAATATTCAGTTCGGGCCGAACGGCGAGATCAGCTCGACCGCCGACGATATCGAAGGCCGCGCCGAGATGGAGCAGTCGGGCAACGCGCTGCGGATGCGGTACCGGCTGCGGCTGCCGGAAGACGCGGGCGGCCATGTGCTCGACGTGACCGACTGGATTTACCTGATGCCGGACGGGACGCTTCTGAACCGGTCGCAGATGCGCAAATTCGGCATCAAGGTGGCGGAGCTGTTCGCGGTCATGCGGCCGATGACAGAACCGGCCGAATGATCACTCGAAGCAACTGGCGCGGCCGTCTTTCTGGATCGTCGCCGCGCCATCCATGATCGAACGCGCGCGGCGCGACAGGAAGCTGCCGGGCTTCGCTGCCGAACGGTCCTTCGGGTCCGGCAGGACGCCTGCGATCAGCGCGGATTGCCGGGCGCTCAGCTTGTCGGGTGTGCTGCGGAAATAGCGATGCGCCGCAGCATCCACCCCGAACGCTCCCTCATCGAACTCGGCGACGTTAAGATAGATTTCCAAAATCCGTCTCTTGCCCCAGATCGCTTCGGCGAGCGGTGTCATAGACGCCTCCAGCGCCTTGCGCAGCCAGCTTCGGCCCTGCCAGAGAAACACGTTCTTCACGGTCTGCTGGGTGATCGTCGAGGCGCCGCGATTGGCGCCATCGTCGATCGCCTTGCGGATCGCGCGCATGTCGAAGCCCCAGTGATTGCAGAAATTGGCATCCTCCGCCGCGACGACCGACCGGGCAAGCACCGGCGCAATATCCTCGAGCGGCACCCATTTCTGATCCACCGCACCGAGCCGCTGGCGTTCGCTCCAAATCGTCCAGGTGGTCGGTGGGTTAACGAACTTGAAAAGAACCATAAGCACGAGCACGAGCGCGACGAGACCGAGCAGGCCGCGCAGCGCCCATTTAAGAGCGCCGCGAAACGGCGCTCGCATGCGGGTGGAGACACTCGATTTCGTGCTGCGTTTGGCGGGCTTTCTGCCCGTTTTTTTCGTGCTCTTTGCCATGCGCGTATAAGTCACAGCGTGCCCCGAGGGGTCAAGCGACAAGGAGCGCCAATTCCGGCCCGCGTGCCACCTGTCGCGCCGTTACCATGGTTTCGATCGGTGCGTCTGAGACGGCTGTCCACGCGGTGCGGATCTCCTGCGCGAGGTCGCGATCTTCGTCGAGGATCATGTTCCCTGGAAAGAGGCTCTCGCTCGGCGCACCTTCGGCAATCAGAATATGATGCCGCGCTAAGAGCAGATGGCGATAGTGGACGGTTGCCCTCGGCTCGATCCGCACGCTTTTGCCATTCACCAGATGCTTTGCGGCGATCAGCACCTCGCTATCCGCGCAGGCGATCTCGGCGCGCCAGCCGCGCAGCAACATCCGGTGTTCCTGCGATACGTAGAGCGGACGTTCGTTGCCAATGGCACCGGCGGCGAAGCGAACCGGCGCGTAAAGGCCGGCGCCACGGCAGACCCGTCCCCCCGCCCAAAGGAGCGGCTGGGGCCCTTCGTCTTCGGTTGAGACGAGATCGCCTGCCGAGAGCGTTTCGACCGCACGCGGACCAGTGGGTGTCTCGATCCGCGTTCCGACGAGAAAACAGGCGGGTCCGAGGTCGCCGACAGGGGCCTGCGTGCTTTGCGTGACGTAGGTCGAGCTGACGAAGGTCGCGTTGTGGAGGATCGTACCGTCCGAGGGCGTAAACACGGCCGTCCCGTCGCGCAGGTAGAACGTATCGCCGGTGATCGTTTCCTGCATGCCGTTCGCACGTTCGATCGTGATCGTGTCGCCGCGCCAGACATCGGTGACGCGTTGGCCGTTGATCGTGTCGCGGGCACCGTTGCTGCTTGATATCCAGTTGTCGTTGTTCCTGTCGACGATTTCGAATGTCGTCGGAGACAGGGCGGTGCCTGCGGTGGGCGGATTGCCCGGGTCCATGACGTAGAACTGATCGTAATAAGTCGCCATCTTTACTGCCCTGGTAACGTTATTATTGGTTATTCGTTACGTGGTAAGCAGCGATCTGGGCGACACGAAGGCGCCTCTAAGGCGCAAAATTAACACAGGATTAAAAAGTGGCAGCCCGGCGACGGGCCAATTCAGAGCGCAGAGGGGCCGACCATACGAGCAAGGCTGCCGGTCGAGCCTTCGCTGATTTCCTCGCCGGTGAAGGCCGTGGTGCCCCCGGAGGAGAGCGCGACTTCCAGCCGTTCGTGGAAATCTTCCGGCAAGGGAATCTGCAGCACGCGGCCGCTTGCATGGCCCAGTGTCCGCATTCGGTCGAGCACTTCGGCGGCGCTGGCTTTCTTAAGCATGATGAAGACCGCAGAGCCGCCTTCCGGAAGGCTCTCTCCCGCCTCGCGCAGGAAGGAGGTATTCAGCCCGACATCCGTGAACTTGCCCGAGATCACCCCGGCCCCGGCGCCCACCACTGCCCCGACAAGTGGCGACAGGAAAACCAACCCGAGGACGCCGCCCCAGACCGCGCCGCCGATCGCGCCGAGGACGACCGTATTGCTGTTCTCATGGACCCGGACCGCGCCGCTTTGCTCGCGGGTCACAACGACAATGTCCTGCGACCGGAAAAATCCCTCTTTCTCGAGGGCGGTCAGTTCCTCGCGCATCGCGAAACCGGCGGCTTCCGTTTCATGCGCCATCACCAGTAATTCGGACATCGTTACCTCCAGACAGAACAAAGGGCGAGACATTTGTCTCGCCCTTTGAAACGGTTCCGTGAGGGGGTGGGTTCCCTTATTCCGCCGGCACTGCCTGCGGCTCGTCGCTGAGCGGATAGGACAGATGCGCCAGCATTTCCTTCGGGCAGACCTGCAGGAAGTTCGCCTTCTCGGTCTCCCAGTGCTGGAGAATATCGGCGCCTTTGCGCGATCCCGTTTCGGCGACGTGACGCTCGATCAGGCCTTTCAGCTCGGCTTCCCAATGCTCGTGGCCCAGCCCGCAGGTGACGAGGCTTTCGAGATTGATCAGCTCTTCCGCCGTATTGTCCGGATCGTAGAGATAGGCCATGCCGCCGGTCATGCCCGCACCGAAGTTCGGGCCGATCGAGCCGAGGATCACCGCGACGCCGCCGGTCATGTATTCGCAACCGTTGGAGCCGCAGCCCTCGATCACCACTTTCGCACCCGAGTTCCGCACCGCGAAGCGCTCGCCCGCGCGGCCCGCCGCGAAGAGGTGACCCTCGGTCGCACCGTAAAGCACGGTGTTGCCGATGATCGTGTTCTCGGAGGCCACCAGCGGCGAGGCCATGGGCGGACGGACGACGATCATGCCACCCGAGAGACCTTTGCCGACATAGTCGTTGGCATCGCCCGACACTTCGATCTTCAGACCCGGGGCCGCGAAGGCGCCCAGCGACTGACCGCAGGAGCCGGTCAGCTTCACCGTCAGGTGGTCCGATTGCAGCGCGTTGCGCATCCCGAAGTTCTTCACGATGTGCGAAGAGGCGCGCGTCCCGATGGTGCGCAGCGTGTTGCGCACCGCGTAGGAGAGCTGCATCTTCTCGCCATCCTCGAAGAAGCGGTGACCGTCCTTGATGATCTCGGCATCGAGCGTGTCCGAAACCCAGTTACGCGGCTTCGAGCGGTCGTAGACGATCTTGTCCCAGCCATCGACGGTGATCAGGAGCGGATTGAGATCCAGATCGTCGAGATGCGCCGACCCGCGGCTCACCTGGCTGAGAAGATCGGCGCGCCCGATCACCTCGTCGAGCGAACGCGCACCGATCGAGGCGAGGATTTCGCGTACTTCCTGAGCGTAGAAGGTGATGAGGTTCACCACCTTGTCCGCGGTGCCGGTGAACTTGGCGCGCAGCTCCGGATCCTGGGTGCAGACGCCCACCGGGCAGGTGTTCGACTGACACTGACGGACCATGATGCAGCCCATCGCGATCAAGGCGGCAGTGCCGATGCCGTATTCCTCGGCCCCCATCATTGCCGCCATCACGATGTCACGCCCCGTGCGCAGACCGCCATCGGTCCGCAGCGTGACGCGTTCGCGCAGGTTGTTCATCGCGAGAACCTGATGCGCCTCGGTCAGACCCATCTCCCACGGGAGACCGGCATATTTGATCGAGGTCGCGGGCGATGCGCCCGTGCCGCCGTTGTGGCCCGAGATCAGGATGATATCGGCCTTCGCCTTCGCGACACCGGCCGCGATCGTGCCGACGCCCGAGGACGCCACCAGCTTCACCGTCACTTTGACCTTCGGGTTGATCTGCTTGAGGTCGTAGATCAGCTGCGCGAGGTCTTCGATCGAGTAGATGTCGTGGTGCGGCGGCGGCGAGATCAGGGTCACGCCCTTGGTCGAGTGCCGCAGACGCGCGATCAGGTCGGTGACTTTCATCCCCGGAAGCTGGCCGCCTTCACCGGGCTTGGCACCCTGAGCGACCTTGATCTCAAGCTCTTCGCAGTGGTTGAGGTATTCGGCGGTGACACCGAAACGGCCCGACGCCACCTGCTTGATCTTCGCCGACGGGTTGTCGCCGTTCGGCTCGGGCACGAAATGCGCCGGGTCTTCGCCGCCTTCACCCGAGTCCGACTTCGCGCCGATCCGGTTCATCGCGACGTTCAGGAGCTTGTGCGCCTCGGGCGAAAGCGCGCCCAACGACATGCCCGGCGTCACGAAACGCTTACGGATCGAGGTGATCGACTCGACCTCTTCGATCGGCACCGGCTTGCCCAGCGACTTGATGTCCAGCATGTCGCGGATGTGGATCGGCGGGTTCGCCCGCATCATCGCGGAATACTGCTTCCACAGGTCATAGCTCGCGCGGTTACAGGCCGATTGCAGCATGTGCATCGACTGCGCGCCCCAGGCGTGGCTTTCGCCGGTGCGGCGCGCCTTGTAGAAGCCGCCGATCGGCAGCACGTCCTGACCGCCTTTCCAGCCCTTCGCATGCACACCTTCCAGCGCGTGCTGGATGCCGTGCAGACCGATGCCGGAGATGCGCGAGTGCATGCCGGGGAAATATTCCGCGACCATCGCGCGCGACAGACCCACGGCTTCGAAGTTCAGACCGCCGCGATAGGAGGAAATCACCGAGATCCCCATCTTCGACATGATCTTCAGCAGACCGGCGTCGATCGCATCGCGATACTTGCGCATCGCATCGACGAGCGAGCCGCTCAGCAGCCCACGGTCGATCCGGTCGGCGATCGTGTCCTGCGCGAGATAGGCGTTCACTGTGGTCGCGCCCGAGCCGATCAGCACCGCGAAGTAATGCGGGTCGATACATTCCGCCGAGCGGACGTTGATCGAACAGAAAGTCCGCAGACCTTTCTGCGTCAGCCAGCTATGCACCGCCGAGGTCGCGAGGATCATCGGCATCGCGACCTTGTTCTCGTCCTGCTCCTCGTCGGTCAGCACGATATGCAGCGCACCCGAGCGCACTGCGTCTTCGGCTTCCTGACGGATCCGGGTCAGACCCTCGCGCAGCGCATCCTGATCCGCATTGGCCGGGAAGGTGCAGTCGATCATCGCCACCTGCTCGCCGAATTCCTTGAGCATGTGGTCGAATTCGGAATTCGCGAGGAACGGGCTTTCGAGGATCCAGATTTCGGTCTGCGAGCTGTCCTCGTCGAGAACGTTCTTCAGGTTGCCGAAGCGCGTCTTGAGCGACATCACCCGGCTTTCACGAAGCGAGTCGATCGGCGGGTTGGTCACCTGGCTGAAGTTCTGACGGAAGAAATGGCTCAGCGGACGGTATTGCTTGGACAGAACCGCAGGTGGCGTGTCGTCGCCCATAGAGGCGATGGCTTCCTTGCCGTCCTCTGCCATCGGCGCGAGAATCTGTTCAATCTCTTCGACCGTGTAGCCCGCTGCGACCTGACGCTTGCGCAGCGTGCCGCCGGAGAATTTCGGCTCTTCCGGCACGTCCACGAGGATCGCGTTCAGATCGGTAACCTTGCCGACCCATTCGCCGAAGGGCTGTGCCGCGGCCAGTTTGTCCTTGATTTCGGTGTCGTGGTAGAGCTTGCCCTCGCGCATATCGACCGCGATCATCTGACCCGGGCCAAGCGCGCCCTTTTCCACGACCGTCGCCTCATCGATCGGCACCATGCCGGCTTCCGAGCCTGCGATCAGGACGCCGTCACCAGTAATGACATAGCGCAGCGGGCGCAGGCCGTTGCGGTCGAGACCGCCGCAGACCCAGCGGCCATCGGTCATCGCCAGCGCGGCGGGGCCGTCCCACGGCTCCATCACGGCGTTGCAATAGGCATACATGTCCTGCCACGCGGACGGCATCGTATCGGTGGATTTCGACCACGGCTCGGGCACGAGCATGGTCTTCACCATCGGCGCGTTGCGGCCCGAGCGGACCATCAGTTCGAACACCGCATCGAGCGCACCGGAATCCGACGCACCTGCCGGGATGATCGGCTTGATGTCTTCGGCGCTGTCGCCGAAGGCCGAGGAGGCCATGCGGATTTCATGGCTCTTCATCCAGTTGGTATTGCCCTTGATCGTGTTGATCTCGCCGTTATGCGCCAGCATCCGGAACGGCTGCGCCAGCCACCACTGCGGGAAGGTGTTGGTGGAATAGCGCTGGTGATAGATCGCGAAGGCGGATTCGAAGCGCTCATCCTTCAGATCGGGATAGAATTCCGCGACCTGCTCGGCCAGCATCATGCCTTTGTAGATGATCGAGCGCGTCGACAGCGAGCAGATGTAGAGCCCGTTGATCTGCGCAGCGATCGCCGCTTTCTCGATGCGGCGACGGATGATGTAGAGCTCGCGCTCGAACTGCTCCTCGTCGATGTCCTTGTCGTTGCGGATCAGGATCTGCTCGATCTCTGGACGCGTTGCGTTGGCCTTCTCGCCCAGCACTTCGGTGTTCACCGGAACGTGGCGCCAGCCGTAGATGTAGTGACCCATCCGAAGAACTTCGGATTCGACGATCGTGCGGCAGCGCTCCTGCGCGCCGAAATCGGTGCGCGGCAGGAAGACCTGACCGACGGCAACCATCTTCTCCATGTCCGGCTCGTGGCCGGTGCGGCGGATCTGGTCGTAGAAGAAGGGGGCCGGGATCTGGACGTGAATGCCCGCGCCGTCGCCGGTCTTGCCGTCGGCATCGACCGCGCCGCGGTGCCAGATCGCCTTCAGCGCGTCGATGCCGTTCTCCACGACGCGGCGCGAGGCCTTGCCGTCGATCGACACCACGAGACCGACGCCGCAGGACGCCTTCTCGTCATCTTCCTTCCACAGCGAATTCTCGTTCATCCACTGGCGTTTCGCTTCCTCGGCGGCCACCCAGGCTTCGTCATATTTGGTCATTGCAGTGCCTCCTTGGAGAAAGAGCGGGAAAGGGGGGCGAGGCTGACGCGCGTGGGCCGCAGATCGGCCTCCGTCATCATCAGGTCGCAGTCATATTCGGGCGTCTCGGTCGAAAAACCGGGATCGCCGGGAAAGTCGAAGCGTACCGGGCTGTCGTCATAACTCACGACATCGCCCTGATCGTTCTCGAACCGCTCGGCACCGCTGAAGAACACGCGATACTTGCGCGAGATATATTGCGTGCCGGTGCGGGTCGCGACGGTTTGGCCGTTCTGGTCGTCTTCGCGCAGGTCGAAGGTGATTGTCTCGAGCGGGACATCGTCGATGCTGAGCGAGTTGCCGGTGAGGGCATCGCTGCCGACATAGCGGCGCAGGCCCCGATAATTCGACCGCGTGACGAAATCGTAATCGTCCTTGCCATCCGACAGGAGCGCCGAGAACGAGGGGGCGTCCTTCGACGCGCCCGGATCGAACATCTCGATCTCGCCGGTATCGGTAGACACGCTTTCGAGCCAGCGGGTCTCGGAATCTATATGGCTCAGGTAGTAGATGCCTTCGCCATCCGCGAACGCGGTCCAGAGATCGCCCTCGGGATCGGCGGCGCAGCGATAGTAATTGGCGACCTGACAGTTATGCATCTGCACGGTCATGAAGACCTCGCAGCCCTGCGGCGGCTTGAAGTCTGCGGCATGGGCGGGCAGGGCGCTGAAGAGCCCCCCGCAGATCGCCATGCCGAGAAAATTCGACCGCATCGGATGCATTCCTTTTCAGATCGACAGGGCGCGGATCACTCCGCTGCCACCGCCGCCACGTTTTCGAGATAGCTCAGGATCGAGCCAGCCGCTTCGCGCCCGTCGCGGATCGCCCAGACAACGAGGCTAGCACCGCGCACGATGTCGCCGACCGCGTAGACGCCGGGGATCGAGGTCGCGTGGGTGCCGAACTCGGCCTTCACGGTGCCCCAGCGGGTTGTCTCCAGATCGTCGGCGTCCCACGCGCCGGGCAGGTCTTCGGGCTCGAAACCGAGCGCCTTGATCACCAGGTCGGCCTCTTCGTCATAGATGCCGCCCTCGATCTTCTCGGGGCTCTGACGACCCGACTTGTCCGGAGCGCCCAGACGCATCCGCTGCACCGAGCAGTTGGTGACGGGATTGCCCGAGAAGCCGGCCGGTGCAGAGAGCCAGACGAATTCCACGCCTTCTTCCTCGGCATTCTGCACTTCGCGCTGCGAGCCCGGCATGTTGGCGCGGTCGCGGCGATAGAGACATTTCACCGAAGTGGCGCCCTGACGGATCGCGGTGCGCACGCAGTCCATCGCGGTGTCGCCGCCGCCGATGACGAGGACGCGCTTGTCCTTGGCGTTGAGCGTGCCGTCCTCGAATTCCGGTACCTCGTCGCCGAAGCTCTTGCGGTTCGAGGCGGTGAGATAGTCGATCGCGCGCACGATGCCGGCGGCGTCTGCACCCTCGTCGGTCAGTTCGCGCGTCTTGTAGACGCCCGTCGCGATCAACACCGCGTCATGCTTTCCGCGGATCGCGTCGAAGGAGATGTCGGTGCCGACATTGCAGTTCAGCACGAATTCGACGCCGCCATCTTCCAGCTGCTTCACGCGCTGCATGACGATGTCTTTCTCGAGCTTGAAGCCGGGGATGCCGTAAGTCATCAGGCCGCCCGCGCGGTCGTAGCGGTCATAGACGGTGACCTGAACGCCTGCGCGACGCAGCATGTCGGCCGCTGCCAGGCCGCCCGGACCCGCGCCGATGATGCCGACGCTTTCGGCACGCTCGGTCGCCGGTTTGATCGGCTTCACCCAGCCCATGTCGAAAGCGGTGTCGGTGATGTATTTCTCGACCGCGCCGATGGTGACGGTGCCGTGGCCCGACTGTTCGATCACGCAGTTGCCTTCGCACAGACGATCCTGCGGGCAGATGCGACCGCAGATTTCCGGGAAGGTATTGGTCGCCTGCGACATCTCGTAGGCTTCCTGCAGACGGCCTTCGGCGGTCAGGCGCAGCCAGTCGGGGATGTTGTTATGGAGCGGGCAATGCGTGTGGCAATACGGCACGCCGCACTGGCTGCAGCGGCTCGCCTGCTCGGCAGCCTTCTCGTCCGCGTATTCGCGATAGATTTCGTTGAAATCATGGGAGCGCACGTTCGCGTCGCGCTTCTGAGGCATCTCTTTCGCCGTCTTGACGAACTTGAGCATCGGTTGCTTGGCCATTGTGGCGCCTCCCTAGAAAACCGGTGGGTGCGCATGACTACACCGCTTGCCGCAGCAATAAAAGTAAGCAAGGCTGACCTAAATGTGCGTTTTTTGTGTGAGGTGCGCGAGAAGGCCCCTCAAAATCACTCAAACTAGGTCAGCTTAGTTTACGTTATTGCGGCTTTTCCCTGATTTTCCTGAAGATGACGCACCGCCAAAAAGCGATTCGCGCTTCGTTAGCCTAGCACACCGACCGCCGCGAGGCTCAGCAAGAGCCCACCGAAGATGATCCGGTAGATCGCGAAGATGGTGAAACGGTGCCCCTGAATGTAGCCAAGGAGCCATTTCACCGCGACAAAGGCCGTGATTGTCGAGACGATGAAGGCGACGCTGAGCGCGGTCCAGTCCTCGTTGCCGCCGGCACCGTCCTTGAACTGTTTGAGCAATTCGTAACCGCTCGCCGCATACATGGTGGGGATGCCGACGAGGAAGGCGAATTCCGTCGCGGCCGCGCGGTTCGAGGTGCCCAGAAGCATCGCTACGAAGATCGTCGTGGCGGAACGCGAGGTGCCCGGAAAGACCCCGGCCACGATCTGCGCGATCCCGACTGCGATCGCGACACGCCAGAAGACGTGGCTGCTATCGGGCTGACGATCCGCGACGCGTTCGGCAAAGAGCATCCAGAAGCCGCCGATCACCAGCGCCCAGGCGACTGGCTGAATGGCCGTCGGCAACTCGAAGCCCATCTTCTTTACGATCAGGCCCAGAACGGCCGTAATCAGGAAGGCAACGGTCAGCTTCGCCAAATAGTCGCGGTTTTCAGGATCGCGCCAGTTGAACAGCAGTTCCATCAGGCGGCGCCAGTAGATCAGCGTGACGGCGAGGATCGCCCCGGCCTGAATGACGATATTGTAGGTATCCGAGCGCGTACCGAGCCAATGTTCGGCGAGAATGAGGTGGCCAGTGCTCGAAATCGGGAGGAACTCGGTGATCCCTTCAATCACACCGAGCAGAACATCGTTCAGATAGCTCAAGAATACCGCCTATGTCAGAACTGCGCCGCACGCGACGCTTGGAGGTGGGTCAGGTCTTGCGAAGGTTCTTCGCGGAAGCCTTGATGTCGTCATACTGGCCACCGGGACGGAAGCGCCACAGGTAGCCGGGCATCACGGCTTCCATTGCCATAGGATGGATTCCGAGATCGGAGAAGCCTTTCGCCCCCTCGGACACGACATTGTCAGCCTGCAGGTTCTTCACCTGATCGCGCGTGAGGATGCGGTTGGTGAACAGCCCGCCGGTGACGGCCTGGCCCAGATCGAAGACGCCGCCCATGATGCTTGCGATCCAGCGCGGCAGCGACAGCACGAGCCGACGACGGTGGATCACTGTCAGCATCTGCTTCATCAGGTCGTGGAAGGTTTCTACATCCGGCCCGCCGAGTTCATAGATGCCGGGCGCGACTTTCCCGTCGGCGCCCATGACCGCCACCTTCGCGACATCGTCGACGAAGACCGGCTGGAACTTGGTCTTGCCACCGGTGATCGGAAGGATCGGGGTGAATCGCGCCATCGAGGCGAACTTGTTGAAGAAACCGTCCTCGTTGCCGAAAATGATCGAGGGACGCAGGATCACGGCCTGCGGATAGGCCTCCAGAACCGCTTTCTCGCCCGCAGCCTTGGTGCGGGCATATTCGCTGGGGCTGTCCGGATCGGCGCCAATGGCCGAGATCTGCACCAGTTTCGGCACGTTCATCTCTGCGGCGATACGTGCCACGCGGCCTGCGCCTTCGGCCTGCACCGCCCCGAACTTGTTCTTGCCTTCGTTCACCAGGATGCCGACGCAGTTGATCACCGCATCCGCGCCCTGCATCGCTGCGCGCACGCTGGCATCGTCGCGAATATTGCAGAAGACCGGCTCGACTTGCCCGACCGCACCGTAGGGTTTGACGAAGAGCGCCTCGTTCGGACGCCGGACCGCAACGCGAATCCGCCAACCGTCCTTTGCCATGCGCCGCGCGATATACCGCCCGACGAACCCCGAACCGCCGTAGATCGTAACCAGCTTGGACATGGGCAGAGGCCTTTCCTTGCAAGAATTTCGTCCTTTGATTACCGCCTCGCCCCCGCGGGAACAAGGCCAAAGACCCGAAGAGTGAAAGCTTGCGAATTTTTCGTGTCGATCCCCGTTGACAGTCCCAGCGCCGCTCTGTATCTCGCGCTCCACGGCACCTGCCCAGGTGGCGGAATTGGTAGACGCGCACGGTTCAGGTCCGTGTGCCGCAAGGCGTGGAGGTTCGAGTCCTCTCCTGGGCACCACTACTAAAAAAGTCGCGCAACTCATCTGGGTTGCGCGACTTTTTCGTTTTCGGGTGGCGAGTCCTCGTGCAGCGGCCCGCGCTTTGCCTTATTTCCTGCGGAAAAAGCGCGCGCGATCGTAAAGCGCCTCGAGCCTAGCCATGCGGGCCGAGGTTTCCTCCCAAGTGAGCGACTGGATCGCAGCCATGAACGTTTCGACCAGAACCTGAATCGCGACCGTCGAATCCCATGCCGAGGGCGCTTCGATCTGCGCCGAAAACCGATAGCGCGCATGCGTCGCGGCAGGCGAGACCCAGGGATCGGTGATCAGCACGACTTCCGCGCCCTGCTCGACCGCCATCTCCACCAGTTGCAGCACGCTCGATTCATAGCGGCGAATGTCGAATACCAGCAGCACGTCGCCCTTCTGCATCTCCAGAAGCGCGGGCGGCCAGCTGTTCGATAGCGGTTCGAGCAGCTCGACCCCGGGCCGGATCACCTTCATATGTGCCACGAAATAAGCTGCGATCGGGCCGGTGATCCGGCCCCCGGTCGCGAAAATGCGCCGCTTCGGATCGGCCATCATCGCGGCGGCGGCGTCGAACTCGGCATGGTCGATCTGCTTCAGGGTCGCCTGCAGGTTGCCCAGAACCGTATCGGCGAAGCGGTTGATCATATGGGTATCGGGCGCATCCCCCGCCCAGCGGTCATGTTTGACGAGCGGGGAGACAAGCTGCGCCTCCAGCTCGTCGCGCACCGCCTGCTGCAGTCCCGGATAGCCACCATAGCCCATCTTCTGGGCAAGTCTCACGACGGTGGGAGAGGAGACCTCGGCGGCGCGCGCCAGCTGCGCGACAGATCCCAGAAGCGCCATCGGATAGTGACGCAGGATATGTCCGGCGAGCTGCTTCTCGGTCCGGGTCATCTCTTCGATGCCCGACCGGAGCCTGTCTTCGATGCTTTGCGTGGCTGCTGACAAATCGGGCACTCCCGTGCGAATCACGTTAGAAATGATTGTAACAGAATTTTCTTCTCTGAAATTTTCTTGACAGACACGAGGTGCCGGGGCGAGCCTGACGCTAAGGACGCGACGCAGAATCGCGCCTTGCAACAGGAAGGGACCAATTTGAACAGCGCGCATGCAGCGGTGGACATCGAAGGCGCAGAGCGTTCGGGCCAGATCGTTCTGGTCTGCGAACATGCGTCGAATGCCTTTCCCGCGCCTTGGGGCGAGCTGGGATTGACCCCCGATCAACGCGACGCGCATATCGCCTGGGATCCCGGCGCGCTGGGCCTCGCGCGCGGTCTGGCCGCGAAATTGGAGGCGCCGCTGGTTGCGGCCTGCCAGTCGCGGCTGATCTACGATCTCAATCGCCCGCCGCATCATACCGGAGCCATGCCCGTGCAATCGGAGATCCACGAGATCCCCGGCAATGCGGGGCTGACACCGGACGACCGCAGCGCCCGCACCGAGGCGCTTTATCTTCCGTTCCACGCGGCTCTGGGCGGTCTCGTTGCCGAGCGGCTGGCGCGCGGGCAAGCCACTGCACTGGTCACAGTGCATTCCTTCACGCCGATCTGGTTCGGTCAGCCCCGCGCGGTAGAGTTCGGCGTGATCCACGACGCCGATCCGAGCTTTGCGCAGGCGGTTCTCGAGGAAGCCCGCCGTGTCACCGAGCTCGATACGCGTCTTAACGAACCTTACTCAGGCGCCGATGGTGTCTGTCATACGCTGGCGCTGCAAGCGACGCCGATGGGGCTGCCGAATGTCATGCTGGAACTGCGCAACGATCTGATCGCCGATCCCGCCGCGCAGGAGGCGATGGCCGCGACGCTTGCGCCGGTACTGCAAGCCGCGCTGTCACGGATCACCGCAAATAACGGGGAGGCCGCCTGATGCCACGCTGGAGTGTCGCCTATGTCCGCCTGATCGACGGGTTCAATCGCAAGCTCGGCAAACTGGCGATGTACCTGCTCTACGTCATCATGGGCATCATGCTGTTCTCGTCGGTGACGAAGATTGTGCAGATCCCCGCACTCTGGACGCTGGAAATGGCCCAGTTCACGCTGGTGGCCTATTACATGCTGGGCGCGCCGTGGACGCTGCAGGGCGATACCAACGTGCGGATGGACCTGCTATATTCCCGCTGGTCGGCGAAGGGGCAGGCGTGGTGGGATGCTTTCACCGTCTTCGCGCTGCTCTTCTATCTCGGGATCATGGTCTACTCGGCCTATGACTCGACGGTCTATTCCTTCGAATACAACGAGCGAAATCCGACCGCGTGGCGTCCGGTGCTGTGGCCGATCAAGGTCATCATCACGACGGGCTTCGCGCTTCTGTTCCTGCAGGCCGTGGCGCTTCTGATCCGCGATGTCGCGACTATTCGCGGAGAGGAAATCTGATGGATCACAACACCATCGCCCTTTTGATGTTCTCGACGATGCTGCTGATGATGCTGACCGGCCAGCGCGTCTTCGGCGCGATCGGCTTCGTCGCGGTCGTCGCGGCCTTCTGGCTCTGGGGGCCGGGCGGCACGCAGATGGGCTTCGGCTCGGTCATGAAGCTGATGAAATGGACGCCGCTGCTGACGCTGCCGATGTTCGTCTACATGGGCTATGTGATGTCCGAGAGCCGTCTGGCCGAAGACCTATATCGGATGTTCCACGTCTGGTTCGGGCCATTACCGGGCGGCCTCGCCATCGGGACAATCATGCTGATGGTGATGATCTCGGTGATGAACGGGCTGTCG
Organism: Thioclava sp. NG1; assembly: GCF_003122275.1. Taxonomy (NCBI): domain Bacteria; kingdom Pseudomonadati; phylum Pseudomonadota; class Alphaproteobacteria; order Rhodobacterales; family Paracoccaceae; genus Thioclava; species Thioclava sp. NG1. The sequence goes on along the minus strand of NZ_QFBB01000004.1, from coordinate 284,095 downwards.
GTAGCGGGCATGGCGATCGGGGCGACGATCGCGCTGCCGGAACTGCTGCGCCGGAACTACGACAAGCTGATGATCTCGGGCGTGATTCAGGCGGGGTCGAGCCTCGGCATCCTGATTCCGCCTTCGGTCGTGCTGGTGCTGTTCTCGCTGATCGCACGCCAGCCGGTCTCCGAACTGTGGCTGGCCGGCGCTGTGCCGGGGCTTCTGATGGCCACGCTTTTCGTCGCCTATATCGTGATCCGCTGCAAACTGAACCCCGACCTCGCGCCGCCGATGGATGCGGAAGAGCGCGCGATGATCACCATGCGCGAGAAACTGCGTCTGCTGCGTGCGGGTCTGATGCCGGTGTTCATCTTCATTGCGATGATGGTGCCATTCCTCAAAGGCTGGGCGAGCCTGACCGAAGCTTCGGTGATCGGCGCGCTGGCCGCTGTCTTCGCGGCGGTGATCAAGCGGCGCTTCACCTGGCAGGTGTTCCAGGTCGCGACCGAGAACACGCTCAAGATCACCGTGATGTTCATGCTGATCATCACCGCGGCGCTCTCCTTCGGGGCGGTGTTCGACGGTCTGGGTGCGGGCCGCGCGATCGAGGATTTCTTCACCGACAGCCTCGGTCTCGGCCCGTGGCAGATCCTGATCCTGATGCAGCTGAGCTTCCTCGTGATGGGGATGTTCCTCGACGACACGGCGATGCTGGTGATCGTGGCTCCGGTCTATGTCTCGCTCGCCCGGCATCTGGGCTTCGACATGATCTGGTACGGTGTCCTTTATACCATCACCTGTCAGGTTGCCTATCTCACGCCCCCCTTCGGCTATAACCTGTTCCTGATGAAGGCGATGGCGCCGAAGGAATTCACGTTGCCTGTGATCTACGCCTCCGTGATCCCCTTCGTGGGCGTGATGGTCCTGACGCTGATCCTCGTGATGATCTTTCCGCAGCTGGCGCTCTGGCTGCCGCATGCGGTGCTTGGAAGATAACCATAACCCGGAAAAACCGGGATCAACCAACAAGGAGAGAGTGATGACGACAAGAAGACAGTTCCTCACCACCGGTGCGGTGGGTGCGGCTGCGGCGGGCCTTGCGGCCCCGGCCGTCGCGCAAACCACGCCGATCAAGTGGCGGATGCAGACCTATGCCGGCCCCGCGCTGGCTGAACAGGTCGTGGATAACTGCATCAAGACCTTCAACGAAATCGCCGATGGCGAGATGGAGATCGAACTTTACTACGCCGACCAGCTGGTGCCGACCTCCGAGCTGTTCCGCGCGATGCAGTCGGGCACGATCGACGCCGTGCAATCCGACGACGACTCGATGGCCTCGCCCACCGAAGTCACCGTCTTCGGCGGCTATTTCCCCTTCGGCCTGCGCTACTCGCTCGACGTGCCGACGCTGTTCAACGAATGGGGTCTCAACGAGATCTGGGACGAGCAGTATTCGGCCGTGGGCGTGAAGCACATCTCGGCGGGCTCGTGGGATCCGTGCAACTTCGCCATGAAAGAGCCGGTGAAGTCGCTCGACGATCTGAACGGCAAGCGGGTCTTCACCTTCCCGACCGCCGGGCGCTTCCTCGCGCAATTCGGCGTGGTGCCGGTGACGATCCCGTGGGAAGACGTGGAAGTCGCGCTGCAGACCGGCGAGCTTGACGGCGTCGCGTGGTCGGGCATCACGGAGGATTACACCTCGGGCTGGGGCAAGAACGCGCCCTACTTCCTGACCAACAACATCTCGGGTGCGTGGATCGGCCACTTCTTCGCCAACATGGATCGTTGGAACGAAGTGCCGGATCGTCTGAAGACGCTGATGAAGACCTGCTTCGATCAATCGCACTACCACCGCCAGTACTGGTACTGGTCGGGCGAGGCGAAGCTGCGCGTCGATGGCGAGGACATGCAGCTCACCACGATCCCGGATGCCGAATGGCAGAAGGTCGAGGATGCGGCGCACAAGTTCTGGGACGAGATCGCGGCCGAGAGCGAGTTGAAGGCGAAAGTCGTCGACATCTTCCGCAAGTATAACGAGACGATGCGCAAGGCAGGCCCGCCCTACCGTTGCGGTTGATCTCGTCGGCGGGCAGCCCGTCCTGCCCGCTCTTATTTGCCCTCTTGTAGGGCTTTGCACCGCGCGGCACTCTCGCGCGGTGACCCTGATCCCGGAGGAACTCATGTCGCGAAAAATGTCGTTCGACGCGCTCAAGAAGGCGGTCAATGCTGGCGAGGTCGATACCGTCATCGCAGCCCTTGTGGATATGCAGGGACGGCTTCAGGGCAAGCGGTTCCACGCGGCGCATTTCATCGACAGCGCATGGGAAGAGACCCATTGCTGCAACTACCTGCTGGCGACCGACATGGAGATGGTCACGGTGCCGGGCTATGACGCGTCCAGCTGGGAACGCGGCTACGGCGATTACGTGATGAAGCCCGACATGGAGACGCTGCGGCTGATCCCTTGGGTTCCGGGCACGGCGCTGGTGATCTGCGATCTGCTCGATCATCACAGCCACGAGCCGATCCCCCATGCGCCGCGCCAGATGCTGAAATCGCAGCTCAAGCGCGCGAAGGACATGGGCTATGACGTGATGATGGCGACCGAGCTGGAGTTCTTCCTGTTCGAGGAAAGCTATCCGCAGCTCTTCGACGCGGGCTATCCGGAGCCGACCCCGGTCGCGCGCTACAATGTCGATTACTCGATCATGGGCAATTCGCGCGCCGAACCGGCGATGCGCGCGATGCGCAACGCGCTTTATGCGGCGGGCGTGCCGGTCGAATGCTCCAAGGGCGAGGCCGAGCGCGGCCAGGAAGAGCTGAACGTGAAATATGCGGCCGGTCTGCAGACCGCCGACATGCATGTGCTGGTCAAGCAATGCGCCAAGGAAGTCGCCCAGTCCCACGGGCTGTCGGCGACGTTCATGGCGAAATATCACACCGACAAGGCGGGCAGTTCGAGCCACGTGCACCAGTCGCTCTGGAAGGGTGGCAAGCCTGCCTTCTTCGACAAGGACGCGCCCAATGGCATGTCCGAGCTGATGCGCCACTATCTCGGCGGGCAGATGGCCCATGCGCGTGACATCACCTATTTCCTCGCGCCCTACACCAACAGCTACAAGCGTTTCTGCGAGGGGCTTTTCGCGCCGACGAAAGCGGTTTGGTCTTTGGACAACCGCACCGCGGGTTTCCGCATCTGCGGCGAGGACACGAAATCCATCCGCGTCGAATGTCGCATCGGCGGCGCCGACCTGAACCCCTATCTGGCCTGCGCCGCGCTTCTGGCGGCGGGGCTCGCCGGGATCGAGCAGCAGATGGACCCGGGCCCGGAAGCCGCGGGCGACATCTACAAGGCGGGCGAAGTGACCGAGGTGCCGAAATCGCTGACCGAGGCGCTGGGCGCTCTGGAAGGTTCGGACATGCTCAAATCCGCCTTCGGCGAGGACGTGATGGCCCATTACGTGCGCGCCGCCCGCTGGGAAATCGAAGAACAGAACCGAGTTGTGACCGACTGGGAGCGGATGCGCGGTTTCGAACGCGCCTGAGTTTTGACAGACCCGCGGGGCCCTACACCCCGCAAGGAGACATGATGACCAAGACCCTGAAATGTATCTCGCCCGTCGACGGGCAGGTCTATGCCGAACGCGAGGCGCTGAGCGCCTCCGACGCGCAGGCGCTGGCCGCAGGCCTGCGCGCCGCGCAGCCGGCATGGGCCGAGCGCCCGCTGTCCGAGCGTATCGCGCTCGTCGAGGCGGGCATCGCCAAGCTCAACGAGATGAAAGACCTCGTAGTCGAGGAGCTCGCGTGGCAGATGGGCCGCCCGACCCGCTATGGCGGCGAATTCGGCGGCATGAACGAGCGCGCGGGCTACATGGCCTCGATCGCCGAAGAGGCGCTGGCCCCGATGGTGGTCGAGCAGAGCGACAGCTTCCTGCGCCAGATCGCGCGCGAACCCGTAGGCGTCGTCTTCATCATCGCGCCGTGGAACTACCCCTACATGACGGTGATCAACTCGCTGGTCCCGGCCCTGATCGCGGGCAACACGGTGATGTTGAAGCACGCGACGCAAACGATGCTGGTGGGCGAACGCATCGCCGAAGCCTTCCACGCGGCGGGCGTGCCGCAGGACGTGTTCCAGAATGTCTACCTCACGCATGAGGTGTCGGAAGAGTTGATGGGCGCGAAGGCGTTCGATTTCGTCAACTTCACCGGCTCGGTCGGCGGCGGTCGCGCGGTGGAGCGCGCGCTGGCGGGCACCTTTACCGGGTTGGGCCTCGAGTTGGGCGGCAAGGATCCGGGTTACGTCGCCGCAGACGCCGACCTGGACGCGGCGGTCGACGGTTTGATGGATGGTGCGCTGTTCAACGCGGGCCAGTGCTGCTGCGGGATCGAGCGAATCTACGTCCATGCGAGCCTCTACGACGCTTTCGTCGAAAAGGCCGCAGCCTGGGCAAGCAAGCTGACCCTGGGCAATCCGTTCGAGCCGGAAACGACCCTCGGCCCGATGGCGAACAAGCGTTTCGCCGAAGTGGTGCGCGGCCAGATCGAGGACGCGATCACCGATGGCGCGAAGCCGCTGCTCGATCCTTCGTTGTTCCCGGCAGACGATGGCGGCGCCTATCTCGCGCCGCAGATCCTCGTCGACGTGAACCACGAGATGCGCGTGATGCGCGAGGAAAGCTTCGGTCCCGTCGTCGGCATCATGCCGGTGAAGGATGACGAGGAAGCCATCGCCGCGATGAACGATTGCGACTACGGGCTGACCTGCTCGATCTGGACCGCCGATCCGGCCCGCGCCGAGGCGATGGGCAAGCGGCTGCAGACCGGCACCGTCTTCATGAACCGCTGCGACTATCTCGACCCGGCGCTGTGCTGGACCGGCTGCAAGGAAACGGGCCGTGGCGGCTCGCTCTCGGTGCTGGGCTATCACGCGCTGACGCGTCCGAAATCCTACCATCTCAAGAAGGTGACGAAATGACTGCCCCCACCGCAAACTGGTCCTATCCGACTACGATCAAGTTCGGCCCCGGCCGGATCTCGGAACTGGCCGATCACTGCAAATCCGTGGGCATGAACAAGCCGCTTCTGGTGACCGACAAGGCGCTGGCGGCGCTGCCGATCACCGCCGGGGCGCTCGACGTTCTGGACGGCGCGGGTCTGGGCCGCGCGGTTTTCTCCGAGGTCGATCCGAACCCGAACGAGGGCAACATGGCCGCCGGGATCGAGGTCTATAAAGCGGGCGGCCATGACGGCGTGATCTGCTTCGGCGGCGGCTCGGCGCTCGACCTGGGCAAGATGATCGCGCTGATGGCGGGGCAGGACAGCTCGCTCAGCGTCTGGGATCTGGAAGATATCGGCGACTGGTGGACGCGCGCCAATGGCGACGCCATCGCGCCGATCATCGCGGTACCGACGACCGCCGGGACCGGCTCGGAGGTCGGGCGCGCGGGCGTTCTGACCAATTCCGAGACTCACAAGAAGAAGATCATCTTCCACCCGAAGCTGATGCCCGCGATCACGATCTGCGATCCGGAGCTGACGGTCGGCATGCCGCCCTTCATCACGGCGGGCACCGGGATGGACGCGCTGGCGCATTGTCTCGAGGCGTTCTGCAGCCCTCATTACCACCCGATGAGCCAGGGTATCGCGCTTGAAGGGATGCGGCTGGTCTTCGAGAACCTGCCGCGCGCCTTCACGACGCCGGACGATCTGGAAGCGCGCGCCAACATGATGTCGGCGGCGGCGATGGGGGCGGTGGCCTTCCAGAAGGGGCTCGGCGCGATCCACTCGCTCAGCCATCCGGTCGGCGCGGTCTACGGCACCCATCACGGCACGACCAATGCCTGCGTGATGCCGATGGTGCTCGACTTCAACCGCGCCGCCATCGAAGAGCGGATCAACCGCGCGGCGGCTTACCTTGGCATCCCGGGCGGCTTCGACGGCTTCAAGGCCCGCATCGAAAGCCTGCGCACCGAACTGTCCATCCCGGCTAACCTGACCGAGATGGGCGTGAAGCGCGAGGATCTCGACATGCTGGTCGAGATGGCACTGGAAGATCCGTCCTGTGGCGGCAATCCGGTCGAGATGACCGTCGACAATACCCGCGCGCTCTACGAGGCGTGCCTATAAAATCTGCGTGCGGGGGCCGGAAGGTCGTCGCACGCGCCTGCGGCTCACGCATCTGTGGCTCGTGTTGATAAGTAAATTGACTGCATGATCAATCTTGCCAAAATTCTGTTACAAGACCCGCATAAAGGGTCGCCGATGCCGGAGCCAACCGGACGGCACAATCGTCGAAAGACATAGTTCGGGGGACAGGACCGCATGATGCGGCACCGCCCTCCATCAACGGGGAGAGACCTGAATATGACCTTCAAGTTCCGTTATCTTGCGGCAGCCAGCGCGATGGCCCTCGCTGCCAGCACCGGCGCCAGCTTCGCCGACAGCATGGATGACCTCTACGCCGCCGCTAAGGAAGAAGGCAGCCTGACCACGATCGCGCTGCCGCATTCGTGGTGCAACTACTCGGGCGTGATCGACGGCTTCAAGAAGAAGTACCCCGGGATCACCGTGAACGAGCTGAACCCCGATGCGGGCTCGGCCGACGAACTCGAGGCGATCCGCGCCAACAAGGACAACAAGGGTCCGCAGGCGCCCGACGTGATCGACGTCGGTCTTTCCTTCGGCCCGGCGGCCAAGGACGAAGGTCTGATCCAGCCCTACAAGGTCTCGACCTGGGACACGATCCCGGACAGCGCCAAGGATTCCGAAGGCTACTGGTACGGTGATTATTACGGTGTGCTGTCGTTCGCGGTGAACAAGGACATCGTCGACAACGTGCCGCAGGACTGGTCGGATCTGCTCAAGCCGGAATACGCGAACTCGGTGGCTCTGGCGGGCGATCCGCGCGCCTCGAACCAGGCGATCCTCGGCGTTCTGGCCGCGGGCGTCGCAGCAGGCGGCGAGCCGGGCAAAGCCTCGGGTGAAGCTGGCCTGAAGTACTTCGCCGAGATGAACAAGAACGGCAACTTCGTGCCCGTCATCGGCAAGACCGGGACGCTCGCACAGGGCGCGACCCCGATCGTCATCGAGTGGGACTATAACGCTCTGGCCGGTCGCGACACGCTGAACGGCAACCCGCCGGTCGACGTCGTCGTGCCGAAATCGGGCGTGGTCGCCGGTGTCTACGTTCAGGCGATCTCGGCCTACGCGCCGCACCCGAACGCAGCCAAGCTCTGGATGGAATACCTCTATTCGGACGAAGGTCAGCTCGGCTGGCTGGAAGGCTATTGCCACCCGATCCGCTTCAACGACCTGTCGGCCAACGGCAAGGTTCCGCAGAAGATGCTCGACGCGATGCCTCCGGCGGAAGGCTATGCCAAGGCGATCTTCCCGTCGCTCGACGCGCAGGCTGCGAACAAGGAAGTCGTGACCGGCGGCTGGGACAGCGTCGTCGGCGCGAACGTCCAGTAACCGAACCGGCATAAGAAAACGCCCCGCGCTTGATCGCGCGGGGCGACTTTATTGGAATTTCTGTAAGGCGAGGCCCGATGCAAAGCCGCAAGCTGCCGCTGACTTGGGTGGGGATGGTTCCCTTCACGCTCTTCGCGCTTTTGTTCCTGATCGCCCCGACGATGTATATCGTGGTGGGCGCGTTCCGGACGAGTGACGGGGGTTTCACGCTGTCGAACCTCGTGAACCTGTTTCAACCGACGATCCTCGCGAGCTATTGGATTTCTATCAGGATCAGCCTCGCCACTGCGCTTGTAGGCTGCCTGATCGGGTTCGCGCTCGCTGCGGCCGTCACGCTGGGCGGCCTGCCGAAATGGCTGCGCGGTCCGGTGATGACCTTCTCGGGCGTGGCCTCGAACTTCGCGGGCGTGCCGCTGGCCTTCGCCTTTCTCGCGACGCTGGGACGTCTGGGGCTCGTGACCGTGCTGCTGAAGTCGTGGTTCGGCTTCAACATCTACACGCACGGCTTCAACCTGCTCAGCTTCTTCGGTCTGACGATCACCTATCTGTTCTTCCAAATCCCGCTGATGGTGTTGATCATCACCCCTGCGCTGGACGGTCTGAAGCGCGAATGGAAAGAGGCGGCGAGCATCCTCGGCGCGACCGGCTTCCAGTATTGGCGCATCGTCGCGCTGCCGATCCTCTGGCCCTCGCTGCTGGGTACGCTGGCGCTGCTGTTCGCCAATAGCTTCGGTGCGGTGGCGACGGCCTATGCGCTCACCGGTTCGTCGATGTCGATCGTGCCGATCATGCTTTACGCGCAAATCCGTGGCGATGTGCTGCAGGACCCGCATCTGGGCTACGCGCTGGCCTTCGGGATGATCGTCATCACCGGCCTAGCCAACCTCGCCTATGTCTGGCTGCGCGTACGCTCGGAAAGGTGGATGCGATGAAATCCAAGAAACTCTGGTCATGGCTCGCGCTGGCGTTCGGGGCGCTCTATTTCGCCCTGCCGCTGCTCGGTACGCTGGAATTCTCGCTGCGGGCGCGGCGCGGGGTGTATTCGCTCGACGCTTACCGCTCGGTGCTGGCCGATCCGCAATTCCGCGAGACCTTCAGCTACTCCGTCGTGATGGCGATCTTCACGATCCTCGTGGGGGCGCTGATCGTGGTGCCGACCGCCTATTGGGTGCGGTTGCGCCTGCCGCATTGGCGCCCGGTGGTTGAGTTCATCACGCTGCTGCCGCTGGTGATCCCGCCGATCGTGATCGTTTTCGGCTATATCCGGCTCTATAACACGTCGTCGATCCTGCCGCTGACCGGCACGACGACGGGCACCAATGTCCTGCTGATGCTGGGCTATGCCACGCTCTCGCTGCCCTACATGTATCGCGCCGTCGATACCGGCCTGCGCACCATCGATGTCGGTACGCTGACCGAGGCGGCGCAAAGCCTCGGCGCGGGATGGAGCACGATCCTTGCCCGCGTCATCCTGCCGAACGTGCTGGTCGCGGTGCTCTCGGGCGCCTTCATCACCTTCGCTATCGTCATCGGCGAGTTCGTCCTCGCCTCGCTCCTCAACCGGCCGGCCTTCGGCCCCTACATGCAGCTGACCGGCGCGAACAAGGCTTACGAGCCCGCCGCGCTTGCGGTGATCGCCTTCTCGATCACCTGGATCTGCATGGGGCTCATTCAACTCGTCACCCGGTTTTCCAAACATACGAACGCAAAGCGGTAACCCATGGCCTCTCTCGAGATCGAACATCTGGAAAAATCCTTCGGCGCGAACCGCGTGGTGAAGGATTTCAACCTCTCCATCGAAGAGGGCGAATTCATCTCGCTCCTTGGCCCGTCGGGCTGCGGCAAGACGACGGTGCTGCGGATGGTGGCAGGCTTCGAGTCCCCCTCGGGCGGTGCGATCCGCATCGGCGGGCAGGACGTGACGCATATGGGGGCGAACCAGCGCAATATCGGTATGGTGTTCCAGGCCTACGCGCTGTTTCCCAACCTGACAGTCGCGCAGAACGTGGGCTTCGGGCTGCGCGTGGCGAAACGTCCGCGCGCTGAGATCAAGGCACGTGTCGCCGAGATGCTGTCGCTGATCGGCCTGCCCGATCTGGGCAATCGCTACCCGTTCCAGCTGTCGGGCGGACAACAGCAGCGTGTGGCGCTCGCACGGGCGCTCGCGATTCAGCCGCGCGTGCTGCTGCTGGACGAGCCGCTCTCCGCGCTCGATGCCAAGATCCGCGTGAGCCTGCGTGAGGAAATCCGCGACATTCAGCGACGTCTGGGCATCACGACGATCTTCGTCACCCACGATCAGGAAGAGGCGCTGTCGATCTCGGATCGTGTGGTGGTGATGAATGGTGGCGTCGCCGAGCAGATCGGTGCGCCTTTCGAAATCTACAATCAGCCGAAGACCCGGTTCGTCGCGCAATTCGTGGGCACGCTGAACGCGCTGGAGGCCGAGGTGGCCGATCCCGCGCGGGGCGCATTGCGGGTCGGCGATACCGAGGTGATCCTCTCCGAACCGGTCACCATGGGGCAGGGGACTCCGGTGACGCTGGCCGCACGGCCCGAGGTTCTGGCCTTGGGCCGCCGCGAGGGCAATGACACGGTGTTCACCGGGCGGATCGTCGAGACGCATTTCCTCGGCTCGATCCTGCGGGTGAAAATGGAAGTGGAAGGGCAGCTCATCGCGCTCGACACGTTCAACCGCCCCGGCAACCCGCCGCCCAAGGTCGGCACCGAAGCCGAGGTCAGCGTAGCGAGCCGTGATCTGCTGGTTCTTGCCGACTGACGAGGCAAAACCGGTCCTGCGCTCCTCATTTCTTCAGGTTTCCGGACCCGGACGCCCCTCTGCCGCGTTGCCGATAGAACACTACGTGCGGCCGATGCAGAAGGATGAAGATGGAGTGGCTTGTCGACCATAATCAGGTTGTGAGCATCGCGGTGCAGATCGTCACCGCGTTCGTCTGGCTGGTCTACCTGCAACTTCTACTGCAGAATTTTCGGCGTGAACGGCGCTCGAAACTGCTGCTCACCCGGGTTGCGGGCGGCCACGAACGCGGGCATCTGATGCTTGGCAATATGGGTGCCGAGCCAATCTTCGTGAAAGCGCTTCTCGCCGATCTCGTGGTCGACGGGAAAACCTATCACTCGATCGCCAGCGACTCCGGCGGCTTCGCTCCTTTCGGGGATTCCCAACCCGACGAGTCGATCAAGGGCCCGTTGAACACTGCGGAGTACCGGGATCTGGGCCGGATTTCAGATCTCGTGGATGTCGCACTGGAATTCTCCAGCCTGCCTGACGACGCGAAAGAGATGGAAACCGTGGTATTCACCGTTCTGGCGGAAAGCAGTCGCGACAATATCCTCGTCGCCGGACGCCTCTCTCTCGACGTTTATAACGCCGGGGAGCATCAACGCTTCTTGCCGCAGAGCCTGTCGACCGAGCAGCTGCGCAGTTTTCGCAAGCGTCGGGAACTGGCGTCGCGGCTGGAGGAGATGCTGGAGCAGGAAGCCCGCGCCTACCTGACCGGCGAAGACGGCAAACGCCGGGGGCGCGGCGCCGAGTTGGGGCAGCTACGCCTGAAACAACGCGGCGACGGGCGCCAAACAAAGGCTCCGCACGAGGCCGCTGAATGAAGTGGACAGATACCTCAGTTTAACCCACCCGACCAAGACGCGCCGTTCCGGTTTTCGTCGCCAAAGGAGACAACATGTTCAACTGGATTACCGGCGTTATCGCGTCCTTCGGCTATTTCGGCATCGCGGGGCTGATGTTGCTGGAAAACGTGTTTCCTCCGATCCCGTCGGAGCTGATCATGCCGCTCGCGGGGTACATGGCGGCGCAAGGGAAATTCTCGCTGATCGGTTTGATCGTCGCGGGGACGATCGGCTCGGTCATCGGGGCGCTTCTCTGGTACTGGATTGGTCTGAAGATCGGGATCAAGCGTCTGTGTCACCTCTCGAGCCGCCACGGTCGCTGGATCGGCATCACCCCCCGCGACATTACCCGGACCAAGAAATGGTTCGACAAGCACGGCTGGGCAGCGGTGTTCTTCGGGCGGATGCTGCCCGGCGCGCGTACGCTGATCTCGGTGCCGGCTGGCATGGCGCGGATGCCCTTCCTGCCGTTCCTCGCCTACACCACGGTGGGCAGCGCGCTCTGGACGGCATTGCTGACCGTTGCGGGCTATCTGCTCGGAAAGCAGTACAGCGAAGTCGCAAGCTGGGTGAACCCGGTCTCGACCGGCGTGATCGTGATCCTCGTCCTGCTCTACATCTACCGCGTGATTACCTGGAAGCCGCTGGAAGACCCCGACGAGTCGAGCGGCGCCATGCCGTCACGCGAGAGCTGATCGGCGAAGCAAGCGCCATACCTCGGCTGCCTTTCGCCATCTCGCGTTGGCAAGAACGCGGCAAAAGGCTTATATGCCCGGCAAGACGTTAAAGAAGGACACGCCGTGGCAATCCACCTGCATCAAAACGACCTTCCCGACGGGCTCGATCTCGGTCCCGTCGTGGCCATCGACTCCGAAACGATGGGCCTTGACCCGCGCCGCGACCGGCTCTGCCTCGTGCAGCTTTCGGCGGGCGATGGCGACGCGCATCTGGTGAAGATCGCCCAAGGTCAGACCGAAGCGCCGAACCTGTGCCGCATGCTGGCCGATCCGTCGGTGGAGAAGCTGTTCCACTTCGCGCGCTTCGATGTGGCGGCCCTCTACAACGCATTCGGGGTTGAGACGAAGCCGGTCTTCTGCACCAAGATCGCCTCGAAAATGGTGCGGACCTTCACCGATCGCCACGGGCTCAAGGTGCTGGTGCAGGAGCTTGTCGGCGTCGACATTTCCAAGCAGCAGCAAAGCTCGGACTGGGGCGCGGCGGAGCTGACCGACGCGCAAATGGAATATGCGGCTTCGGACGTGCTTTACCTGCACCAGATCAAGGCTGAACTGGTCAAGCGGCTGGAGCGCGAGAACCGGATCGGGCTGGCGCAGGCCTGTTTTGATTTCCTGCCGACGCGTGCGAAGCTCGATCTGCTGGGCTGGGATGAACCCAATGACATCTTCCACCACTGATTATTCCGACATCGCCCGCCGCGTGATCGGCATCGAGGTCGCCGGGCTCGAAGCCTTGGCGGCGAGCCTCGATGGCGAGTTTTCGCGCGCGGTGGCGATGATCCTCGAGACCGAGGGGCGCGTGATCGTTTCCGGCATGGGGAAATCGGGCCATATCGGGCGCAAGATCGCGGCGACGCTGGCCTCGACCGGGACGCCCGCGCATTTCGTCCATCCGGCAGAGGCGAGCCACGGCGATCTGGGCATGGTCACCCGGCACGATCTGGCGCTGGTGCTGTCCAATTCCGGCGAGACGCCGGAGCTGGCCGACCTGATCGCCCATACCCGGCGTTTCCGGATTCCGCTGATCGGAGTGGCGAGCCGCCCGGACTCGACCCTGTTGCGGCAATCGGATCTCGCGCTGGTGCTGCCCAAGGCCGAGGAAGCCTGCGGGACGGGCGTGGTGCCCACGACCTCGACGACGATGACGCTCGCGCTGGGCGATGCGCTGGCCGTCGCGCTGATGGAGCACCGCGAATTCACCGCCGAGCATTTCCGCACGTTCCATCCCGGCGGCAAGCTGGGCGCGCGCCTGTCGAAAGTCTCGGACCTGATGCATCGCGATATGCCGCTTGTCGCGGAAGACACGCCGATGCCCGATGCGCTCTTGATGATGAGCCAGAAGGGCTTCGGTGTCGTCGGCGTCACCGATGAGGCGGGCCGTCTGACCGGGATCGTCACCGATGGCGATTTGCGGCGTCACATGCAGGGGCTGCTGGAGCATAAGGTCTCGGAAGTGATGACCGCCAATCCGCGCACCATCGCGCCGGAGCAACTGGCCGAGGCTGCGGTGGCGCAGATGAACGAGCGCAAGATCACCGCGCTTTTCGTCGTCGAAGATGAGAAACCCGTGGGCTTCTTGCAGATCCACGACTGCCTGAGGGCCGGGATCGTCTGATGATGTACGACAATAGCCATACGCGACTGGTGAACTGGGCGAAGATCGTCCTGCCGCTGCTCGCGCTGGCGCTGTTGTCGACGATCTTCCTCGTTTCACGTCGGATCGATCCGAGCGCCGCGATCCCTTATGCCAAGGTCGATGTCGAGAAACTCGCGCGCGAAAATGCGGTCACCCGGCCCGAATATTCCGGCGTGACCGATACCGGCGCGACGCTCTCGGTGACCGCAGCAATGGCGCGCACGCAGCCCGCGCAGGACCAGGGCGCGAGTGCCGATCAGGTCGCGGCGAAGCTGACCGCACCCGATGGCCATGTGACCGATCTGAGCGCGAATGAGGGTCTATTCCAGCCCAATTCGAACCGGATCGATCTGACCGGCAAGGTCGCGATGCAGACCTCGGACGGCTACCGGGTGAACTCCGACAAGGTCGAGTTGCAAACCGATAGCAGTATCCTGACCTCGCCCGGCCCGATCCATGGGACGTCCCCTTTCGGAACGCTCGATGCGGGCTATATGCAGATCGTCCCGACGGCGGATGGCAGCAGTCACGATCTTGTTTTCAAACAGGGTGTGAAGCTGGTATATCAGCCGCAACAATGAGGGTGTGGATGTTTCGAGCGCGTTTTTTCACCGCCTGTGCGATGGCGGTTTCGTTCCCGGTTCTCTTGATGGCGCAAAGCGTCGATTTCGGCGGGCTGCGCGCCGACAAGACCGCCCCGGTCGAGGTCACGGCCGACTCGCTCAACGTCGATCAGCAAAGCGGCCAGGCGGTGTTCTCCGGCAATGTAGAAGTCACCCAAGGCGATATGCATATGAAAGCGGCCGAGCTTGAGGTGTTCTACGCCAGCGACAAACGCTCCGAGATCACGAAGCTGCATGCGACCGGCGGTGTCACGCTGGTCTCGCCCACCGAAGCCGCCGAGGCAGAGGAAGCCGTGTACGACGTGAAGGCGGGCACCGTCGTGATGACGGGCAAGGTTCTTCTGACCCAAGGCAACAACGTGATGTCGGGCAACAAGCTCAATGTCGATCTGAGCACCGGCACGGGCACGATGGATGGACGTGTCCGCACGCTTCTGAAGCCCGCCGGGAGCAAGTGATGGTCGAGGATGCCGCCAAGAGCGACGCCGGGTTGGCCCCGGTCGCGGGTCACGGCGGTTTGCAGATCCGCGGGCTGCGCAAGAGCTACAAGCGCCGCCCCGTGATTCGCGATGTCTCGCTCGATCTGTCGCGCGGCGAAGTCGTGGCGCTTTTGGGGCCCAACGGTTCCGGGAAAACCACCTGTTTTTACAATATCGCCGGGCTGATCCGTCCCGATGCGGGCGAGGTGCTCATCGACGGACGCGATGTGACGGGCCTGCCGATGTATCGCCGCGCGCGGCTCGGGATCGGCTATCTGCCGCAGGAAGCCTCGATTTTCCGCGGGCTTTCGGTCGAAGAGAACATCATGGCGGTTCTCGAGGTCGCCGTGCCGGACCCGCACACGCGGCGGGAACGTCTGGAGGAGCTGCTGGGCGATTTCTCGATCGGCCACCTGCGCCACGCGCCCGCGCTGGCGCTGTCGGGCGGTGAACGCCGTCGCTGCGAAATCGCGCGCTGTCTGGCCGCCGATCCGAAATATCTGTTGCTCGACGAGCCTTTCGCGGGCGTCGATCCGATCGCGGTGTCGGAGATTCGCGCCCTCGTCGGTCAGCTCAAGGATCGCGGTATCGGGGTTTTGATCACGGATCACAACGTCCGCGAAACGCTCGAGATCGTGGATCGGGCCTACATCCTGCATGACGGGACGGTGCTGATGTCGGGCACCGCAGAAGAGGTTGTGCAGGACGAAAACGTGCGCCGCGTCTATCTCGGGCAGCATTTCCGCATCCTCTGAGCATGCTCTACGGATCGCCCAAGCGACTCCGACCCTCGGCAGTTTTGCACCGCAGCGAGGGTCACCCGTTGACACCCCCTGCGATCCATCCCCAAATACATAGGAGATGCGTGATGTTCGCCCCCACTCCCCGGGCGCGCTTGCGGCCCCCGAGAGGGGTCCGGCGCGCGAAAGGTCCCCGAAAGAGGGCCCGGGCGAATTCAGACTCGACGCGACTTTTCAAGAGATTAACCGGCCCGAAACACCTCAGCCCCAAGGCTGGGGTCACTGGCCCAATGCGTGAAGGAGGAAATCCATGCGTTACCAAATCACCGGCAAACAAATCGATGTCGGAGAGGCCCTGCAATCTCACGTCAAGTCGGAGCTGGGCGAAGTCGCCGAGAAATACATGCAGCGTCCCACCGACGCGCAGATCACCTTCTCGCGCGATGCGCATGAATATATCTGCGAAGCGACGGTGCACCTGTCGACCGGGCTGACCGCCTCGGCCAAGGGGCATGCCACCGAAATCTACGCGGCCTTCGATGCGGCCCGCGAAAAGATGGACAAGCAACTGCGGCGCCACAAACGCAGATTGAAAGATCATCACCGCGACCGTGCCGAACCAGTTGAATTCGAAGCTGCAGGTCTATATGTGCTCGCCTCGGAAGAGGATGACGATACCGGCGAGACGCGCGAAGGCGCTCCGATGATCGTAGCCGAGATGGAAACCAAGGTTCCCACGCTCTCGGTCGGTGAAGCGGTCATGCAGATGGAGCTGTCCGACGCGTCGCTACTCGTCTTCCGCAACGAGAAACATGGCGGGGTCAACGTCGTTCATCGGCGTGAAGACGGCAATGTCGGCTGGATCGACCCGCGCAACAGCAAATGAGCGGCCCGGAACGGGCGCGGAGTAGACGAGTTCATGGACCTATCTAAACTTCTCGTGCCTGGCGCGGTCAAAGTGCTGTCGAATGTCACGAGCAAGAAACGCCTGTTTCAAGATCTCGGTGACATCGCGGCGGCGTGCTACAAGATCGACGCCTCGGAAACCGTCGATGCGCTGCAGGAGCGTGAGAGCCTCGGACCGACCGGCGTCGGCCATGGTGTTGCGCTTCCGCATGCGCGGCTCGACGGGCTGAGCGAGGTCGTGGGTGTCTTCCTGCGTCTGGAAAAGCCGCTCGATTTCGACGCGGTGGACCGGCTGCCGGTCGATCTGGTTTTCGCGCTGTTCGCGCCGAAGGATTCCGGCGTCGAGCATCTCAAGGCGCTGGCCCTCGTGTCGCGCACGATGCGCGATCCGGAAACCTGCGAGAAGCTGCGGGCGAATACCGATCCCTCTACGCTGCACGCAGTGCTGACGGAAGCGCAAAGCCGTCAGGCGGCCTGAATCGCTCTCGAATGAAAATCAAAAAGCGCGTCGGTCCTCCCGGCGCGCTTTTTTCATGGCCCAAGATCAGTCTCGCCAGTTTCCGAAGCCGAACTGCATCATGTCGCGCGTATAGGTCTCGCGCGCGGCGGCCTCGAGATCGGGCGTCCAGATATCAGCGAGCTTGATCGCCGCGGTGTCGGTCTCTCCGGGCGCGAACGAAGGCGCCTCCACCCCGGCCATGCTGGCGAGATAGGCGAAGTCCTCGGCCATCCGTTCTTCGCGCACCAGCAGGTCGGGAAGCGCGAACTGGCCGATGCCCTGAAGCGCCGCGGATTGCGTGGCCCAGAGCGTGTTCACCGGAAGGCTCGTCTGGTTCGCGAGATTAGATTTGAGCCAGCCCAAGAAAGCGATCAGCGCCTCGGCGTAGTCGTCTTGCGCGATGCTCTGCCCTTCCTTCGGGATTGGCAGCTTGTAGCTTTGGCGCAGAACGGCGCGCGTCTCGTCCATAGTGTCCCAGTTCAGCACCGCGTTGAACGCCAGATGCGCGCGCATCAGGGGATGGCGTAGCACGGTGAAGCTGCGATGGCCGGAATGTCGACGCTTCCACTGGCGCAGGGTTTTCTGGCTGAACCCTTCGACCAGATCTCCGGTCGCGGCCAGCCAGTCGCGGATCGGCGCATCCATCGCGGGCCGGAGCGGCATATAGAGCAGCCCCGCCTCGCTCGCGATGAAACCGGGCACGCCGGGACCGCGCCGGGGCTCGAAATTCGGGGTCTTCGACAGGTTGAATCGGTCGAGTCGCGCCAGCGACGCCTCCATCCCCGGGAAATTTGCGACCTTTGCCTCCAGCGGCTCCGGGTTCTGCACCTTGAGGTTCTCGGGCAACTGTTTCAGCCGCCCCGAGACGCCCAGCCAATTCGCCAGACCGTTAAGCACTTCGACGGACTGTGCATCTTCATAATCGATATAGAAGGCTGTCTGTCCCGAGCGTTGCAGAGCGTTCAGTAACGTCACCTGAAAATCCTGCAGCCCTTCAAGATGCGCCTCGAATTCCTCCGCATCGAAGCGCGCTTTCGTGGCCTTGCGGTGTTTCGCATCGCCCAGCTTCCATTGGCCCGTCGCGCGCGCGATCATCAGGCTGACATAGCTTTCGATCGGGTTACGGGTCAGCACGATCTTCGCGCATTTCGGATCGCTCACGAAGACCGCCAGCATCCGCGGGTCATGATCGTGGAAATAGCGGCAGCCGTTCAGCCCATCCTGAGACTTGATCGCATTCCACAGCACCAGAGGATTGTCGTCGCGCTGCGCCTTGGTGACTCCCACCAGCTCCTTGCGGTTCGGGTACCCGATCAGCGCCGGGTTGAACGCCTCACCATGGCACCTCACGCCGTCCAGATCGTTCAGCGCGGCTTCCACGAGGTTGGAGCCGGTGCGCATCTCGGCGAAGACGACGAAACTCTCAAACTTGGGCATGGGTTATTTCACCAGATAGGGGCGGCCCCGGCGGACGGCGTCGCGCTGCCCGCTTTGCTCGAGCGGGAAATCCCCCATCACGAGTGGCTGCATCCCCTGGTTCTTGAGATTTTGCAGGAATTGGTTGAACCCCGACAGATCGACCATCTGCGGCGCTTCGGTCAGGCGGCGCGTGGCGCGGGGGCTGATCTCGTCGATGATGGTCTGCAGGGGCTCCATCGGGTTCTCGATGAAATCCGCGACGGTCCAGATCCGCACTCGCGCCTTCACATACATCGAGCGGAGAATATCCAGATGCTCCAGCTCGCGCTTTTGCAGCATCGCGGCCTCGCGCCGGATCGTCGTGAAATTCTCGTTGCGGCGCGACAGCGGCAGGGCCCAGGCCCCGGTGATGACCGAGATTTGCGCATTCGGATCGGTCGCGGTGAACCAGTTATTCGCCTGATTGTCGCGCGGCGAGAACATGTAGCATTGCCGTTCCCCGCGCGAGTTCCAGATCAAGTTCGTCAGGAAGGCACGCGGGTTGTAATCGCGCAGCGCCGCGTTGTCGGTCAGGCAACCGTTGAACATCCGCTCGCCACCCGCGAACTCGGCGCGTTCGGGGGCGAAGAGATGACCGTGAACCCGGGCACCCACGTATTTCGCGAGCCAGCCGTCGAAATTCTCGAAGAGATCCGAGAAGCCGTGGAAGATCGAATAGGGTGCCGAGGTCTTGCCGTTCTCGTGGTCCTTCCTGGGAAAACGGCTTTGCATATAAAGGCCGGGCCGCCCGCGTGTGCGCCGCTCGATCGATTTGGAAAACAGCCGGTCGATCTTGGCCGGGTTCGGCTCTGCCATGACGGACCGCCCGGGGCTTTTGTCGAGGAAGGTCCGATAGAGCTTGTCCGCCTTGGGCCAGATTTTCCGCGCTACGAAACAGTCCGACCGCCGCAGAAGCTGCAGGTGATCGTCGTAGAAGATGTGCGGCTTTCCCTGAAAATCGAACTTGGTCAGCGTCAGCGAGCGGCTCTCGATCGAGGTGGAATAGAGCCTTGCAAGGGTCTGGAAATAGCTCTCATCGGGGATCCAGACGCGCTTGAAGTAGCGGTCGTAAAGCGCGCGATCCGGGTCTTCCAGAATGGCCGACAGGGTCTGGCGCGTCAGGCACCACCACTGGCTGCCCAAGTGCGGCACCAGCCCGTCGGGAATGCGTCGCTTGAAGCCTACGCGGCGCTGGAACTCGACATAGCGGTCGAACATCCGCCGCTGTTTTTTCCACGAGAAGGGGAAGCGCAGCGTGAAGCGTTCGATGTCGATCCCGCCAACCGTCCAGCCGACTTCCGTCGTGGTCACGCTCTCGATGAAATCGGTATAGGGCCGCGCGTCGAGATAGTCGGTCAGCTCGTGCAGCGGGCGCAGCGGCAGGCAGGAGCCCGACGCCAGATAGACGTGGCGCACGTCGGCATGCAGTGCCAGCATCTGTTCGGCCGCAGCTTGGCTGGCGGCGACCAGCGACCACGTGCCCCACTCGCATTTGTAGCGCCGCGAGAAAGAGACATTCTCCAGATCGGCGAGCATCTTCTTGAAGCCGTTATAGTCATGCGCGGTGACGCGGGCATCGACATGGATCACCACGGGCGATCCGCCCTCCGACCAGAACCGCGCGACCTGCGCGGCCCGGTCGAGCGCGGTGTGGCACATCATGATGAATCCGACCGTCACGAGACCTGTTTCCTCACGCCCAATTGCCCTTCGACATCAGCCCGAGGATTTCGAGCTGGCGCCAGTTGATATATTTCTCCGACCATTTGCACCACAAATCGGGCTCTTTTGAGATCGTGCGGGCATAGGCGTGATATTCGCGCGAGCCTGCGTAATGCTGTTTGCGCTCCAACTCTTCCTCGACCTTGTCGGTCAGCGGCGAGAGGAACTTCGCGTGCAGCAGGCACCCCGAGACCATCTCTCCGCCGATCGTGTCGTAGACCTGGTTGAGGCCGCGCGGCAGCAGCGCATGGGTCGAGGAGATATAGACATTCCCGCGCTCCCATTTGACGAGCGGTATCTTGTTGAGCGAGGGGGCCTTCTTCGGCGCGTCGGGAAAAAAGATGCGTGCCCGCGGTCCGCCCTGGATCCACAGATTATTGGTCTCGGAGTTCTGCGAGATCATGTAATTGCCCGCATCGAACCAGCAGGCCAGATCGAACGGGTTCTGCCCCTCGCGATAGGGCTGCGCGTCGATCGGTCCTTTCGGATACATATCGAGCAGCATCGCCGGGAAAGACCGGATGCCATAGGTATCGAGCCAGTCGGTCAACGCCTGAATGGGCCGCGTGTCGCAGAACGGGTAGACGAAGAACTCGTCCGGATCGAGCGTCAGCGTCCAATGCCCGGTGCCGTATTTGCGCAGCAGCCAGTTCATCCAGTCGACGCCGAAATTCGACGCCTTGTAAGACGCCTCCGTGCGCCAGACCGAGCAATCCTCCTGCTGCGCGAGATACTCGGCGCTGCCGTCGTCGCTGCCATTGTCGACAAACAGGAAGTGGCCGACTCCCATCTCGCGGTAATAGCGCAGGAAATAGGGCAGGCGGATGCGTTCGTTGCGGGCGGTGACGAAGACGAGGATATCCTCGGGGTGGATGTCGCCGGTGCGATCGGAATAGAGAGAGAGTTCGCGGCTTTTCCGGAAAGCCCGAATCTGCCGAATTCTGCGCTTGCGGCGCAGTCTGGCGATTTCTCTCAGTCCCAATATCCGTCCCTCTTCGACGTCGCGGTCATTTCGTGCCGCTTCGGTCCCGTGATGCTCGTATCGTAGTTTTCAAATCGTTAAAGGTCGCCCGGTTCAAATCAGCAAGTTTTTAACGGGTTATCAATATCTTCCGATACTTACCCGGTTTGCTTGCAACTGAGAAGCCCGCGCTTCACGCTCACGTCAGTATTGTTGCCCCCAAGTCAACAAATTTACATCCACCCGCCGCGCGACATCAGCCCCTGAGCCTCCAGTTGTCGCCAGTCGCCGAGCCGCGTCGAATGCGGCGTCCAGAGTTCCGGATCGGCGGCCAGCGCGTCGTAATACTGGTCGAATTCCGCGGGCTGGCCGAAATGCTCGCCGCGTGATTTCTCCTCCTTCGACTTGTCCACGATCTCGTCGAGAAACTTCGTGTGCAGCAGCAGCCCCGAGATGGCCTCGCCGCCCTCCGTGTCGTAAGTCTGGTTCAGGTGGCGGGGCAGCAGCGCATGGGTTGAGTTCAGATAGGCCCACCGGCGATGCCACCGCACCAACGGGATTTTCGACAGGGTCGGCGCTTGCCGGGGGTTGTGGGCAAAAAACGCCCGGGCCCGGGGTCCGCCCTGAATCCACAGCGCGTCGGTCCGGTCCTGCCGGGTCATCATGTAATTCCCGGCATCGAACCACCTCAGGATCTTGCGCGGGTCCTGCCCCGCCTCATAGCGCTGCGCGCCCAGCGGCCCCTTCGGGTAGAGGTCGAGCATCATCGCTGGGAAACAGCGCTGCTCGGACCGGTCGAGCCAGTCGGTCAGCGCGGGCAGGGGGCGACTGTCGTGATAAGGGTAGATCAGCAGCTCATCCGCATCGACGGTCAGGCACCAGCGATCGTGCCCGTAGCGCAGCATCAGCCATGTCACCCAATCGAGCCCGAAACGCGAGGCCCGGTAGCTGCCCGCCGTCTGCCACAGCGAGACGTCGCGCGCTTCCGCCAGCAGCGCGGCGGTGTCATCCGTGCTGCCATTATCGACGATCAGGAAGTGATCGACGCCCAGCTTGCGGTAATGCTTGAGGAAAAAGGGCAGCCGCCGCGCCTCGTTGCGCATGACCGCGAAGGCGAGGATCGCACAGGGCCTTATCTTGCCGGTGCGGTTGGTGACGCTGTCGAGCTGATGCCGCTTGCGCAGGGCGCGCCACAGGAAGTGCTTGCGCTTGAGGCGCAGCCTGTAGCTCTCCCAAAGCTCATGGCGCGATGGCATCCATACTCCTGACCCTGCCTCGGGGTCAGTATTCATACTCTTTCGCCTGATGCCAACGCCATGCATCGGAAATCATGGTGGACAGGTCCGACCGCTTCGGCTGCCAGCCGAGCTCCTCGGTCGCCCGTTTCGAGCCCGACACAAGCGACGCCGCATCGCCCGGTCGACGGTCCCCCTCGACGATCGGAACATCGCGATTGGTTACCGCGCGCGAGGCGTCGATCACTTCGCGCACCGAGAACCCGTTGCCAGAGCCGAGGCAGAAGACCCGCGAGGGTTTGCCATCCTCGAGCCATTTCAGACCCAGCACATGCGCATCGACCAGATCGGAGACATGCACGTAATCGCGGATGCAGGTGCCGTCGCGCGTCGCGTAATCCGAGCCGAACACGGTCAGCGCCGGGCGTTTGCCCGCGATCGCGTCGAGCATCAGCGGGATCAGATGCGTCTCGGGGATGTGCTGCTCGCCGACTTCTGCGTCGGGATCGGCGCCCGCCACGTTGAAATAGCGAAAGATCACGGAGTTCATCCCGTGGCTCGCGCCGAAATCGCGCAGCATATCTTCGATGGCGCGTTTCGATCCGCCATAGGCGTTGATCGGGCGCTGTTCTGTGTTCTCATCCAGCACCACCCCGTCCTGATCGCCGTAGGTCGCACAGGTCGAGGAGAAGACGAAGTTGCGGCAGTCTGCATCGACGGCCGCCTCGATCAGGTTCAGCGCGCAATTCACGTTGGTGCGCCAATATTTCGCCGGATCTTTCATCGAGTCGCCGACGAGGCTGAGCGCCGCGAAATGCATTACAGCGATGGGCTGATACTTGGCGAAAACCTCGTCGAGCCGGGCACGATCGGCCAGCTCGCCCTCCTCGACGGGGCCGAATTTCACCGCTTCTTTCCAGCCGGTCGAGAAATTGTCGAAACAGACCGGGACGTAGCCCGCCGCGGCCAGCGCCTTGCAGGCGTGCGAGCCGATATAGCCCGCACCGCCCGTCACCAACACATGCTTCATCGCTTACTCGGCAGCCTGCCGCATCGCGGAGAGATCGGAGAGATACTCGCCGAACTCGTCCTTCAGATCCGGGCGCTGGAGGCCGAAGGCCACCGTTGCCTGCAGGAAGCCCGCTTTCGATCCGCAATCGTAACGTTGGCCGTCGAAGCGATAGGCGTAGACCGAGTTGCCGCCGTGGATTTCCTGCGCGATGGCGTCGGTCAGCTGGATCTCTCCACCGGCTCCCGCCTTGCGCGCATCGAGGTTCCACATGATCCGCGGGGTCAGGATGTAACGACCGATCACCGCGAGGTTCGAGGGCGCATCTTCGGGCTTGGGCTTCTCGACCATGCCATTGACGGGCAGGCGCGGACCGTCGCCCGGGCCCACATCCAGAACACCGTAGGAGGCGGTCTTGTCGGCGGGGACTTCCATCGCCGCGACATAGTTCCCGCCGGTCTCGTTATAGGCTTCCATCATCTGCTGCAGACAGGGCTTGTCGGCGGCGATGACGTCGTCGGTCAGGATCACGGCGAAGGCTTCGTCATGCACCAGACGGCGCGCGCACCAGACCGCATGGCCCAGACCCAGCGGCTGGTTCTGGCGGACATAGGCAATCGCGCCGCTATCCATGTTGGTCTTCTTCAACTCGTCGAGAATCTCGGTCTTGCCCTTCTGCGAGAGCGCGCTTTCGAGCTCGGGGGCGTTGTCGAAGTAATCCTCGAGCGCAGATTTGCCGCGCGAGGTGACGAAGATGAATTCCTCGATACCGGCCGCGCGCGCCTCGTCGATGGCATATTGGATAAGCGGGCGGTCCACCAGCGTGAGGATCTCTTTCGGGATCGACTTCGTCGCGGGCAGGAAGCGGGTTCCGAGGCCGGCCACCGGGAAGATCGCCTTCGTCACCTTGCTTTTCATTCGTCACCTATAGGGTTGCTACGATCAAATCGTCAGAAGTTGGTTTATTGTGTCCCCAAAGCCTCAATCCAACAAGGGACCGGTTTTCGCGTTGAGCACTCCAAAAGGAAGAAATGCTGCAAACGCGAAAATTGTTTCGTTCAACGCCGTGAAAATTCGCGGTTTACGCGTGTTCGGCGATAAATCGCCGCAGTCAGGGGAGCTGCATCTGCTGCATCATGGATTCTATCCGGGCCACGTCTGATGGATTGTTGAGTTCCCAGAATTGCCGTCCGCGCGCCTCGACTTCTGTGCAGAGCACTGCACGCCCGTTCTCTAGGAAACGCAATTGCTCCAGCCCTTCGAGAGTCTCCAGAGGCCCGATCGGCCAGCCTGCATAGGCCGCCAGCGTGTCCGGTCGGTAAGCATAGACGCCCACATGGTGGAACACCGGCGTCGGGGCTTCGTCCGCGTAACTCTCGGAGGTGAATGGAATGACCTCTTTCGAGAAATAGAGCCCGCGATTGCCTGCGCCGAACACCGCCGTGGTGCCGCCCACCCGCCCGTTCTGGCGATCTTCCAGCAGGCTTTTCAGCATTGCGCCCTCGCAGCGCAGCACCGGGGTCGCGAGTTCGGCCCAGTCATTGGCGCGCAACCCCGTCACGAGGTCTTCGATGAACCAAGCGGGAGTCAGCGGCGCGTCGCCTTGCAGGTTCACCACGATATCGTAGTCACCGCCAAGAGTTGCGGCAGCTTCGGCGCAGCGCTCGGTCCCGTTGCGGCAGCTCTCCGAGGTCATCACCACCTCCGCGCCGAAGGCCTGGCAGGCGTCGCTGATACGGGCGTCATCGGTGGCCACCACGACCCGGTCGACGCCGCCGACCTGCGTCGCCGCCTCCCAGCTGCGCTGGATCAGGGTCTTTTTCTCGCCCGTGGCGCCGGTCAGTTCGACCAGCGGCTTGCCGGGATAACGGCTCGACGCGTAGCGCGCCGGAATGACGATGAGGACAGACATCACTTCACCAGCAGAACGCCGGGAGCGTAGGCGATGAAGAACGGGTTCTCGAAGCCAGGCTTGCCATAGGTGAAGGGCGCATGATCTTCGAAGCGGATCATCTCGCCGCCTGCGCCGCGCAGAACCGCGTCACCTGCCGCCGTGTCCCATTCCATCGTGCGGCCCAGACGTGGATAGAGGTCTGCCTCGCCCGTCGCGACAAGGCAGAATTTCAGCGACGACCCGGCCGAGGCCATATCCTTCACCGCGTATTTGCCGATGTATTCGTCGGTCGCCTGATCGCGATGCGATTTCGACGCAACCACCATCAGACCGCGATTGTCGGGCATCGAAACCGTGATCGGCTGCTGCTTGCCGGGGCGCTCCTTGTCGAAGGGGCCGTCTTCTTCGACCGCGCGGCCCTCGGCCAGTGTGTAGAACAGCCGCCCCTTGGCGGGCGCATAGACCACGCCACGCACCGGCTTGCCATTCTCGACATAGGCGATGTTGACGGTGAAATCGCCGCGGCGCTTCACAAATTCCTTCGTGCCGTCGAGCGGATCGACGATGAGGAAGGTCGACACCTCCTGCGAATGGCTCGCGGCCTGCTCCTCGGTGACGAGCGGCACGTCGGGAAATTCGGCGCGCAGCCCGGCGGAGATCAGCGCGTCGGCGGCCTCGTCGGCTTCGGTCACCGGCGAGTTGTCCGACTTCGACTTCACCTCGAAATCCGGCGAGTCGTAGATCTCCATTATCTTGTCGCCTGCCTCGAGCGCCAGTCGCCGCATCACTCGCATCAGATGTTCGAAATCCATCGTCACGCCTCTCCCGGCCTTGTTAAGGCCCAATTGCTATGCTCCAACTCCCCCCTTATGATGCGGCGACAAGGGTTGAGCAAGCAATCCGACCTAGCTTGGGCCGCAACGCGCCCGAATCGGCAGGAACATGTTCAGACCGGAGACGAAAGCGACCAAGCTCGGGACGACCTTCAGCCTGCTGGAGTTGATCTACCATGCGACCGTGCGCAATCTGCGCAAGACCCACGGCAATGCGTTGATCGGCCTGCTGCTGAACATGGTCCAGACGATGATGCTGGTCATTTCTTTCTACGTCATGTTCAGCATATTGGGGATGCGGTCCAGCTCGGTGCGCGGCGATTTCCTCCTCTACATCATGACCGGCATTTTCCTCTACATGACCCATACCAAGACCCTGGGCGCGGTCTTCGGATCTGAGGGGCCGACCTCGGCGATGATGAAACACGCGCCGATGACCACCGCGGTCTCGATCTCCGCGGCGGCGCTGAGCGCGCTCTACATCCAGGTGCTGTCGATGGTGACAGTGCTCTACATCTACCATGCGGCCTTCAAGCCGATCGAGATCTACGATTGGGTCGGTGCCTTCGGGATGGTGTTGCTGGCGTGGTTCACGGGGCTCGCGGTCGGGGTTGTGCTGTTGGCGGCGAAGCCCTGGGCGCCCGAAGTGGTGGGCGTGATCCAGCAGGTCTACACCCGTGCCAACATGATCGCCTCGGGTAAGATGTTTCTCGCGAACAATCTGCCGCACAAGATGCTGATCCTGTTCAACTGGAACCCGCTGTTCCACACGATCGATCAAGCGCGCGGCTTCACCTTCATCAATTACAATCCGCATTTCTCGAACTGGGAATATCCGCTCTATGTCGGGCTAGCGATCCTGATGATCGGCCTTCTGGGCGAATTCTACACGCGTCAATACGCCTCGATCAGCTGGGGGGCGCGGCGTTAGTGCCTTTTCAGGCAGGCTCGTTTCGAAAAGGAGCGCTGTTATGGCCGCGAATACCATCCGAACGATTGGCCTCGGTCTGGCCCTTGCGATGAGTTCTGCCGGATCCGTTCTGGCAGAGGACTTTCCCCACTACGCGGCGGTCACCGGCGTCGCTGCCGACGATGTTCTCAATCTCCGGGCGGAGCCGACCGCATCGGCGCCCATCCTAGGCACATTGTCCCCCGGAGCGACAGGCATCGAGATAACGGGCGCATCCGCGGACGAAAAATGGCTGAGGTTGAATGTCGATGGACGCACGGGGTGGGCTGCGGCGCGATTTCTCAAGGACGTTCCGATGCCGCCGTGGTGGACCGAACAGGTGCCGCTCGCCTGTTCCGGGACGGAGCCGTTCTGGTCGCTGCGCTACGCGCCGGGGCTCTTTCGGTTCGAGATGGCGGGGGAGGCTGCGCAAAACCTCGATGTCGAATGGTCAGGGGCTCCGCAAAACGGAAAGGCCGAGACGGTGGGGATGAAACTGTCGGGAAAAGGCACGGAGGGCTTCGTGGTGTTCAAGGGCGGCACGTGTTCCGATGGCATGAGCGATGCGCTTTACGCGATCGGGCTCGATCTCTTCCTGAAGACATCCGCAGGTCGTCGCGCGCTGACCGGATGCTGCCGCCTCGACTGATCAGACTTTACGGATCGTGTCGCCGGGATCGAGGGTCGGCTCCAGCTCGATCACCTCGCCGCCGATCATCCCGCTTTGCGAGCGACCCGAAATGATCTGCGCCGCCTTGCGCCCGATCTCGGCCCGGCAGGCATTCATCGTGGCGAGCCGCACCGACAGACCGTCGAGCAGTTCGAGCCCGTTGAACCCCGCGAGACCCATCTTGCCGGGCACGTCGATCCCATTGTCGAGGCACCAAAGCAGACCGCCTGCGCCGATCATGTCGTTCGAGTAATAAAGGAAATCGAGATCGGGCGAGCGCTTGAGCATCGTCTCCGTCATCTCGCGCCCTTTCGCGAGTGCCGATCCCCCGCCGTAGAACTCGGTATCGGCCAGTTCGATCCCCGCCTTGGCGAGCCCTTCCTTGAACCCTTCGAGCCGTTTGCGCGCCCGGTGATCCTCGGGCATTTTCGTCCCGAGGAACCCGATCTTGCGATAGCCCGCGGCGATGATTGCCTCGGCCATGTGCAGCCCGGCGCGGCGATGCGAGATACCGACGACCGAGTCGATCCCCTCACCATCGACATCCATGATCTCGACCACCGGAATGCCCGCGTTCTGCAGCATCGCGCGAGAGGCGGGCGTGTGTTCGACCCCCGCGATGATCACCCCCGAGGGGCGCCACGAGAGCATCTCATAGAGAACCTGCTCTTCCTTCTCGGGCGAGTAATTCGTCACGCCCACGACCGGCTGCAGCCCGGTATCCTCAAGCTCGTCGGATACGCTCGACAGGACTTTCGGGAAGACGAGGTTCGACAGCGACGGGATGATCACGGCCACGAGGTTCACCCGCTGCGAGGCGAGCGCGCCGGCGATCTTGTTGGGCACGTAGCCAAGCGCCTTCGCGGCTTGCAGGACCTTTTCGCGTGTCGCATCAGAGACATCGCCGCGATTGCGCAGCACGCGGCTCACGGTCATCTCGGAGACGCCGGAGGCTTCGGAGACATCGCGCAGGGTCAAGGGGCGGCGGGTTTCGCTGGGGCGGGACAAGGGCAGTTCCTCAAGGTTCACCTCTTGTTAGCGCCAAACATTTCCCTTGCGCAAGCGAATGATGACCAGTATGTTAGCGTTAACGGTTATAGGGTCGGATAATCTCCGCTCGATACCTGGACAGACCCGCGCCACTGTCGGATTCGTCAGGGCGAGGGACGCGAAAGGGGGCGCAGTGGGCCAATTTGCGCTCCCTTTTCTTTCTTCCCAACCAGTTCCCGAATTCACGACCGCACTAGATGCGCGGCATAGCGGCTGCGGTTTTTCGCAGCACCACCGCGATGGACTTGCGCCACAAGCTCTTTGGCGGCATCAAAGGCGCTGTGCGGTCCCGTGGCTCAACTGGATAGAGCAGCCCCCTCCTAAGGGGCAGGTTGCAGGTTCGAATCCTGCCGGGATCGCCAATCAGACATGAAAAAGGCCCGCGCTATGCGGGCCTTTCGTGTTTCTGGTGCGACCGCTCAAACCTCGGTCCAGGATTTGTCCTCGCCCTTGAGGCCGCCGACCATCACGCGGGTCGGAAGGCCCATGCGGTCGAGCTCGGTGAAGAAGGGTTTGGGGTCCATCTCTTCGACGTTCTTCATCGTCTTCGCATCCCAGTCGCCCTGCGCGATCAGGATTGCGGCGGCGACCGGCGGCACACCTGCCGTATAGGAGATGCCCTGCGAGCCGACCTCTTCGTAGGCTTCTTTGTGATCGGCGACGTTATAGACGAAATACTCCACGTCCTTGCCGTCCTTCGTGCCTTTCACCAGATCGCCGATGCAGGTCTTGCCGGTGTAGTTCGGCGCGAGGCTCGACGGGTCGGGCAGCACGGCCTTCACCACTTTCAGCGGCACGACTTCCAGACCCTCGGCGGTTTTCACCGGCTGTTCCGACAACAGGCCGAGGTTCTTCAGCACGGTGAAGACGTTGATGTAGTGATCGCCGAAGCCCATCCAGAAGCGAACGTCGGCTTGCGGATAGTTGGTGGCGAGCGAGTGCACCTCGTCATGGCCCGACTGGTAGGCCTGCGAGGGGCCCACGACGGGCAGATCCCATTCGTGGCCCGAGGCGAACATGCTCGTCTCTTTCCACTGCTGGTCTTCCCAGTAATAGACGACCCCGGTGAATTCGCGGAAGTTGATCTCCGGATCGAAATTGGTCGCGAAATACTTGCCGTGCGAGCCCGCGTTGATGTCGACGATGTCGATCGATCTCACCTCGTCCATCTGGTCGATGGCGAAACGCGCATAGGCGTTCACCACGCCCGGATCGAAGCCCGCGCCGAGGATCGCAGTCACGCCATGTTCGGCGCACAGGTCGCGCTTCTTCCATTCGTAATTGGCATACCAAGGCGGGGTTTCGCAGATCTTGTCGGGCTCTTCATGAATCGCGGTGTCGATATAGGCGGCGCCGGTGGCGATGCAGCCATCGAGGACGTGCATGTTCACGAAGGCGGTGCCGACGTTGATCACGATCTGGGACCCGGTCTTGCGGATAAGCTCGGCGACGGCCTCGGAATCGGTCGCATCCACCGCATGCGCCTCAAACGTGCCCTTGACCTTCATCGCGCCTTTCTCATGCACGCTTTCGATGATCGCATCGCATTTCGATTTGGTGCGCGAGGCGATGTGCAGATCGCCCAAGATGTCGTTGTTCTGCGCGCATTTATGCGCCACGACCTGGGCGACGCCGCCCGCTCCGATGATGAGCACGTTCTTTTTCACTTCGGCTGTCTCCTTTGTTTGCGGACAGGGGAAGGGGGCTCTTGTGGGCCCTCAGGACAATGAGGCGCGATAATCCTCATAGGTGAAGTCGCGAATCCGGTCGATGTTCCCATTTTCGCGGCGGATGGCGATAGCAGGCATCGCAACGCCGTTGAACCAGTTCTTCTTGACCATCGTGTAACCGGCGGCATCGGCAATCGAGATACGGTCGCCGATTTCGAGCGGTTTGTCGAACCGCGCCTCTCCGAAGATGTCGCCCGCGAGGCAGGTTTTGCCCGCGATCTGGTATTCGTATTCGCCCTGTTGCGGCAGCTTCGCGGTCTCGCGATAGATCAGCAGGTCGAGCATATGCGCCTCGATGCTGCTGTCGACGATGGCGATCTTCTTGCCGTTGTCGAGAATGTCGAGCACCGTGACTTCGAGCGAGGCACTCTGCGTGATGGAGGCCTCGCCAGGCTCGAGATAGACCTGCACGTCGAAATCTTCGGAGAATTTCTTCAGTCGGTCGGCCAGATCGTCGAGCGGGTAATCTTCGCCGGTGAAATGGATGCCGCCACCAAGGCTGACCCATTTCAGGCGCTTCAGAATATCGCCGAACTCTGCTTCGATCCGCGAAAGCTGATGGTCGAACAGCGCGAAATCGGCGTTCTCGCAATTGTAGTGGATCATCACGCCCGAGATGCGATCCATCGCCGCCTCGAGCCGCTCGGCATCCCATTCGCCCAGGCGCGAGAACGGCCGCGCCGGGTCCGCCAGATCGAAACCGGAGGTCGAAAATCGCGGGTTCAGGCGCAGGCCACGCTCGATATGCGCCGCCTTCTCGCCAAAGCGATCCAGCTGGCTCAGCGAGTTGAAGATGATCTTGTCGGCATACCCGATGGCCTCGTCGATCTCGTGATCGGCCCAGGCGACCGAATAGGCATGGGTTTCCTTGCCGAATTTCTCACGTCCCAGATGCAGCTCGAACAGCGAGCTGGAGGTCGTGCCATCCATGTAGGGCTTCATGATGTCGAAGGCCGACCACGTCGCGAAACATTTCAGCGCCAGCAGGGCTTTCGCGCCGGAACGTTCGCGCAGACGCTCGATCTTGCGCATATTCTCGCGCAGTCGGGCCTCGTCGATCAGGTAGAAGGGCGTATCGGACATGGCTCCCCCGCAGGTCAACAGACCCTGCGATATAGGGCCCATGTGACAGTGGCGCAACCGGATCAGTCGACTCGGATCGCATCCTTGGCCACGCTAAGCGCATAGCCTTTGCGGGAAATGTTGCGCACCAGAAGCTCGCTGACGAGCTGATTTCCGAGGCTGTCGCGCAGCCGTTTGATCCGCGTGGCGCCCGCCGCCTCGTCGCAATCGGCCTCGTCGCGGCCCGAGATCATCGCCTCGATCTGCGCGCCGGTGAGGATGTCGTCATCCATCCGCGCCTCGGCCAGAACAGACAGCGTCTCGATCGCGGCCGGGGTCAGTGTGAAGCCCATATCGTTGAGCATGACCGCGTTTTCGCCGCGCAGGATGCGCAGGCTCTGCACCTCGATCCCGGCGCGGCGGATCTCGGTCATGCGCTTGTTCAGCGCGATCAACAGAAGCAAGAAGACGATCGTCGCGATCAGCAACGCGGCGGCGAAGATCAGCAGGATGAAGATGATCACGCGGTAATTCGCCAGCACGTCGGAGAACGCGGTGCCTGATTGCGCGAGCACCTCCAGCAGCTTGATTTCGGCCTGCGAGGTCAGGTTGTCGTTCTGCACGAAGATCTGCTCGACCCGCGCGTTGAACGCATCCGCATTCGGCAGGTTCGCGAATAGTAGCACCGCAGCGACCGCGAGAATCGCGACCACGGCCACGATGCCGCCCACGACCGCGCGCGAGCCCAATCGCAGACTGTCAGTAACGGAGGAAATATTGTCCGGCACTGGCCTTCCTTTGCTCCAAGCCATCGGGGCCGAATGTGGAGAGAACCGTCAGCAAGGTCCACCCATCGGCTTTCAGCTTCGGCGCCAATTCGCGCGCCGCCGCCTTTTTCGAACAGGCCGAGTCCGAGACCTGCGCAACCCCGTATTGCAGCTGCAACGGGTTGTCGCGCTTGGCCTTGTAGTCGGCATAGCACTCGGCCTGCGCGGCCGAGGCAGAGGCGAGAAACGCCAATATGAGGACTGCATGTTTCATGTGGAACACGCTGCGCGCAATGCCCGTGTTATTCAATAGCCAAAGGGGGTTGGCCGGTCTGTTATCCGATAGCAGGGGGCCGTTATTGCCTGACTTTCGACCCCCGGCCCAATCTCGGTTCATCGACGTCACGCGGCCTTCGGGCTGCCGAGTGAAAGGACCGAAGCCATGAGCCTCAAGACCAAGGCCACCGCCGCCATCACCGCCCTCGCCCTCGCGCTGGGCTCCGTCGCGATCAGTGCCACGCCCGCCGCCGCGCTGGGCAAGAAGGACCGTCAGGCGCTAACCATCCTGCTTGGGGTCGGTGCCGCCGCGTTGCTGCTCGACGGTATGAACAAGAACGACCACAAGGCGAAGAAGGCGCAGCCGCGCTATGAAAGCTGGCAGGACCGGCAGCGCCGACTGGAGCGTGAACGCCGCGAGCGCGAGCGTCGCGCCGCCGAAGCCCGCCGCAAGCGCGCGCAGGAACGCTACGACCACGACCGCTATCGCCATGACCGAGACCGCATCTACCTGCCTGCGGAATGCGTGCAGCGCGTGAAGACCCGCCGCGGCTGGGGCGAGGTGGTTTCCGCCTCCTGCCTCGACCGCCGCACCGAGCGTACGCTGCCCGCCAACTGCGCCTTCACGATGCGCACCGGGCGTCACGGGGTCGAGAAAGTCTACGGCAGCAACTGCCTGGAGGATCGCGGTATCCGTCTCCGCCGGCGTTAAGACATGCGGCAGACGCCAAGAAGAGCGTCGTCGAGCAGTGCGGGGGCCTTCGGGTCCCCGCTTTTTCATTGAACAGACCTGCCGGTTCGGGGCATTCCCAATGCATGGCAGACTCACCTGACTTTTCCTTCGAAGAAGCCGCCTTCGCGCGCGGCCTGATTGTCGTGGCGGGCGTGGACGAAGTCGGCCGCGGACCGCTTTGCGGGCCCGTCACCGCTGCCGCGGTAATTCTCGATCCAGCCTGCATTCCCGAGGGGCTCAACGATTCGAAGAAGCTCAGCGCGAAGCGCCGCGCCGATCTGGCGGCCCGGATCATGGACTGCGCCGAGTTCTGCGTGGCCCATGCCAGCGTCGAGGAGATCGACGAGCTTAATATCTATCACGCCTCGCATCTCGCGATGTGCCGGGCGGTCACAGGCCTCGCCCGGATCGCCGATCACGTCCTCGTCGATGGCAACCGCGTGCCGTCCGATCTGCAACTTTCCTGCGAGCCGATCGTGAAGGGCGACGCGCGCTGCCTGTCGATCGCGGCGGCCTCGATCCTCGCGAAAGAGGCCCGCGATTTGCTCATGGTGGATTTGGCGCAACAGTATCCTGGCTACGGCTGGGAAAGAAATGCGGGCTACGCCACGAAGGATCATCTGCAGGCGCTTCTAGATTTAGGGGTTACCCCCGTTCATAGACGAAGCTTCAAGCCGGTCCACAATATCTTGTGCCAAGCGAATTATATAAGCCCTTGATTCAAAAAAGAAATTGACGATGAATCGGCTTTGACTCATTTTTATAGCCATAGATCGGCACAAAGCCGGCACCCAGATATTGGGCCCTGAGGCGGGCAGTTAAGAGGCTAAAAATGGCAAAGACCAAGACTCCGGTGGTGCGCAATGCACTGCCCCTGAACGAAATTCTCGCAGGCGATTGCATCGAGATGATGAACTCGCTGCCCGAGGACAGTGTAGACCTGATCTTCGCCGATCCACCCTACAACCTACAGTTGCGTGGCGACCTGCATCGCCCCGATAATTCCAAGGTCGACGCGGTCGATGACGCGTGGGACCAGTTCGGCTCCTTCGCGCATTACGACAACTTCACCCGCGAATGGCTGAAGGCCGCACGCCGCATCCTTAAGCCGAACGGCGCGATGTGGGTGATCGGCTCCTATCACAACGTGTTTCGCATGGGCGCAGAGCTGCAGAACCAAGGCTTCTGGATTCTGAACGACGTCGTATGGCGCAAATCGAACCCGATGCCGAACTTCCGCGGCAAGCGCCTGACGAACGCGCATGAGACGCTGATCTGGGCGTCGAAATCCGAAGGCGCGAAATACACCTTCAATTACGAAGCGCTGAAATCGCTCAACGAAGGGGTGCAGATGCGCTCCGACTGGGTGATCCCGATCTGCAATGGCGGCGAGCGTCTGAAGGATTCGAACGGCGAGAAAGCCCACCCGACCCAAAAGCCCGAGGCGCTGCTGCACCGCGTGCTCGTCGGCACCACCAACCCCGGCGACGTGATCCTCGACCCGTTCTTCGGCACCGGCACGACCGGCGCCGTGGCGAAGATGCTGGGCCGCGATTTCATCGGTATCGAACGCGAGGAAGCCTATCGCGAAGTCGCGCTCAAGCGCCTCGCCAAGATCCGCAAGTTCGACAAGGAAGCTCTGGAGGTTTCCACATCGAAACGCGCCGAGCCGCGGGTGCCCTTCGGCCAGCTGGTCGAACGCGGGATGCTGCGCCCGGGCGAGGAGCTCTACTCGCTCAACGGTCGCCACAAGGCGAAGGTCCGCGCCGACGGCACGCTGATCGGCGACGACGTGAAAGGCTCGATCCATCAGGTCGGTGCCCATCTCGAAGGCGCGCCCTCCTGCAACGGATGGACCTACTGGACGTTCAAGCGCGACGGCAAACAGGTCCCGATCGACCTGCTGCGCCAGCAGATCCGCGCCGAGATGAACTGAGGCTCCGCCCTCTTCCAAGAATGAGAAGTTACCGCCGGTGCTTGAGGACCGCTCCTCGGCACGCGCCTTGCCCCGCCGTGCGAAACGGCGGGGTCTTTTCGTTTTCGCAACGTTGAAAGGGGGCTCCGCCGCCGTCGCCGGAGGACGACAATCAAAAGGGAAAAAGGGAACTCCGACCTCAAGCGTACCGCGCTCTCCTAGGGTATTTGAAGAAGAGCGAAAATCCGGATTTCGGCTTGGCGGAAATATCCCGGGGTGAATGGCCGCAGGCCAGAGGGGCAGAGCCCCCGATCCGTTCAGGCCTGACCGAGGCGGGCGCGCAATTCGCGGAGCACCGGCAGGGTGGCGCGGACCTTTTCGGGACCGAGGTCGCGCACGATCCCCCCGATGATCGGCATCAGCGAGGCCAGCGCGGCATCACGCGCGCGCCTTCCCGAGGGCGAGAGCGAGACCCATTTGCGCCGCGCATCGTCCCAGTCGGGCCGGATATGCACATGGCCCGCCCATTCCAGCTTGGCGAGCGTGTTGGTCATCGCACCGCGGGTGACATGCAGCGCCTCGGCCAGTTGGGCGGGCGTGCGTTCCTCGTTGATATGGGCCAGCAGGTTGAGCACCGAGAAATGCGAGATTTCCATACCCTTCGGCAGGGCGCGGCTCACCACGTTGCGCGCCAGTTGATCGGCCATGAAGACCTCGGCGAACAGCGTCGCGGCGAGCGGATCGTTTTCGGGCAAGGTGCTCACGGTCCGTCGAAGCTCCGGTCATGGAACAAGGAGCGCAGCCGCGAGCGCACCGCGTCCACCTGGTCGAGATCGAGATCAACGAGCGTCACGCCGGGCTCGGTGCCGCCATCGGCCAGCACCTTGCCCCACGGATCGACCGCCAGCGAATGGCCCCAAGTCCGGCGCGGTCGACCGCCATGCGCGGCATGGGTGCCGCATTGCGCGGGCGCGAGCACGAAGCATGTGTTCTCGATCGCGCGGGCACGTACCAAAACCTCCCAATGGGCGGCCCCGGTCGTGTCGTTGAACGCCGCTGGGATCGTCAAGACCTGCGCCCCGGCCTGCGCCAGCGTCCGGTAGAGATGCGGGAAGCGCAGATCGTAGCAGACCGACAGGCCCAGCTGGGCGTATTTCGTGGCGCCCAGAACCGCCTCGCGCCCGGGCCGGTAGGCTTCGGATTCGCGGTAGCGTTCGGTCTCGGACACATCCACGTCGAACATGTGGATCTTGTCGTAGCGGGCTTTGATATTGCCCTTGCGCCCGATCAGGAAGGAGCGATTGGCGAAGCGCGCATCGTCTCCGGATTTCAGGCAGAGCGAGCCGATCAGGATATAGACGCCGAGGCGCTCTGCCTCGTTGCAAAGCGCCTCCAGCGTCGGATCGTGATGCTCGTGCTGCAGGACCGCGTTCTGATGTGCGCGATCCGACGAGATCAGGTTGGTGCACTCGGGCGTCGCGATCAGTTGCGCGCCTTTCGACGCGGCATCGCGGATGAAATCGATCGTGACCGGCAGGTTCCGTGCCGGATCATCCGTGACCGAAAGCTGAACGAGCGCCGCCTTCATCGTCAGCCCGCCAGCATCTGATCGAGTTTACCCGCATGCTCGAGCGCATGCAGCTCGTCGCAGCCGCCGATCGGCTCGCCGCCGATGAAGATCTGCGGGACGGTCCGGCGGCCATTGGCACGTTGGGTCATCGCGGCGCGCAGTTGCGGCTCGCGGCCCACATCGGTTTCCTCGTAGGAGATGCCCTTCTTGTCCAACAGGCGCTTGGCCCGGATGCAGAAGGGGCAGGTGCTGGTGACGTAGATTTCGACGCGTTTCATACTGTATTCCCTTTGGTCTGCGAGACTATAGGGATTTAGGGCGCCTTCGCAACGCGTGCCAGTGTCACAGCGCAGATCCGCTCTGCCCCGGCATTTCGCGCCGCCTCCGTTGCAGCGGAAAGCGTGGCCCCCGAAGTCATCACGTCATCGACGATGAGAAGCGGGCGCCCCTGCAGCAGCGCGGCGTGGCGCGGCGCGACGGTGATCGCACCGTCGAGATTGGTGCGGCGCTCCTCGCGGCTTTTCCCTTTCTGGCTCGCGGTGGCGCGGGTGCGGGTGAAGAGATCGGCGCAATAGGCGTGCCCGGTGCGCCGGGCCAGCGCGCGCGCGAGTTCCGCCGCTTGGTTGTAGCGTCGTCGCAGCAGTCGCAGCCGATGCAGCGGGATCGGCGCGATCAGCGTGTCGGGTGTCAGAAGCGGCGCGGCGGCGCGTGCCATCCAGTCGGTCAGCGGCGGCACCAGATCGAGCCGGTCGCCATGTTTCAGCGCCAGTACCAGATCGCGCCCGGTGCCAGAGTAGTGCATCACCGTGCGGCCCTGCGCCCATGGGCGCGTATGGGTGAGGCAGTCGTCGCAAAGGATGGCGGTCTCGCTTTCCCCGGGCAGGGGCGTACCGCAGGCGTCGCAGACCGTGCCGCGCGCGAAAGTGGCATCCGACCAGCAGGCGCTGCAGAGGCCAAAATCGGTGCCCACCGCGTCGCCGCAGGCGATGCAGCGCGGCGGGAAGAGGGTGCGCAATCCCAGACGTCCCGCCGCTAGCATCCGGCCCCGAACCTCGTTAAGGGTATCTGCCATGGATACGCCGCCCCTTCTGACCGACCGCGAGGCGCTAGAGCGCCACAGGAAACGCGCCGCCCGCGCGCCCGAACTGTTCCTGCACGAGGACGCGGCGGCTGAGCTCGAGGAAAGACTGCTAGAGGTTAACAGGACCTTTACGGAGCCGGCCCTGATCTCCGCTTTTCCCGAACCTTGGCTCGAAATCCTTCCCGACGCGAAGGTGGTGGCCGATACGGATGTGCTCGATCTCGAGGAAGGCGCGCATGATCTCGTGGTTCACGCGCTGTGTCTGCATTGGGCGAACGATCCGGTCGGACAGCTGGTGCAGGCGTCGCGTGCGCTGAAACCCGACGGGCTGTTCATCGGCGTGATGTTCGGCGGTCAGACGCTCAACGAGCTGCGCGCTGCGCTGGCGCAGGCCGAAGCCACGATCACCGGAGGCTTGAGCCCGCGGATCGTGCCGATGGGCGAAATCCGTGATCTCGGCGCGCTGATCCAGCGGGCCGGGTTGGCGCTGCCCGTCGCAGATGCGGTGACGCGCAAGGTAACCTACGAGACGCCGCTACGCCTTCTTTCGGACCTGCGGGCGATGGGCGAGACCAATGCGCTCGCCGCCCGTGATCGCCGCTTCCTGCGCCGCGATGTGCTGACCGAGGCGTTGCGTCTTTATATCGAGACCTATCAGGAGCCCGATGGCCGGGTGCGCGCGACCTTCGACATGGTCTGGCTCACCGGCTGGAAGCCGCATCCCGATCAGCAAAAACCGTTGCGTCCGGGGTCGGCGGCGCATCGGCTCGCAGATGCGCTTGGCACGACCGAGCGGCCGAGCGGCGACAAGCCCGGCTCAGCCTAGCGCGTCGAGGAAGGACTTCGACCACCAATGCACGTCATAAGTGGTCAGCCCTTCCATCAGCGACCGGTAGCGTTCCCGCCGCTCGCCGCGCGACATCATCAGCGCAGTCAGCATCGAGGTCGCGACCTGTTCCGGGTCGTGCGGGTTCACCATCAGCGCCGCGTCCATCTGCTCGGCCGCGCCGGCAAATTGCGACAGCATCAGCACGCCGGGATCGTCGGGGTTCTGTGCTGCGATGAACTCCTTCGCGACGAGGTTCATCCCGTCCATCAGCGGCGTCACCAGCGCGACATGCGAGGCGCGATAGAGCCCCGCCAGAACCTCGCGCGGCACCGCCCGGTTGATAAAGCGGATCGGGACCCACTGGATGTCGGCGAATTGGCCGTTGATGCGGCCCGAGAGATGCTCGGTCTCTTCGCGGATATCGTCATAGGCCTGCACGCCCTCGCGGGTCGGCGGTGAGATCTGCAGCAGCGAGACGTGGCGATGCCAATCCTCGTGCCGCTCCAGAAATTCGCCGAAGGCGCGGAAGCGGTGCGGAACGCCCTTGGAATAATCCAGCCGGTCGACGCCTATCACCAGCCGGCGATGATCCTTCACGATCCCGGCGGGGAGGTTCTCGAACTCGGCCTCTGCCAGGTCCTGGAATTCCCGCGCATCAATCGAAATCGGGAAGGCGGCGATCCGACATTGGCGCGGCGAGAGATGCACATAGCCCGCGCCCAGATCGGAAGCCCCGGCGATCTCGATCATCGAGTGGAGGCAGGCCCGCACGTCGCGCTCTGCCTGCAGCCCCACGAGGTCGTAATTCGCGATCCACTGGCAGACTTCGCGCCCGTTGGGCAGCGCCTGCATCGCGGTCGGCCCGGGGAAGGGCGTGTGAAGGAAGAAACCGATCGGGTTGGTCGCGCCCATCAGGCGCAGCTCGTAGGCCAGCGGCAGCAGGTGGTAATCCTGCACCCAGATCCTGTCGTCGGGCTTGAGAAACGGCGCCACAAGCTTCGCGATCCGCCGATTCACCTGCTTGTAGACGCCCAGATAGAGGTGGTGGATATCCATCAGATCGGCGCGCCCGTGGAACAGCGGCCAAAGGACCGAATTGGAATAGCCCGCGTAATAGTTGTCCTGCTCTTCCTGGGTCAGATCGAAGCAGTAGCGCCTGAACGGCCCGCCCTCGATCTCGCGCAGCTTCGCGGCGGGCTTCTCCGCGATTTCGCCGGAGGTGCCGATCCAGATGCCGCCGGTCTCCTCCAGCACATCGCCAAGCGCCACGACCAGCCCGCCCGAAGGATTGGCCCCGGTCGGAATACGGTTCGAGATGCAGATCAGGCGACCCATGTGACGTTCCTCATTCAACGCGCAACGCGGCGGCCAGCCAGTCGCGCACATTCGTCGGTGCGGCGAGGTGATAGCGTGCGACGCTCTCTCCGTCGCCGACCTTGATTCCGAAGCCGCCATGTTCCTCGGCCCAGGCCAGCGCGGGCTCATCCGTCGTGTCGTCGCCCGCATAGACCGGCTTGCGCCCGTCGAACTGCACGAGGTCGGACAGGATCGCCAAGGCGCCGTCCTTCGAGAACCCCTGGGGGCGGATTTCGACGGCCATCTTCGCGGGCTGGATCATGAAGCCGTCATAGCGCTCGGTCAGCGCCTCGGTGAAGGCTTCGACCTGACCCTGCTTGGCGGGGTTGGAGCGGAAATGGATCGCGGCGCCGTGGCTCTTGTCCTCGAATATGAGATCATGCTCCTGCGCGAAGCTCGCCAGATCCTCTTTCACCGCGCCCAGGTGCTGCGGCGCCTCGGCCATCGGCGGCTCCATCCCGCGCGCCTCCGAGCCGTGCGATCCGACCATCAGGCCTTCGAACCCCTCGAGAAACCGTTCCAGTTCGTGCAGCGACCGCCCCGAGACGACTGCGAGCGCGCCGTCGAGCGCCTCTGACAGCTCGGTCAGGATGCCGGGCAGATCGCGCGGCACGATCACCGCGTCCGGGCGCGGCGCGATATCCACGAGACATCCGTCGAAATCGAGGAACAGCGCGTCCCGTGACGGGTCGAGCGCGGGCGGTGCCGGTTTTTTCCCGGTCATGTCATCCATTGCCATGTGAAGACCGTAAGTGATCCTGTCCCGGTTGAATAGGCCGCATTGGCACAGATCGGGAAACCCGTTAAGTCGGGTGGAAGTTCCGCGATAATTGACGACAGGACAGTGACACGATGACCAACGCCGCAAATCCGCGCCTTGCCCACGCCCCCGCCGATCATCCGCCCGTCAAGGAAGCGAAGATCGGTCTGCTCGTCGCCAACCTCGGAACCCCGGACAATACCGATTACTGGTCGATGCGCCGCTACCTGAACGAGTTCCTTTCGGACCGGCGTGTGATCGATTATCCGGCATGGAAGTGGCAGCCGCTGCTGCAGCTGATCATCCTGTCGCGGCGGCCTTTCACCTCCGGCGCGAACTACAAAACGATCTGGAACAATGAGGCCGACGAAAGCCCGCTGATGACGATTACCAAGCAGCAGGTCGCAAAGCTGCGCGATGCGGTCTCGGCGCGCTACGGGCAGGAAGTCGTCGTCGATTACTGCATGCGCTACGGCAACCCCTCGACCCAGTCGGTGGTCGACAAGATGGTCGAACAAGGCTGCGAGAAGATCCTGTTCCTGCCGCTTTATCCGCAATATGCGGGTGCGACCTCGGCCACCGCGAACGACCAGTTCTTCCGCGCGCTGATGAAACAGAAGCGCCAGCCCGCCGCCCGCGTCGCGCCTGAATATTTCGACAGACCCTCCTACATCGACGCTCTCGCGCAATCGGTGGAGCGGGTCTATGCGACGCTGGACGAAAAGCCCGACGTGCTGGTCGCGTCCTATCACGGGATGCCCAAGCGCTACCTGATGGAGGGCGACCCCTACCACTGTCAGTGCCAAAAGACCTCGCGCCTGCTGCGCGAACGGCTCGGCTGGGACAAGGACGGAATCGACACCACCTTCCAGTCGGTCTTCGGTCCCGAGGAATGGCTCAAGCCCTACACCGTCGAGCATGTGGCGGAACTGGCGAAGGCCGGGAAGAAGAATATCGCGGTGATCTCGCCCGCCTTCAGCGCGGATTGCATCGAGACGCTCGAGGAGATCAACGGCGAAATTCGCGAGGCGTTCGAGCATGCAGGCGGCGAGAAATTCACCTATGTCCCCTGCCTCAACGACGACGATCTGCACATCAAGGCGCTGATGGACGTCGTGCAGGAAAACCTCGCCGGTTGGCTGGACTGATACGACTTTCGTAATCTGCGACGACCTGTCTCACAGATTAGTGGGGCTCTCTTCCTATATGTTCCTGACGTTGGGGAAAGGGATCGCCGTGAAGGCGCATCCTGCGGACCGGCAACGATCGGGACGCGCAGAGCAGAAAGGAACGAGAATGATCAAGACTATCGGACTGGCCGCTCTGGCGGCTCTCCATGCTGGCGCGTCCTGGGCCGGCCATGCAAATCCGTGGGCGACGGAAGACGACGTGATTTACTCCCAAAATCACGAGGAAAACCTCGTGCAATCGGTCGACACTCCCGGCGAAGACGAGATGCTGGGCGTCATGGTGCAAAGCGCCCGTGGCAAGCTCGACGGCTTGTCGGGCGGTTCGGGAGCCGGCGATGCTTCGGGCGATGGCTCGGGCGGCGCGTCCGACCATGCCCACGCCACGGGTGGAAACGACTGACCACTACGCAGATTGAAAAGCCCCCGGTCCTACGCGGAGCCGGGGGTTTTCCGTGTCGGTCGAGCGGCGCGCCTCAGATCAGCAGCACCTGCGTTCCGATCTTCGCGAAGCCGAACAGCTCCTGGATATGTTCGTTGTAAAGCCCGATGCAGCCGTTCGAGCTTTTACGGCCGATCTTGCGCGTGTCATGGGTGCCGTGGATGCGGTAATAGCGCCACGATAGGTAAAGCGCGTGGGTGCCCAGCGGGTTGTCCGGACCCGGTGGCACGTAATCGGGCCATTCCGGATTGCGCTTCTTCATCGAAGGCGTCGGCGCCCAGCTCGGCCCCTTCACCTTGCGGATCACCTCGGTGCGGCCGCGCCGGGTGAGTTCCTCGGAGACCGGCACCGAGGTCGGGTAGAGCCGGTAGATCGAGCGATCCTCCGACCAGTAATGCAGCGCCCGCGAATGGGTGTCGACGAGGATCGCGCCGTTGCGCAAATTCGAGAAATAGGACTGCCAGTCGCGGTTCTGGAAGCTCGAGATATTGCGCCGCTGGTTGGTGAAGGCCGTGGTCTCAAACTGCTCCTGCCCGGCATCGGGCGTCTGCGCCCCGGCGGGCAGCGCGAGCCCCGCACCAAGGCAGGCGGCGGCGCCGAGAAAGGCGCGGCGGTCGAAGGGCTTGCGCGTGTGGGACATCTCAGGCTCCGGGTTCGCGACGGGGACGATTGCGATAAATATAATGTGATCGCACGGCCGCGGCAAATCAAACTGGCGGGGATCGGCCCGCAAATCGACAGAGGGGTTTGCGCGGCTGAGTACAAGCGTGTAATGCGGATTGACGGTTTAACGAGGGACTGACCAAAGATGTTGCGCGCTACCGTATTTGCGATCTCTGCGACTGTGGCTCTGGCAGCTTGCCAGCCGACCGACACGCAGCCGAAGCTTGGCCCCGACGGCCTGCCGCTGCCGAAAGTCTACAACATCACCGCGAGTGACCGCTCGGTGATCCCGCAGCGTGTGCTGGAATCTGTGAACAGCCTGCGCTCGGCGCGCGGGGCCGCGCCGCTGGTGCTGAATGACGCACTGACGACGGCGGCACTCGCGCATTCCAAGGACATGGCCGCGCAGAACCGCCCGTGGCACTGGGGTTCCGACGGCTCCTCGCCGCTGACCCGGGCGCAGCGTGCTGGCTATCCGGGGCAGGTGCTGGGCGAGAATATCTCCGAGACCTACGAAACCGAGATGGAGACCCTCGCAGCTTGGATGAAGGTCGCGGATACGCGCGACGTGATCCTGAACCCGGCGGCGACCCAGATGGGCTTCTCGTGGTATCAGGAGCCCTCCGGCAAGATCTGGTGGACGATGGTCACCGGCAACTGAGCCGAAGACTTGCCGCAAGCAAAAAAGGGCCCCGTGCGGGGCCCTTTGTAATTTTCGGGGGGCAATCAGGGGAAGATGAAGATCGGCGTTCCGTCGCGGACCATCGCGTAGATGTCGCGGATTTCCTTGTCCTTCACCGCAATGCAGCCAGCCGTCCAGTCTCGGCCCTTGCCCTTGTTCTTGCCGTCGCGGCCATGGATGAAGATGTCGCCACCCGGCTTCTTGCCCTGCGACTCCGCGAAGGCCACCTGCTGCGGGTTCGGATAGCTGATGCCGATCGACAGGTAATAGGCAGAATTCGGATTGCGCCGGTTGATGTAATAGAGCCCTTCCGGCGTCTTGCCGTCACCCTCGAATTGCTTCGGTCCGACAGGATCACCGCCAAGGCCGACCTTGTAGCTTTCCAGGACCTTGTCGCCATGCAGCAGGTACATCATCCGCTGCGACTTGAAGAGCTGGATCTGGGTCACGGCGGGGCCGTTATAGGATTTGAATTTGCTGGAATCGCCGCAGGCGGCCAGCGTTGCGAGGGCGCATCCGCCCAAGAGGAGGGTTCGACGATTCATGTTCGGCCTGTATTCGAAAGCTGCTGTTTTGCCACATTTCTAACCGATTTTCGGCCTCGCATCTAGCGGGTGAAAAGCGCCGCGAGCTCCACATGAGCGGAAAACCGGAACTGATCCACGACCAGTAGTTTATCGA
Organism: Thioclava sp. NG1; assembly: GCF_003122275.1. Classification (NCBI taxonomy): domain Bacteria; kingdom Pseudomonadati; phylum Pseudomonadota; class Alphaproteobacteria; order Rhodobacterales; family Paracoccaceae; genus Thioclava; species Thioclava sp. NG1. Next base: position 239,857 of record NZ_QFBB01000004.1, on the reverse strand, counting down.
GCGTGAAGCCCGCCGCGATCAGCGTCTCGGCGTCGCGCGCGAAGGTCACAGGATTGCAGGAGACATGGACGAGGCGCTTGAGCTTCGAGGTCGCGATTTCGGCGATCTGGGCCTGCGCGCCCGCCCGCGGCGGATCGATCAACACCGCGTCGAACTTCGCCAGTTCGTCCGGCAGAAGCGGTCGGCGGAACAGGTCGCGCGCCTCGGTGGAGACCCGGTGCAGGCCCTGCGACTGACGCCAGCCCTGATCGAGCGCTTCGGTCATCGCTGCGACTCCTTCGACCGCATGCACTTCGGCAAGCTCGGCCAGCGGCAGAGAGAACGTCCCGCAGCCCGCGAAGAGATCGGCCACCTTTTTCGCATCGCCAATCGCCGCCTTGGCGAAGGCGGTCAGCACCGCTTCGCCGTGATGGGTGGCTTGCAGGAAAGCACCCGGCGGCGGCACGACCTTGGCTTTGCCGAATTGCTGGATCGCCGGTCGCCGCCCCGCGATGATCTGCCCGTTCCAGCTGAGCCGTGCGAGATCGTGGCGATGCGCCAGCCCCGACAAATCCTCGAATTGGGCCGTATCAGGGTCTTTACCGCCCTGTGCCGCGAGTTCCAGACCTGCCTCCGAAAGCGTCAGTGTGAAAGCGATCTCGCCTTTGCGCGAGCCTGCGATCGCGGTCGCCTCGTGCAGCATCGGTATCGCGGCCAGCAGTTCGGGCCGCAGGATCAGGCAGTTCGGAATCTCGACGACCGTGTCCGAGGCGCGGGCGTGAAAGCCGACCAGCGTGCCTTTCTTGGTGCGCCGCCCCGACAGCGTCGCCCGCCTGCGGGAATTCAGCGGCGAGGTCGCGATGGTCATCTCCGGCACGGGCAGATCGCGCGCGGTCAGCGCCTGACGTACCACGTCCATTTTCCATTCTGCGGTGAACGCCTCCGACGCGTGCTGCATCGAGCAGGCCCCGCAGGAGCGGTAATGCGGGCAAGGCGCTTTGACGCGATCGGGCGACGGCGTCACGATCTTCGGCTGAGCGATGCGGCCGTCGACCACCTCGCCCTCGACCACTTCGCCGGGAAGCGCCATGGCGACATGCACGGTCCCCTCGGGGCCATGGGTCACGCCGTCGGCATGCAGGGACAGTCGCTCGATTTCATAGGTCATGCGCATTCTCTAGCGGCGTGGCGTCGGTCAGAAAAGACCCTATTCCGCCGCATCCTCCGCGTCGTCGCAGGTCAGGAAGCCCCCGGACTGACGCGCCCAGTAGCGCGCGTAGAGGCCGTTCATCGCCAGCAATTCGTCATGGCTGCCCTGTTCGACGATCCGCCCTTCCTCCAGCACGACGATCCGGTCCATCTCGGCAATGGTGCTGAGGCGGTGCGCGATCGCCAGAACAGTTTTGCCCGCCATGACCCGGTGAAGGGCGGTTTGGATTTGCGCCTCGACTTCCGAGTCGAGTGCCGAGGTCGCCTCGTCCAGCACAAGGATCGGCGCGTTCTTCAGGAAGGCGCGCGCAAGGGCGATCCGCTGGCGCTGCCCGCCCGACAGCTTCACCCCACGCTCGCCCAGCTTGGCGTCGTAGCCACGATTGCCTTCGTGATCGGCGAGGCCGCGGATGAAGTGATCCGCCTCGGCCTGTTTCGCGGCGGCGATCATCTCCTCCTCGGTCGCGTCGGGCTTGCCGTAAAGGATGTTCTCCCGCGCCGAGCGATTGAACATCGCGGTTTCCTGCGTGACCATCGCGATATTGCGGCGCAGGCTTTCCTGCGTGACCTCGCGAATATCTTGCCCGTCGATCCGAATAGACCCTTTTTCAGCGTCATAGAGCCTTAGCAGCAACGCAACGAGCGTCGATTTCCCTGCACCCGAGGCCCCGACGATCCCGATCCGCTCGCCATCCGCGATGGTCAGGTTGATATCCGCGATCCCTCCGCTGCGACGGCCATAGGCGAAGTCGACATTGTCGAACTGGATCTCGCCTTCGACATGGCGCAACGTCCGGGCATCGGGCGCGTCGGTCAGGTCATGCATATGGGCAAGCGTTCGCATCCCATCCTCGGCCTCGCCGATATGGGTCCAGACGGACATCAACGCCTGGCTCACCCAGCCCGACATCTGCGACAGCCGGATCGCGATGGCGCCTGAGGTCGCGATGGCCCCCGCAGTCGCCTCGCCCTGCGACCAGAGCCAGATCGCGCCGCCGACCAGCATCACCGGAACGATCCCTGCATAGGCCATCTGCACCACGCGATAGAGGCTCTGAACCATGCCGAAGGAATAGGTCTTCTGGCGGAACTTCTGCATTGCCTCTAGCGCCGCGCGATCCTCGTGCTCGGCATGGGCAAACAGCTTTACCGTCTTGATATTGGTGACCGTGTCGACGACCTGTCCCGTCACCATCGCCCGGGCGGACGCCCGCTCACGCGAGCGTCCGCGGATATGCGGCAGGAAGAGGCGGATGATCAGGTAGAGCCCGAAGGTCCAGAATACGAGGCCCACGGCCCCCCAGCGGTCGATCTGGGCCAGAACGATCAGCGAGCCGACGATCGAGGCCAGCGCGAAGAGGCCGGTGTTGATGATCTCGGTGACCGTGTCGGTTACCGCGCGGGCGGTCTGCATCTGCTTTTGCGCGATGCGGCCGGCGAAGTCGTTGTCGAAGAAGGTGACCGACTGGCCCATCGTCCAGCGATGCAGCCGCGAAAGCACGAGCGGCATCACGTTGGGGCTGATCAGCAGGTTGTTGGTGGCAGAACTGATGCCGAAGGTCAGAGGGCGGATCAGCAGGAAGAACGCGACGAACAGGACGAGAAGCCCGACATTTGCCCCGATCACTGCGGCCCGTTCGCTGTTCAGTGCAGCGTCGATCACCTGTCCCAGAAGCCAGGCCGAGACGACTTCCATCACGCCGGCGATGGTCGTGCCGAAGCTGGCCACGGCAATCGCGCCCCAGCTGCCCTTGAGGCACCAGCGGAAGAAGGCGCCAAGCTGGCGCGGCGGGGCGCCTTCGGCGGGGGAGAAGGGATCGAACATGGGTCTCTCTTTCCTCTCCCGATATAGTCGATTGCGGCGCGGTTCAAAGCGCGGCGAGCAAATCCACGCGCGTCAGCGTGAAACCGGAGTCGATCCAGCGCGCCTCGAGCGTCTTCAGCGTATCGCCCAGAGCCTTGCCCTCATAGCGGGGCATCAGATCCCGCGCTTGCACCGGAAATTGCTGTTTCGCGCCGAAATAGACCCTTTTTTGCCAGCCCTCCGGCATTTCCTGCCCCATCAGCGCATGGCGCAGCAAAAACGCATCGGCCCCAGTGTCGGCGCCGAGCCGATAGCCGAGGACAGCCGGGTCGTCGCTGTCGGACAGCGAGGCGCGCAGGGCCTCGAGCTGCCGTGTGTCCTTCTTCGACAGACGCAGCCGCTCGGCCACGTCCTCGCCGCCAATCGCTGCCAGCCTGCGGATCGGATCTGCGGGGCGATCTTCGAGATGCACGAGCGGCCCGAGCGCGGTCGCGTCCGCGCCGGGCAGCACGGCCGTGAGAACCCCGCATTGCGCCATCGCCGCCACAGCGTGAACGGGATCGGGTGCGGCCAGCAATTTGAGCATCTCGCCGCCAAGGCGTTCGCGCGAAAGCGTCTCTATTCCAGCGGTATTCGCGGCACAGGCGGCCAGCCCGTCAGGGTCCAGATCGTGCCCATACCACGCGGTAAATCGGAAGAAGCGCAGGATACGCAGGTAATCCTCGCGGATGCGTTCTTCGGCCTCGCCGACGAAGCGCACATGACGCGCCGCCAGATCCTCCAGCCCCGTGCCTAGCGGGTCGAGAACCGTGCCGTCTGAGCGCGCATAAAGCGCGTTCATCGTGAAATCGCGCCGCGCCGCGTCCTCTGCGATGTCGTCGGAAAACGCGACCGTGGCGTGCCGCCCATGCGTCTCCACATCGCGGCGGAAGGTGGTGACCTCATGCGGATGCCCGTCGGCGACCACCGTGACCGTGCCATGATCGACCCCGGTCGGCACCGGCTTCAGCCCGGCCGCCTTCGCAAGTTCGATCACCCGTTCGGGCCGCGCATCGCTGGCGATGTCGATATCGTTGACCGGCGCGCCCAAGGCACTGTTGCGCACGCAGCCGCCCACCAGAAGCGCCTGATGCCCGCCCTCTTCGAGCATCTTCAGCACGCGTTGGGTCGGCTCTGCCTCGATCCAGTCTCCGGTCAGTCTCATCCCGCCATCCGGTCCGCCAATGAGCGCAATATACGCGCGGTGGCGCCCCAGATGTAATAGGGCCCGTAAGGCGCCACGAAATAGCTGCGCCGTGTGCCGCGCCACCGGCGCGACTCGACGCGGAAATTCTCGGGCGTGATATGCGACAGCGGCACGGTGAACGCCTCGGCCACCTCGCCCGCTTCGGGGATGACCTCGAACGGGGCATGGATGCGCGCGAGCACCGGCGTCACCAGAAAGGACGTCACCGTCTCATGGGGAGCGAACGTGCCCAGCACCTCGACATGGTCAAGAGGCAGGCCGATCTCTTCCTGCGCCTCGCGCAGCGCCGCGCCGACCGGGCCTTCGTCATCGGGATCCACCTTGCCTCCGGGAAAGGCGATCTGGCCGGGATGGTGGCGCAGATGCGAGCTGCGCTTCGTCAGATGCAGACGCGGCTCCGGCCCGAACGTATCGAAGGCGACGAGAACGCCCGCGGGCCGCAGCTTGCGTCCCTCGGGCAGGATCACTTCCGGATTCAGATCGTAATCCGAAGAGGGCCGCCCCGGTCGCGCCAAGGCGTCCAGAACCGGGGCGAGCGGATCACTCATTCGTTCCCTCGCCTCCCGCTTCGCGCAGCGACCCGTCGGGGTTCTTCTGCGCCTCGAAGCCAAGCGTCAGCGGATCGAAAATGTAATGCGCGCCGCAGAACTGGCAGTCCGCGGTGACCGTACCCTCATCGGTGGTCATATGCGCGATGTCGCGCGCCGAGTAGATCGAGAGCGACTGACGCACGCGATCGGCCGAGCAGGTGCAGCCGAACTCCACCCGCTGCGGATCAAAGACGCGCGGCCGCTCTTCGTGGAACAGGCGCACCAGCAACTCGGTCGGCTGCACGGTCGGGCCGATCAGCTCCATATCCTCGACCGTGTCGAGCAGGATATTGGCGCGGGCCCAGTTCTCGCCTTCCTCGCCATCGAGGATGTCGTCGGCGGTCAGCAGGCCCTGATCGCCCGAGCCTTCCTGGGCGGCGAAGGGCGAGGCTGGGGGCATATGCTGCAGCATCACGCCGCCCGCGCGCCAGCTTTCGCCCTGACCGGGCAGGATCGAGCGCCCGAAGGACAGCGAGAACCGCGTGGGCAGCTGCTCGGATTGCGCGAAATACGCCTCGGCGCAGGCGCGCAGCGAGCCCTCGGTCAGCGGCGTGATACCCTGATAGGGGGTCGTGCCTTTGCCCTGATCGATCAGGATCGCGAAATAGCCCTGCCCGATCTGTTCGAACGGGTCGGCTTTGGGATCGAGCTTCTCGTCATCGAAGCTCGCCCATGCGCGGATGCGGGCGGGCGCGCCCTCCTTCTCGGGGGCGTAGTAGTCGGTGGCGATGATGCGGATCGGGCCGTTGCCGCGGATTTGCAGCGACAGCTTCCAGCGCAGTTTGACGGTCTGGCCGATCAGCGCGGTCAGAAGGGCGGCTTCGGCCACCAGCATTTCGACCGCGCGGGGGTAATCATGTTGCGACAGGACGGTGTCTAGCACGCCGTCGAGGCGGGCAACCCGGCCGCGGATGTCAGAGCGGTCGAGCTGAAACGGCAGAACTGTATCGTCCCATGCGATTTGGGATAACTTGGACATGGTGCTCCTGAGAGGCTCAGAGGGGTTTTCGGGCAGCGCGGAGCCTGCCATACAGCCCCAATATAGGCGCGGCAACCGCAGACCCAAGGGAGAGCACATGATCGCGAGGTTCGGAGAGCGGGTGAAATCCGGTCAGCGGTATCGTTTGCGCCCCGGTGCCTACGCGATCCTGATCCGCGACGGCAGGGTGCTTCTGACCCATCAGTCCCATCCCGTGCCGGAGTTTCAATTGCCGGGCGGCGGGATCGATCCGGGCGAGGGGCCGATCGAAGCGCTGCACCGTGAGGTCTTCGAAGAGACCGGTTGGGCGATCACCGGGTTGCGCCGCGTTGGGGCCTATCGGCGTTTCACCTACATGCCCGAATACGAGTTCTGGGCGGAGAAGCTGTGTTCGATCTGGCTGGCGCGCCCGGTGTTGAAGCGCGGCCTCCCGCCGGAGCCGTTTCATACGGCGCATTGGGCCGATCCCGAGGAGGCGCTCGGTTTGCTTGCAAATGAAGGCGAGCGCGCGTTTTTCCGGCGGGTGCTTCGCCGCTGAAAAGCAGGGGTCGTTTCATTCGGTGGGAGCTTAGTGGCGGTGGTTCATCCTCCTGTCGTTTCTGCAATCGGGTCACATTCGCCATTGTTCGAAACGAGCACCGATCGTCGCGCGGTGCTGCCGGGGCCGTGAAATTCCAGAACGCCCGCCGAGACATCGTCCGCGATTTCGCCCTCGGCGAACTGCTCGGTTTCGCGATATATCGCATCCAGCAGCGCTGGGCCCGCCATCCCGGAAAACTTGCGGAGCATCCGGGCCAGTCGGGTCTGATCGATCATCTCGCCGTCTCGGTCACAGGCTTCGGTGATTCCGTCCGAGACCAGAACCAGCCTGTCTCCGGGGGTCAGTTGAACGGTGAAGGTTTCGTAGGTGGCGCCTTCGATCAGACCAATCGGTAGTCCCCCCTCGCCGAGAAACTCCACCGTACCATTGCGCCGTTGCAGGACCGGATAGGGGTGCCCGGCCTGCACCAGTTCCGCCTTGCCGGTGCGCAGGTCGATATCGGCATAGATTAGCGTGAAATATGTTTCGGTGTTCATCTCGCTCAGCACGAGCTCGTTGAGATGTCGCGCAAGGTCCGCCGGGCGTCGGCCGCGCAATTCACCCTGTTCGTTACGGTAGATTGCGAGGTTCTGGCTGGGGGCGGCGGCGGAGAAGTAGCCCGCAATCCGTGCCATCATCAGAGCCGAGGTAATGCCATGTCCCGACACGTCGATGCCGTAAAGGCCGACCCGGCGTTCGTTGATCGGAAAGTACCCGACGAGGTCGCCGCCGACATGGCCCGCCGGTCGCAAGAGCAACGAGACCTCCGCCGCTTCGAACTGTGCGTGACGTACCCGCACCAAGCTCTGCTGTAGCTTGCGTGCCTCCTGCAGGTCGCGGTCGATCACCTCCTGCGCCGCGCGTAGCAGTCGGTTCTTCTCGGTCAGTTCCTCTTGCATCTTGAGAATGCGGGTTCCCGCGCTGAGCCTTGCGCGAAGCTCCTCTCCGTTGACTGGTTTCGAGAGGAAATCGTCGGCCCCGCTTTCCAAACCGCGCGTGACGTCCGTCTTCTCGGCCTTGGTGGTCAGAAGGATGAAATAGCCGTAGCTGCGTCGTGGCAAGTTGCGGAAGATACGGCAGAATTCGGGGCCGCTCATCCCCGACATCATCCAGTCCGAGATCACGATATCCGGCTCGCACTGGGCGCAGATCGCGATTGCCTCTTCCGCACTTTCAGCCTCGCTCACCTGATAGCCGGAGCGCGACAATTGCGCCGACAGAATGCGGCGCTGCATCCGGCTGTCGTCCACGACCAGAACGTGCCGCGCCGTGCCCGCCAAGGGTGGTCGGCTCGCGCCAACGGGAACCTCGTGTCTTTGCGCCATCTGCATCATCCGAAACCTCTGCATCCAATGAAACCGCAGAGACCCTAAGATTCGGTGAAAACCGGCCGGCTCAGGCGTTAAGAAAATCGAAAGGGTGCGGCCCTATGGTCAGCGTCGGGTGGTGTCGGATCGATTGGCCTGGAGGGCGCGATGATTGATTGGGAACGGGTGCAGGAATTGCGCTCTGAAATAGGCGCAGAGGGCTTTTCCGAGGTCGTGGATCTATTTCTCGACGAGGTCGAGGCCGTCGTGATGGCGCTTGGCGGGCGCCCAGATCGGGTCGAAGAAGATCTGCATTTCCTGAAAGGCTCTGCCTGGAATCTCGGCTTTCGCGATTTCGGTGGTGCCTGTCAGAAAGGAGAGCGCATGGCGGCCGCCGGACGCTCCGCGGAGGTCGATCTGGGCGCGATCCGCGAGACCTACAGCTTGTCCAAACTGCAATTCATGGGGCGGCTATCGGAATTCACCCCGGCCGCATAGGTAAGGTGCCAGGTAGATCGCGCCAAGCGCTGCATTGCGCAGAACGGAAGATCACAAGCGTGGTTACGGCCGGAGTTCGAAAATTGGTTCGGCTACCGAAGCGGGGCCGTAACTATCGAACTGCGGACGCATCAATGCGGCGCAGTGCAAGGACAACGAAAATCTAACGCCCCCATATGATGGCCGGCCTATCGGAAAGGAGGCGTTAAATAAGAAACTCGGCCAAGGTCTCGTCTTCGGTGATGTCGCGCCAAACGAAGCCCTCGGCGTCGAGCTTAGCGAAGAGCTCTGTGAAGTTCTCGGCGCGTTTGGTCTCGATCCCGATCAGGACCGAGCCGAAATTCCGCGCCGACTTCTTCAGGTATTCGAAGCGCGCGATGTCGTCGTCGGGGCCAAGCATCTGAAGGAAATCCTTCAGGGCACCGGGCCGTTGCGGCAGGCGAAGGATGAAATACTTCTTCAGGCCCGAATAGCGCTGGGCGCGTTCGCGCACTTCCGGCAGCCGCTCGAAATCAAAATTGCCGCCCGAGGTCACGCAGACCACGCGCTTGCCGCGGATCGTATCGGCCAGTTCCGGGAGAATATCGACCGACATCGCGCCGGCGGGTTCCAATACGACGCCTTCGACATTGAGCATCTCGAGCATCGTGATGCAAATGCGATCCTCCGGCGCAAGATGGACTTGCTCGGGCGTGACCCAGCCAAGCTCCGCAAAGGGACGCGCGCCGATCCGGGCGACTGCGGCACCGTCGACAAAACTGTTCACCTGTGAAATCGTCACGGGCTCATGCGCCTTGACCGCTGCGGTCAGGCTCGCACCGCCCAAGGGCTCGACGAAGCGGAATTCCGTCCCGGGGGCGGTCGCGCGAAGATAGCCGGTGACGCCCGCGGCCAAGCCCCCGCCGCCCACGGGCAGGATTACCATATCCGGCGCGCCGCCCAGTTGGTCGAGGATCTCCACCCCGACCGAGGCCTGTCCCTCGATCACATCCGGATCGTCGAACGGGGCGAGGAAATGCGCTCCGGCGTCGCGGCAAAATTCCTGCGCCGAGGCGAGCGTGTCGTCGAAATAGTCGCCGGTCAGAACGATCTCGACCGCATCGCCACCAAAGGTCTTGGTCTTGTCGATCTTCTGCTGCGGCGTCGTGACCGGCATGAAGATCGTGCCTTTCACCCCGAAATGCCGACAGGCGAAGGCCACGCCCTGCGCATGGTTTCCGGCGCTCGCGCAGACGAAATGCGCCGCCGAGGGGTCGCGTTCGCGCAATTTCCGCATGGCGGTAAAGGCGCCGCGAATCTTGTAGGAGCGCACCGGCGTCAGGTCCTCGCGCTTGAGCCAGACCTCCGCCTCGAAGCGTTTCGACAAATGCGCATTGAGTTGCAGCGGCGTCGGCTCGAAGAGCGCACGCAGCGCGCGGGTGGCGGCTTGGGCGGAAAGGGCGAACTCACTCATAAGGAAAGCCATGACGAAGCTGCACCGCTCTTGCAAGGGGGAAGGCCGTTCGGCGGGACTACGCGCAACCCGGGGGCGCTTTGGGCGAAGCTTTGCGCATTTTGCAAAGGCCGCCGCTTTTTTGCCCACTTTCGACGGTATTCGTGCTGAAAACGTGTCGCGAGCAAAAAAAAGAGGAGGGCCGCATGCGCCTGAGAAAAACTTCGATCATCGCTCTTGTCGCGGCGAGCTTCGTCGTCGCCCCGGTGGCGACCAGCCATTTCACCGGCGCGGATGCCGCGTTTGCCAAGAACGGCAATGGCGGTGGGAACGGTGGCGGCAATGGCGGTGGCCATGGCGGCGGCAACGGGGGCGGCAACGGCCACGCGGGCGGCAAATCCGGCGCGGCGGGCAAATCCGCATCGGTCGGGCGTCCCACGAGCCCGGGCAATTCCGGCAAAGCTGCCACGCATGGCGGCGGCCCGGCGAAATTCCTCGACGATCTCTTCTCCGGCAAACTTAACAACAAGTCGCAACACACCAGCCGCTCCACCGTGAAGACGGCGTCGCGCGGTACGACCGCGACGAAGAAACGCTCGACCACCCCGACCGAATACGCGGTCAACGAGTCGCCGCGTCCGAACGGCAAGCCGAGTCTGAGCGAGGATGAGCTGCGCAATCACGGCGCGCTGGCCTCCGAACTGAAAGGCCTGAATGCCGCCCATGCCAGCGCGACAGCGCTCGCCAACGCCTCGCCGAACAGCCAGGTGGGTCGGATTGCAGCCTATCGCGACACGGTTCTGTCTGCGGCCGAGGCCGAGCAGAACCTGACCGACGCGCAGGATGCGCTGGCGGCACTTGAGTCGCAGGATGTCCGCAGCGTGGAGGATATCCAGGCAGCGATCGATGAGCTTAACCCCGAGGCGGAGGGCTATGATGCGCAGCTCGCGCCGCTGGAGGAAGAACTGGCGGCAGCGACGACCTATGAGGCCGATCTGGCCGCTGCGCAGCAGAAGGTCACCGATCTGGAAACCGAGATCGCGAACACCGCCACGAACGAAAACGATGCGCTTCTCGCCGCCTCGAACGGTCGCGAGCTTTCGCCCGAGGCGCTCGCCTATCTGCACCAACTGCTTGACCTGCCCCCGCCGGAGACCGCGACGACAGAGCCGCCCGCCGATGGCGATGTGGCGACCGGCGACGGCACGACGGGGGACGGCACCGTCGAAGGCGATCTCGCCGCGACCGGGGAAACCACCGATCCGCTCGTGGATCCGTCCACCGAGAGCTGATCTCGCTTAAAGCCAATGCGAAAGGGCCGTCCTTCGGGGCGGCCCTTGTTCATTGGAAAAAAAGCTTCTATTCCGTCGCGGAACAAGAAAACCGGGAGATGCCGTATGTCCGCGCCCAAAAAAGTCGTGCTTGCCTATTCGGGCGGCCTCGATACCTCGATCATCCTGAAATGGCTGCAGACCGAATACGGCTGCGAGGTCATCACCTACACCGCCGATCTCGGCCAAGGCGAGGAACTCGAGCCGGCGCGCAAGAAGGCAGAGATGCTCGGCATCAAACCCGAGAATATCCATATCCTAGACGCGCGCGAGGAATTCGTCCGCGATTTCGTCTTCCCGATGTTCCGCGCCAATGCGGTCTACGAGGGGCTCTATCTGCTGGGCACCTCGATCGCGCGCCCGCTGATCTCCAAGCATCTCGTCGAGATCGCGCATCAGCACGGCGCCGATGCGGTGGCGCATGGCGCGACCGGCAAGGGCAACGATCAGGTCCGCTTCGAGCTGTCGGCCTATGCGCTCGACCCGTCGATCAAGGTGATCGCGCCGTGGCGCGAATGGGATCTGTCCTCGCGCACCAAACTCTTGGAATTCGCCGAGGCCAACCAGATCCCGATCGCAAAGGACAAGCGCGGCGAAGCGCCTTTCTCGGTCGATGCGAACCTGCTGCACACCTCGTCCGAGGGCAAGGTGCTGGAAGACCCGGCAGATATGGCGCCCGATTACGTCTACCAGCGCACTGACGATCCGATCACGCAGGCTCCGAACGAGCCCGAATATATCGAGATCGGTTTCGAGAAGGGTGACGCGGTCTCGATCAACGGCGAGGCGATGTCGCCCGCGACGATCCTCACCAAGCTGAACGAATACGGCAAAAAGCACGGCATCGGCCGTCTCGATTTCGTCGAGAACCGCTTCGTCGGCATGAAGTCGCGCGGCGTCTACGAGACTCCCGGCGGCACGATCCTGCTGGAGGCCCACCGCGGCATCGAGCAGATCACGCTCGACAGCGGCGCAGGCCACCTGAAGGATTCGATCATGCCGCGCTATGCCGAGCTGATCTATAACGGCTTCTGGTTCTCGCCCGAGCGTGAGGCGCTGCAGGCGCTGATCGACAAGACGCAGGATTATGTCACCGGCACGGTGAAGCTGATGCTCTTCAAGGGCGCGGCCCGGACCGTGGCGCGCTGGTCGGATTATTCGCTCTATTCCGAGGCCCATGTGACCTTCGAGGAAGACGCAGGTGCCTACGATCAGAAAGACGCGGCGGGCTTCATCCAGCTCAACGCGCTGCGCCTGAAGCTGATCGCAACCCGCAACGCGCGAGTGAAGAAATGAGTTTTTCGCAGCCCAAGGCCGCCATCGTCACCGTCTCCGACCGCGCGTCCCGGGGCGAATACGAGGACAAGGGCGGTCCGGGCTGCGAGGACTACCTCCGCGGCGTGATCACCTCGCCGCTGGAGATCGAGCGTCACATCATCCCCGATGGGCGCGAGAGCGTTGCGGCAAAGCTGCGCGAGCTGGTCGAGGCGGAAGCAGATCTGATCCTGATCACCGGCGGCACCGGTCCCGCGCCGCGCGACGAGACGCCCGAGGGCTGCTTCGACGTGATCGAGAAGGAACTCGCGGGCTTCGGCGAAGAAATGCGCCGCGCCTCGCTGCTCGAAGTGCCGACCGCCATTCTGTCGCGCCAGTCGGCCGGGATCGCGGGAAAATCGCTGATCATCATGGTGCCGGGAAAACCCTCGGCCATCGCGACCTGCCTCGATGCGGTCTTCGCCGCCGTGCCCTATTGCCTCGACCTGATCGGCGCGGGCTATATCGAGACCGATCCTGCCCGGATCAAAGCCTTCCGTCCGAAGAAGAAGTAAGAGGGGGCGCTGCCCCCATCTCTTTCAGAGAGACCCCCGGGATATTTGACCCGGGGCGAAAATCACCTCTCTTCGTGTTGGCCGAAATATCCCGGGGTGAATGCCGAAGGCAGAGGGGCAGCGCCCCTTACCGCTTCACCGCTGCGATGGCGTAATTCACCGAAAGATCGCGCTCCGAGAGTGACCATGTCCACGCCAGCGGGTTGAACACCATCCCACGGCGGTCGACCGGGTCGAGCCCTGCGTTGCGCGACAGCTCGTAAAGCTCGTCGGGCGTGACGAATTTCGACCATTCATGCGTGCCCACCGGCAGCCAGCGCATCACCCGCTCGGCGCCGATGATCGCGACCATGTAGCTTTTCGGATTGCGGTTCAGCGTCGAGCAGATCATCAGCCCGCCCGGCCTCATCAGGCTCTGGATCGTGTTCACGAAGCCCTGCGGATCGGCGACGTGTTCGATGATCTCCATCGCGAGGACGACATCGAATTGCTCACCCTTCGCGGCCAGATCTTCCGCCGCGCAATGGCGGTAATCGATTTCGAGCCCCGACTGTTCGGCATGCAGCCGCGCCACGGGGATATTTCGCTCGGCGGCATCCGCCCCCACGACCTCGGCCCCGAGCCGCGCCATCGGTTCGGACAGAAGCCCGCCGCCGCAGCCGATATCCAGCAGGCGCAGCCCCTCGAACGGGCGCGGCGCTTTCAGGTCACGACCGAACTGGGTGGCGATCTGGGTGGTGATGTAGTCGAGACGGCAGGGGTTGAGCATATGCAGCGGTTTGAACTTGCCGTTCGGATCCCACCATTCGGCGGCCATCGCTTCGAATTTGGCGACTTCGGACGGGTCGATGCTGTTTGCCGGATCTGCCATTGCTCTCCTCGCATTGATTTTAGGGCAGCCCATGGCGGGCGCGCCTTTTGCTCTATATAGTCCGGATATGGACAGAACTGCAGGGCAAAAGCGCGCATCGGGCGCCCATCTTTATCCGCCGATCGAGCCTTTCGATCAGCGCCGGATCGACGTGGGCGATGGCCATATTCTTTATGTCGAGCAATCCGGCCATCCCGAGGGCCAGCCAGTCGTCGTCTGCCACGGCGGACCGGGCGGCGGCTGCTCGCCGACGATGCGGCGATTCTTCGATCCGCAGCATTACCGGGTCATCCTGTTCGATCAGCGCGGCTGCGGCCTGTCGCGCCCGCATGCCAGCGTCGCCGACAACACGACATGGCATCTAATCGCGGATATGGAGCAGATCCGCCGGACGCTCGGCATCGACAGGTGGATGGTTTTCGGCGGCAGTTGGGGGGCGACACTGGCGTTGCTTTATGCGCAGGCGCATCCCGACCGGGCCTCGAACCTGATTCTTCGGGGCGTCTTTCTTGCGACGCAGGCGGAGCTCGACTGGTTCTACGGCGGCGGCGCGGGGAATTTCTATCCCGACCTCTGGGCGAATTTCCGGCGTCCGATTCCGGAGGACGAGCAGCACGATCTGATCGGCGCCTATCACAAGCGGCTCTTTTCGGGCGACTACATGGCCGAAGCGCGCTATGCGCGGCACTGGGCGATGTGGGAGAACGCGCTGGCGTCGGTGCGCTATGACGGTCCGCCGGGCGAAGCCTCGCCCGATTACGCGCGTGCCTTCGCGCGGCTCGAGAACCACTATTTCCAGAACGCGGCCTTCCTTGAAGAGGACGGCCAGATCCTGCGCGACCGCTACAAGATCGAGCATATCCCGACGACGATCGTGCAGGGGCGGCTCGACATGATCTGTCCGCCGACTTCGGCCTATCGGCTGGCGCAGGGCTGGGCGCTGGCGAAGCTTCAGCTGGTGCCGATGGCAGGACATGCGCTTTCCGAGCCGGGGATCACAGCCGGGCTTGTCCGCGCGATGGATGAGCTTAGATCCTGATCTGACACCGAATTTCCATCGAGGCCGCCATGACGCTCACCTATTTCCTGCTGTTTCTCGCGGCCTCCGCGGCTGCGGCTGCAACCGGCATCATCTTCAAGCCGGGCGAATGGTATGTCGGCTTGAAGAAGCCGGGCTTCACGCCGCCGAACTGGGTGTTTCCCGTGGCCTGGACTTATCTCTATGTCTCGGTCGCCTACGCTGCGGCGCGCATCGCCCCCGAGGCCGGGAGCCAGATCGCGCTTGCGCTGTTTGCGGTGCAGATCGCGCTGAACACGCTCTGGACGCCGGTGTTCTTCGGGGCGCATCGGTTGTGGCTCGGGCTCCTCGTCCTGATCTGTCTGTGGGTCGCAGTAGCGGCGATGATGCTGGCATTCCTGCAGCTCGATATGCTGGCCGGATTGCTGGTCTTCCCCTATCTCGTCTGGCTGACATTGGCGGGCGCGCTGAACTTCCGCGTCTGGCGCGACAACCCGAGGGCGGGTGCCCAGACCTGATTCCACTTGCGGAATCTGCGATACAGGACTATATCGCGTTCAACAGCGGCGCGCCGGGGTCCAAACCTGACGCCCACCGGAAACGTGTGACGGGCCGCAACGGCCCGTTTTTTGTTTTTGTAGGATCGGAAAGAGAGACATGACCGACCTGATCGCCAAGACCGCCATCGACCGGCGTCTGGCCGAGATCGTGACCCCCGTGATCGAGGGGCTGGGCTTCGAGCTCGTGCGGCTGCGGCTGCAGGGCGGCAAGACGGCCACGCTTCAGATCATGGCAGACCGCCCCGATGGCGGCATCGTCGTGGACGATTGCGCCGCGATCTCGACTGCCGTGTCCGCGGCCCTCGACGTGGAAGACCCGATCGAGGACAAATATACGCTCGAAGTGTCGTCGCCCGGCATCGATCGCCCGCTGACGCGCTTCAAGGATTTCGACATCTGGGAAGGCTACGAGGCGAAGATCGAGACTTCCGAGCAGATCGACGGTCGCAAGCGCTTCAAGGGTATCCTGCGCGGCACCGAAGGCTCGGAAATCCTGATCGAGCTGGACGAGAACGGCGAAGACGTCGTGATCGGCCTCCAGTTCGACTGGCTCGCGGATGCGAAGCTGGTGCTGACCGATGAGCTGATCGACGAGATGCTGCGCCAGAAGAAGGCGACCGAAGGCGTCGACGAAGCTGAATTTGACGAGATTGACGATTCCCCCGAGGAGGAGAACTGAGATGGCCATCACGGCAGCCAACCAGCTTGAGCTTCTGCAGACCGCCGAGGCGGTGGCGCGCGAAAAGATGATCGACCCGGATCTGGTGATCCAGGCGATGGAAGAGAGTCTCGCGCGTGCGGCGAAGTCGCGTTACGGCGCGGAGATGGACATCCGCGTCTCGATCGATCGCAAGACCGGCAAGGCGACCTTCACCCGTGTCCGCACCGTCGTCGAAGACGAGGATCTGGAGAACTATCAGGCCGAGCTGACCGTCGAGCAGGCGAAGCAATATCTCGAAAATCCCTCGGTCGGCGATGAGATCGTCGACGAGGTGCCGCCGGTCGATCTGGGCCGCATCGCCGCGCAATCGGCCAAGCAGGTCATCCTGCAGAAGGTCCGCGAAGCCGAGCGTGATCGCCAGTACGAAGAGTTCAAGGACCGCGTCGGCACGATCATCAACGGCATCGTCAAGCGCGAGGAATACGGCAACATCATCGTCGATGTGGGCCGTGGCGAAGCGATTCTGCGCCGCAACGAGAAGATCGGCCGCGAGAGCTATCGCCCGAACGACCGTATCCGTGCCTATGTGAAAGACGTGCGCCGCGAGACCCGTGGCCCGCAGATCTTCCTCAGCCGCACCGCGCCGGAATTCATGGCCGAACTGTTCAAGATGGAAGTGCCGGAAATCTACGACGGCATCATCGAGATCAAGGCCGTGGCCCGCGATCCGGGTTCGCGCGCGAAGATCGGCGTCATCTCCTATGACAACTCGATCGATCCGGTCGGCGCCTGTGTCGGTATGCGCGGTTCGCGCGTGCAGGCCGTCGTCGGCGAGCTTCAGGGCGAGAAGATCGACATCATCCCGTGGAACGAAGATCAGGCGACCTTCCTCGTGAACGCGCTGCAGCCGGCCGAAGTGTCGAAGGTGGTGATCGACGAGGAAGCGCAGAAGATCGAAGTCGTGGTGCCGGACGAGCAACTGTCGCTCGCCATCGGCCGCCGCGGTCAGAACGTGCGTCTGGCCTCGCAGCTGACCGGTCTCGACATCGACATCCTGACCGAGGCCGAGGAGTCGGCACGCCGTCAGGCCGAATTCGCCGAGCGCACCAAGCTGTTCGTCGACGCGCTGGACCTCGACGAGTTCTTCGCGCAGCTCCTCGTGGCCGAGGGCTTCACCTCGCTCGAGGAAGTGGCCTATGTCGAGATGGACGAGCTGCTGTCGATCGAAGGCGTGGACGAGGACACCGCAGGCGAACTGCAGGCCCGTGCCCGCGACGTGATCGAAGAACAGAACCGCAAGGCGCTGGAGGCGGCGAAGGAAATGGGCGTCGAGCAGTCGCTGTTCGACTTCGAAGGCCTGACCCCGCAGATGATCGAGGCGCTCGCGAAAGACGACGTCAAGACGCTGGAAGATTTCGCGACCTGCGCCGACTGGGAACTGGCCGGCGGCTGGACCACGGTCGACGGTCAGCGCGTGAAGGATGAAGGTCTGCTCGAGAAATTCGACGTGAGCCTCGAAGAGGCGCAGAACCTGATCATGACCGCGCGTATTCAGTTGGGCTGGGTCGACCCGTCCGAGCTGGAAGGCGACGCGGAAGACGAAGGCGAAGAGGAAACCGCGGAGGAGGCCGAGGCGTAAGCCTCGGTCCCGACCGGAGAGGAGCTTAGATGAGTCGCGGCGGAAAGCCGAAAAATCACGACGAGCCCGAACGGCGCTGCATCGTCACCGGCGATGTTCAGCCGAAGGCGGGGCTTGTCCGCTTCGTGGTCGGACCCGACGGGATGGTCTACCCGGACGTGGCGGGCAAGCTGCCCGGCCGCGGGATCTGGGTGACGTCCGATCGCGGCATCATCGAGACGGCGATGAAAAAGGGATTGTTCCCCCGTGCAGCCAAGCAGGCGGTCAAAACCCCTGAGAATCTGGTGGAATTGGTGGAACAGGCCCTTGCCTCTCGCGTTGTGGAGCTTATTTCTCTGGAGCGAAAGGCCGGCAAAGCGATTGTCGGCTTCGAGAAGGTCAAGGGCTGGCTGGCCGAGGGGCGCGCGAAAGTGCTGCTACAGGCAAGCGACGGCTCGGACAGGGGCAAGGGCAAGCTTTGGACGCCCGAAGGCGGGCGCTGGTTCGGCTGCCTCACCTCTCAGGAATTGGGTTTGGCATTCGGCCGCGATCGTGCGATACACGGCGCGCTTGCAGCCGGTGGCCTCACCCGGCGCGTAATTGAAGACGCATCGAGGCTTGCGGGCGTACGCAAGCAGGACGGCGGCAAGACCGCCATGAAGGATACGAAGACGGCATGAGCGATACGGACGGCAAAAAGACTCTCGGACTGGGCGGCGGGCGCCCCGGGCAGGTGAAGCAAAGCTTCTCGCACGGGCGCACTAAGAACGTCGTGGTCGAGACGAAAGGCAAGAAGCGGGTGCTGAACAAACCGGCGGCAGGCGCTGGTAAGGGCGGGGGCAACAAACCCTCCCTTGGCGATCCGTCGAAGCGCCCCGCCGGGATTTCCGACGCCGAGATGGAGCGTCGCCTGAAGGCGCTTCAGGCCGCGAAGGCGCGCGAGGCCGAAGAGGCCGCCGCCCGCGAGGCCGAGGAAAAAGCCCGCGAAGAAGAGCGCGAGCGTCGTCGCGCCGAGGCTGAGGCCAAGGAGCGCGAGGAGCGTGAACGCGAAGCGGCCCTGAAGGCCAAGGAAGAAGAGGACGAGCGCAAGAAGCGCGAGGCCGAACTTCGCGACAAGAAGAAAGAAGAGATCCGCAAGGGCGGACCGAAGAAAGATGCGCCGGTCGATCAGGCCGCGGTCGAAGCAGCGGCTGCCCGCGCCGAGACCAAGGGCGTCTCCTCCTCGGGGCCGCGCAAGACGGATCGCGAGCGTGACACGCGCAACGATCGCAACAACGATCGTAACAACAAGGGCAACGACCGCGGCAACCGCCGTTCGGGCAAGCTCTCCTTGAGCGATGCGCTTTCGGGTGGCGAAGGCCGCCAGCGTTCGCTTGCCGCGATGAAGCGCAAGCAGGAAAAAGCGCGCCAGAAGGCGATGGGCGGTACGCAGCGTGCTGAAAAGCAGTCCCGCGAAGTGCAGCTCCCCGAGACGATCATCGTGTCGGAGCTCGCCAACCGTATGGCGGAGCGCGCCGCGGATGTGGTCAAAACGCTCATGAAGATGGGCATGATGGTCACCGCGAACCAGACGCTCGACGCCGATACCGCCGAATATGTGATCGAGGAATTCGGTCATAAGGCCGTGCGCGTGTCGGATGCGGATGTCGAGCAGGTCATCGATCAGGTCGACGACAAGGAAGAAGATCTGCAGCCGCGCCCGCCGATCGTCACGATCATGGGTCACGTCGACCACGGCAAGACCTCGCTGCTCGACGCGATCCGCAAGGCGAACGTCGTCTCGGGTGAGGCTGGCGGGATCACGCAGCACATCGGCGCCTATCAGGTGCAGACCGAGAGCGGCGCGACGCTGTCCTTCCTGGATACGCCCGGCCACGCGGCCTTTACCTCGATGCGTGCACGCGGTGCGAATGTCACCGATATCGTGGTGCTCGTGGTGGCGGCCGATGACTCGGTGATGCCGCAGACCATCGAAGCGATCAATCACTCGAAGGCCGCTGGCGTTCCGATGATCGTCGCGATCAACAAGTGCGACAAGCCCGAGGCGAACGCCCAGAAGGTCCGCACCGAGCTGCTGCAGCACGAAGTCGTCGTCGAAGAGATGTCGGGTGACGTGCAGGACGTGGAAGTTTCGGCGAAGACCGGCAAGGGTCTCGACGAACTGCTCGAAGCGATCGCGCTTCAGGCCGAACTGCTCGAACTGAAGGCGAACCCCGATCGCGCCGCGCAAGGTGCGGTGATCGAGGCGAAGCTCGACGTTGGCCGCGGTCCGGTCGCGACGGTGCTGGTGCAGAATGGCACGCTGCGCAAAGGCGACATCTTCGTCGTCGGCGAGCAGTGGGGTAAGGTCCGCGCGCTGATCAACGACAAGGGCGACCGCGTCGATGAGGCCGGTCCGTCGGTTCCGGTCGAGGTGCTCGGCATCAACGGCACGCCCGAGGCTGGCGACGTTCTCAACGTCGTCGAAACCGAGGCGCAGGCCCGCGAGATCGCCGAATACCGCGAGCAGGCTGCGAAGGACAAACGCGCCGCTGCCGGTGCCGCGACGACGCTGGAACAGCTGATGGCGAAAGCCAAGGCCGACGAAAGCGTCACCGAACTGCCCGTGCTGGTGAAGGCCGACGTGCAGGGCTCGGCGGAAGCGATCGTTCAGGCGCTCGAGAAGGTCGGCAACGAAGAGGTGCGCGTCCGTGTGCTGCATTCGGGCGTCGGTGCAATCACCGAATCCGACATCACGCTGGCCGAGGCGTCCAACGCGCCGGTCATCGGGTTCAACGTTCGTGCCAATGCGCCTGCGCGCAACGCCGCGAACCAGAAGGGCGTCGAGATCCGCTACTACTCGATCATCTACGATCTGGTGGACGACATCAAAGCTGCCGCTTCGGGCCTCCTGTCGGCCGAGATCCGCGAACACTTCATCGGCTATGCCGAGATCCTCGAAGTGTTCAAGGTCACCGGCGTCGGCAAGGTTGCTGGTTGCCGCGTCACCGAGGGTGTCGCCCGTCGTTCGGCTGGCGTGCGCCTGCTGCGTGACAACGTGGTGATCCACGAAGGCACGCTGAAGACGCTCAAGCGCTTCAAGGACGAGGTCAAGGAAGTGCCCTCCGGTCAGGAATGCGGCATGGCCTTCGAGAAATACGACGATATCCGCCCCGGCGATGTCATCGAGATTTTCGAGCGCGAAGAGGTCGAGCGGACGCTCTGATCCTTCGGGACCATCCTACAGATATGAAAACGGGGGCCTTCGCGCCCCCGTTTTGCATTTGTGGTTGTGATGTGCGGGCTCTGGGCGTGCGGTTCTTACTTTGCGCGCCCGCTAGAAGCGCAAGCTCAGGAGGATCCGCGACAAATAAGTGAACCGAGGCTGGGCAGGTGCGAGAGATTGCGGACAGGATCACGAAGGTTAATCGCGTCCGGACTCCGCTCAGAGCCAGTCGCGCAGGATGGGGATCAGCGGGATATCCGCTGGCGGCATCTCGTAATCGCGCAGATCGCGCGCCCGCGCCCAGGCGAGCGTTTGTCCCTCGCGGGGGCTGACGATCCCCTGCCACTTGCGGCAGGCAAAGAGCGGCATCAGCAGGTGAAAGTCGTCATAGGCGTGGCTGGCGAAGGTCAGCGGCGCGAGGCAGCTCTGATGGGTCTGGATGCCCAGTTCTTCGTCCAGCTCGCGGATCAGCGCGGCCTCGGGCGTCTCGCCCGGCTCGACCTTGCCACCGGGAAACTCCCACAGACCTGCCATCGACTTGCCCTCGGGGCGCTGTGCCAGAAGCACGCGCCCGTCGGCGTCAATCAGGGCGACGGCGGATACCAGAACCATCTTCACGAACGATAATCCGCGTTAATGTCGATGTAGCGGTGGGTGAGATCGCAGGTCCAGACCGATTTCGATGCGCGACCGAGCCCGAGATCGACGCCAATCACCAACTCGTCATTCTTCATATAGGCGCTCGCGGCCTCCTCGGAGTAATCCGGCACGCGCCAGCCTTTCTCGGCCACCACCATGTCCCCGAAGGAAATCTTGAGCTTGTCGCGATCGGCCTCGGCCCCGGACTTGCCGACGGCCGCCACGACGCGGCCCCAGTTCGCGTCCTCGCCCGCGATCGCGGTCTTCACCAGCGGCGAATTCGCGATCGACATCGCGATCTTATGCGCGTCCTCGTTCGAGCGCGCCCGCGTCACGCGGATCTCGACGAACTTGGTGGCGCCTTCGCCGTCTTTCACGACCTGATGGGCCAGATCCATCATCACGCCGCGCAGACCGGCCTCGAACGCCTTCGCCGGCTCCGAGCGCAGATCGGCGATCTCGGCGGCGTCGGATTTCCCGGTCGCCGCGACGATCAGCGCATCCGAGGTCGACGTATCGCTGTCCACGGTGATCGCGTTGAACGTGTCATCCACCTGCCGCGACAGCATCTTTTGCAGCCGCGCCGGCGTGATTTTCGCATCGGTGAAGATATAGACCAGCATCGTCGCCATGTTCGGCGCGATCATCCCAGAGCCTTTCGCGATCCCGGCGATCTTGATCTTGCCGCCTTCGCCCTGAACTTCGGCAAAGGCGCCTTTGGGATAGGTATCGGTCGTCATGATCGCGCGCGCGGCATCCTCGATCCCGGCAGGGGAGAGGCGCTGCGTCAGGCTGTCGATCACCGCGACGATCTTGTCATGGGGAAGCGGCTCGCCAATGACGCCGGTGGAGGAGGAGAACACGCGGCTGATCGGCATGTCGAGCGCCTGAGCCACCGCTCCGGTGACCTTGTCGACGCTCTCCTGACCGCGTTTCCCGGTGAACGCGTTGGCATTGCCGGAGTTGACTATGATCGCGGCACCGGCGTCGTCCGGCGCGCGCATCGCAAGCTTTTCCTGACAATCGAGAACGCAGGCCGCGCGGGTGGAGGACGTGGTGAACACGCCCGCGATCGAAGCGCCCGGCGTAATCCGCGCCAGCATCACGTCGGTGCGACCGGCATATTTGACCCCCGCCGCAGCGGAGGCGAATTCGACCCCCGCGATTTCCGGAAGATCGGGAAATTTCGCGGGGGCGAGCGGCGAGATCGTGACCGATTTCGCCTTGGTCTGTGCCGCAGGCGCGGCAGGGGCGGGCGCGTCGGAAAGGTCGGACTTCAGCGCCTTCACCTTGGCGCGGAGCTTTTTGACCTTGGCCTTCAGCTCCTTGGTGTCCTTCGACTTTTTCTTCGCCATCGCGCCCGCCTTTTGATCGATCAGTTGCTACCCAGGATGGACTGATCTTTCAGAACGCTCGGATCAATCCCGTCGGTCATCTTGTCGATTTTGGCTTCGTCCACAACAGCCTTTACGCGGTTTTGCACAGCCTCCTGGCGAATATCGCCCACCAGCTTCTTGCGCACATCGGCCAGTTTCGGGGCATCGACCATCTTGGTGCCGAGCAGCTTCACCACGTGCCAGCCGTATTGGGTCTGGATCGGACCGGCGACTTCGCCTTCCTTCATGCCCGCGACCTCGTCCGCGAAGGGCTTGACCATCGCGTCGAGCTTAAACCAGCCCAGATCGCCGCCATTCGCCGCAGCGCCATCGGTCGAGTTCTTCTTCGCCAGTTCCGCGAAGTCGGCGCCGTTATCGATCTCTTTCTTGATCTTCTCGGCCTCTTCCTTGGTTTTCACGATGATATGGGCGGCGTGATATTCCTTGGTCGGCTCGGCCTTGGCGTATTTCGCGTCATAGGCTTTCTGCACGGCTTCGTCGGTCACGGCCTTGTCGGCGGTGTAGTTGAGGAACGCACCCGACAGGTAAGCGCGCTTTTGCACTTCAAGGGCGATCTTATCGCGCTGGGTGATGCGCTTTTCCTCGAGCTGTGCGAGCGCGGTCTGCTGGATCAGCTGCTGCAGGACGCCGTCGAACAGCTTGTCGTCGGGCAGCTGCTGGTATTGCGCGGGCAGGCCGTCGCGCACGGTTTGCATCATGCCAAGCGTGATGTCCTGGCCATTGACGGTAGCCACGACAGTGTCGGCGCTCAGGTCGGTGCGCGGCTTGGCGGCGGTTTCCGATTTCGCGGTATCCCCAGCGGGTGCAGGCGCTTTTGCGTCCTCTGCCTGTGCGATTCCGGCAGTCATCGCGCAGATCGCTACGCTCGCAAGCAGTTTCGTCAGATTCGGCATCCTTGCCACTTCCTTTCTGCCGCGTCTTTAGGCGGCGTTGACACTCTGGCAGTCGCCCCTTACATCGCCAAGGGTCTGTAAGAGCCGTTTCGGCCTTGTTTCGCTAGCTCTTCTAGGCAAGCAAACCCTATGCGGCAAGGCACAGGGAATAACGATCTGGTCAGCTACCCTCGGAGATTACATGCTCGGCATCGGAACACTCGCGAAGAAGGTCTTCGGCACGTCGAATGATCGTAAGGTGAAATCGGTGCGCCCGCTGGTGGCCAAGATCAACGCGCTGGAGGAGGAATACGCAGCCCTCTCCGACGAACAGATCATCGAAAAGACGCGCGATTTTCAGCGCCGCGTGCAGGAAGAGGGCGAGAGCCTCGACAAGATTCTGCCCGAAGCCTTCGCCAACTGCCGCGAAGCCGCGAAGCGTGCACTCGGCCTGCGGGCCTTCGACGTGCAGCTGATCGGTGGCATCTTCCTGCATCAGGGCAACATCGCCGAGATGAAGACGGGCGAAGGGAAAACCCTCGTCGCGACCTTCCCGGCCTACCTGAACGCGCTGGCGGGCAAGGGCGTGCATGTCGTCACCGTGAACGACTATCTCGCGCGGCGCGACGCGGAATGGATGAGCAAGGTCTACGGTGCGCTGGGTCTGACCACCGGCGTCGTCGTGCCCTTCCAGGCCGAGCCCGAGAAGAAGCAGGCCTACGCCGCCGACATCACCTATTCTACGAATAACGAGCTCGGCTTCGATTATCTGCGCGACAACATGAAGACCTCGGTCGACCAGATGATGCAGCGCGGCCATTTCTACGCGATCATCGACGAGGTCGACTCGATCCTCATCGACGAGGCGCGCACGCCGCTGATCATCTCGGGCCCGTCCGACGA
This sequence comes from Thioclava sp. NG1, assembly GCF_003122275.1. Taxonomy (NCBI): domain Bacteria; kingdom Pseudomonadati; phylum Pseudomonadota; class Alphaproteobacteria; order Rhodobacterales; family Paracoccaceae; genus Thioclava; species Thioclava sp. NG1. Next base: position 215,329 of record NZ_QFBB01000004.1, on the reverse strand, counting down.
CCGCTCGGAGCTGTATATCACGCTCGACAAGTTCATCCCGAGCCTGACCGAAGATCATTACACCATCGACGAGAAGGCCCGCACAGCGACCTTCACCGAAGAGGGCAACGACTTCCTCGAAAACCTCCTGCTGGAGGCAGGCGTTCTGCCCGAGGGGCAGTCGCTTTACGATCCGGAAAGCACGACCATCGTGCACCACGTCAACCAGGCCCTGCGCGCCCACAAGCTGTTCTTCAAGGATCAGAACTACGTCGTGCAATCGGGCGAGGTCGTGCTGATCGACGAATTCACTGGCCGCATGATGAAGGGGCGCCGCCTCTCGGAAGGGCTGCATCAGGCGATCGAAGCCAAGGAAGGCGTCGATATTCAGCCCGAGAACGTGACGCTCGCCTCGGTCACCTTCCAGAACTACTTCCGTCTCTACGACAAGCTCGGCGGCATGACCGGTACCGCGGCCACCGAGGCCGAGGAATTCGCCGAGATCTACTCGCTGGGCGTGGTCGAGATTCCGACCAACCGTCCGATCGCGCGGAAAGACGAACATGACCGCGTCTACCGCACGGCGCAGGAGAAATACGACGCTGTCGTTGAGGCGATCAAGAAGGCCCACGAGAAGGGGCAGCCGATGCTGGTCGGTACCACCTCGATCGAGAAATCCGAGATGCTCTCGGATATGCTCAAGAAGGCCGGCATCAAGCACAACGTCCTCAACGCCCGTCAGCACGAGCAGGAAGCGACCATCGTCGCCGAGGCCGGTCGTCTGGGTGCGGTGACCATTGCGACCAACATGGCTGGCCGCGGCACTGACATTCAGCTCGGCGGTAATGTCGAGATGCGCGTTCAGGACGAACTCGCTGCGAATCCCGACGCCGATCCCGAAGAGGTCCGCAAGCGGATCGACGCGGCGACCGCCGAGGAAAAGGCGAAGGTTCTGGAAGCGGGCGGCCTGTTCGTTCTCGCGACCGAGCGCCACGAAAGCCGCCGCATCGACAACCAGCTGCGCGGCCGTTCGGGCCGTCAGGGTGACCCGGGCCGTTCGCTGTTCTTCCTGTCGCTGGAAGACGACCTGATGCGGATCTTCGGCTCCGACAAGCTCGATTCGGTCCTCTCGAAGCTGGGCATGAAAGAGGGCGAAGCGATCGTCCACCCGTGGGTGAACAAGTCGCTCGAGCGTGCGCAGGCGAAGGTCGAAGGCCGCAACTTCGACATACGCAAGCAGCTTCTGAAATTCGATGACGTGATGAACGACCAGCGGAAAGCGGTCTTCTCGCAGCGTCGCGAAATCATGGAAACCGAAGAGGTCGGCGAGATCACCCGCGATATGCGCGTGCAAGTGATCGAAGATCTCGTGGACCGCTACATGCCGCCGAAATCCTATGCCGATCAATGGGATGTCGAAGGGATGCATCAGGCGGTGATCGAGCAGCTCAACCTCGACGTTCCGATCGCGGAATGGGCCGAGGAAGAGGGCGTCGATCAGGAGGTCGTCACCGAGCGTCTCGAAGAGGCGACCGATACGCTGATGGCCGAGAAAGCCGAAGCCTTCGGTGCCGACACGATGCAGATGATCGAAAAGCAGGTCCTGCTGCAGATCATCGACGCGAAATGGCGCGAACATCTGGTTACGCTCGATCAGCTGCGCCAGACCATCGGTTTCCGCGGTTATGCGCAGCGCGATCCGCTTTCGGAATTCAAGACCGAGGGCTTCCAGCTGTTCGAGATCATGCTCGACAGTTTGCGCTCGGACGTGACCCAGCAGCTGGCCCGCATCCGCCCGCTAACCGAAGAAGAGCAGGCGCAGATGATGCAAGCGCAACAGCAGCAGCTCGCGCCCGCCGAGGCGCCGGCGGCCGAGGCTGCGCCCGAGGTCGAGGTGGTGGGAGAGCCGCTGCCGGGCTTCGATGAGACCAATCCGGCAACCTGGGGCGAGCCGTCGCGGAACGATCCCTGCCCCTGCGGCTCGGGCAAAAAGTTCAAGCATTGCCACGGGCAGCTCGTTTGACACAACTCTGACGGGAATATGGCAAAGTTGAGGCGGCTTCGGCCGCCTTTTCCATATCTTGTTGGAGTCGTTGACTCTCTTGGCAGGGTGACCCCACCCAAAGCCAGCTATGGGTGCACGATTTCCCCAATCGCGCCCCAGCTTCGCCGCTTTCGGCCATTAGGAAAAAATTAAGCAGTTTTCTAAGACCGAGTTCGAGGCGGCGATGCGCACCATTCGCAAGATTTCCATGATCGGAGCGACATTCCTGCTCGCCGCCGCGACTGGTCATGTGATGCAAAGCGTGGGCCCGCGTCCGCAACTCGGTGCGTCTTTGGTCGCCAGCTCGGTCGGAAGCGAGTCCTGGGAAAAGCGTGTCGCGCCGCCCCGCGAAGAGCCAAAGGTCCGGCTGATTTCGAAAACCGTGCTGCGCAATCCTCCAGTCTATCATTTTGCGACCGATCCCGGCGTCGGGATCGTTCCGGCGACTGTGCGCACCTCTGGCGACCAGTTCAACGCGCCTCTGCCGCAACCGATGCCGCTGAAAACCGGTGCCACCGATTGCGACAACCCGGTGCTGTCGGTGAGCCCAGTCGGAGACGGCTTGACCAAGCTGGAACTGAACGCGCCGTGCCATCCCGATACGAATCTGGCGATCCGTGACGAATCGCTCTCGATCGCGGGGCAAACGGATGCGTCGGGGGTTTTCGAGGCGGTGCTGCCGCTTCTCGCGCCCACGACATCGCTGCAAGTCACTGCTGACGGTGCGATGATCGCGCAGCTGGAAGCCGGAGCCTCCGGCCTTGATAAGATCAACCGGGCGATCTGGGTGACGAAGGCCGAGAGCCCTTTGCATCTCAACGCCTATGAGAACGGCGCGCAGTTCGACGACGCTGGCCACCTCGACGCGACGAAGCCGCGTTCGCCGGACACGTCGCTGGGCGGGTATATGCAAAGCTTCACCGCCGCCGATGGCAAGCGCATCGAGATCTATACTGCACCCAAGACCCTTACAGATCTCCGGCTGCAGTTGGAGGCGAGTTTTTCACCCGAGGATTGCGGTAAATCCGTCGGCGGGCGCCTGATGCGGATGCATGGCACGGGGACTGCCGCGATGCCGATCACGCTCGATCTGCCCGCTTGCCCCTCCGATGGCGGCACGGTGGTTCTGCCGCTTGACGGGTTCGAATCTCAGGGCCTGACCGCTCAAAAGTAACCCTCCGAGCGTAGGCTGATCTCGCAACCCTTTCCGAGGATCAGGTGATCATGAAGCACGATGCCGAAGAGCTTCGCTGCCTCGTCGATCTGTCGGGTCAGGACGATGTCCGCCTCTGACGGAGTGGGATCGCCAGAGGGATGATTATGGACGAGTATCAGCGCCGAGGCATTTGCCTCCAGCGCACGCTTCATCACCTCGCGCGGATAGACCGGGACATGATCGACCGTGCCGCGGCCCTGTTCCTCATCCGCGATCAGCGCGTTTTTCCGATCCAGCAGCAGCAGGCGGAATTGCTCCGTCTCGGCATGGGACATCGCCATGTGGCAGTAATCGACAAGCGCCTGCCACGAACTGAGCACGGGGCGATGCATCACCTTCGACCGCGCGAGCCTTTGTGCTGACGCCTCGACCAGCTTCAACTCGATCACCACAGCCTCCCCGACGCCGGTCACCTGTCGCAGCCGGTTCGGCGGGGCGGAGACCACCCGCCCGAAATCGCCAAAGGTCTGGATCAGGCGGCGGGCGAGGGGCTTCACATCCTGCCGGGGAATGGCGCGAAACAGCACCAGTTCGAGTAGCTCGTAATCGGGCAGGGCCCGCGCGCCGCCTTCCATGAACCGCGTGCGCAGCCGGTGCCGGTGGTCGAGCAGATAGGAAGGTTTGGACGCACGCGGCGGCGGACGGACCGCAGTCCCGCTGGCAAACAGCGGCAGCGGAGGCTCCTCCATATGATGGGGCGTCTGGTCCATGAAACAGACCATGAACGATTCGGATTGAAGAAAGCCTTAATCGCCCTCTGTCAGACCAAGAAAAAAGGCGCCCGAAGGCGCCTTTCCTATGTTTGTCACTGGGTCATGCCATCCCAGAAGCTTTTGACTTTCTTAAAGAAACTCGCACCTTCCGGGTTGTTCTCGGCTTCGATCCCCTGGAACTCCTTGAGGATTTCCTTCTGCCGTGCGGTCAGGTTCACCGGGGTTTCGACGGCCAGTTCGATGAACATGTCGCCGGACCCGCCGCCGCGCAGCGCGGGCATACCCTTGCCGCGAAGGCGCATCTGGCGGCCCGATTGGCTGCCTGCCGGGATTTTAACGCGGCTGCGGCCACCGTCTATCGTCGGCACCTCGACCTCGCCCCCAAGGGCTGCGGTCGCCATGCTGACCGGCACGCGGCAATGCAGATCGGTGCCTTCGCGTTCGAAGATCGCGTGCGGCTGGACCTCGATGAAGATGTAGAGATCGCCCGACGGACCGCCACGCAGCCCCGCCTCGCCTTCGCCGGCGTGACGGATGCGGGTGCCGGTCTCGACCCCCGGAGGGATGTTAACCTGAAGCTGGCGATCGACCTCCACGCGGCCTGCGCCATGGCAGACCTTGCAGGGGTTCTTCACCACCTGACCCTGACCACCGCAGGTCGGGCAGGTCCGCTCTACCGTGAAGAAGCCGTTCTGCGCGCGCACCTTGCCCAGACCGGAACAGGTCGGACAGGTCTGCGGCTCGGAGCCGCCCTCCGCGCCGGAGCCGTTACACGCCGTACAGGCGGCCGAGCTCGGCACGTTGATCGTCTTGTGGGTGCCGCGATACGCCTCTTCGAGCGTTACGCGCATATTGTAGCGCAGGTCGGAGCCTCGCTGTGCGCGCGAACGCCCACCGCCGGGACCGCCTCTGCCGCCGCCCATGAAGTCGCCGAACAGGTCTTCGAAGACGTCGGAGAAGGCCGAGGCGAAGTCGCCCTGACCGCCCGCGCCGCCATAACCGCCGCCCGGACGCCCGCCGCCCATGCCGCCTTCGAACGCCGCATGACCGAACCGGTCGTAAGCCGCCTTCTTCTCGGCGTCCTTGAGGACGTCATAAGCCTCGTTCACTTCCTTGAACTGGGCCTCGGCATCGGGATTGTCGGAATTTCGATCGGGATGAAGCTCTTTCGCCTTCTTGCGATAGGCTTTCTTGATCTCTTCGGCCGAGGCGCCTTTGGCAGTTCCCAGAACGTCGTAATAGTCGCGTTTTGCCATTGGTTACCCCCTTGGCGGAACGCAGGCGGGCCCGCCCTTGGAAAAGGCAGGCCCGCCCGACATTCCATGCGCAATTACTTGCGCTCGTCCTCGCCCAGATCTTCGAAGTCAGCGTCGACGATATCGTCATCGACATCGCGCGGGCTGTCTTCGTCGTTGGAGCTCTCGCCCTGACCGGCTTTCTCCTGCTCGGCCTTGTAGATGGCCTCGCCGAGTTTCATCGCCGCATCCGTCAGGTTCTGGATCGCGCCTTTGATCTTGCCGGCTTCATCGGTCTTGAGGGCTTCCTCAAGCGCGTTGGCCGCGAGTTCGATCGCTTCGACGGTCGAGGCATCGACCTTGTCGCCATGCTCTTCGAGCGACTTGCGGGTCGAGTGCAGCAGCGATTCGCCCTGGTTCTTGGTTTCGACCAGTTCCTTGCGGGACTTGTCCGCGTCGGCGTTCGCCTCGGCGTCCTGAACCATTTTTTCGATCTCTTCGTCGGACAGGCCGCCGGACGCCTGGATCGTGATCTTCTGCTCCTTGCCGGTGCCCTTGTCCTTCGCCGAAACGGAGACAATACCGTTCGCGTCGATGTCGAAGGTCACTTCGATCTGCGGCATGCCGCGCGGGGCCGGCGGGATGTCCTCGAGGTTGAACATGCCGAGCATCTTGTTGTCGGCAGCCATCTCGCGCTCACCCTGGAAGACCCGGATCGTCACCGCGTTCTGGTTGTCTTCCGCAGTGGAGAACACCTGGCTCTTCTTCGTCGGGATCGTCGTGTTGCGATCGATCAGGCGGGTGAACACGCCACCCAGCGTCTCGATACCGAGCGACAGCGGCGTCACGTCGAGCAGGACGACGTCTTTCACGTCACCTTGCAGAACGCCTGCCTGAATGGCCGCACCGAGCGCCACGACCTCATCCGGGTTCACGCCCTTATGGGGCTCCTTGCCGAAGAAGCCGGTCACTTCCTGCACGACTTTCGGCATACGGGTCATACCGCCGACGAGCACGACTTCGTCGATCTCGTCCTTGGAGACGCCGGCATCCTTCAGCGCGGCGGCGCAGGGCTTCAGCGAGGCCTTGATGAGATCGCTCACGAGGCTCTCCAGCTTCGCACGGGTCAGTTTCATGACCATGTGCAGCGGAGTGCCGTCCTTGCCCATCGAGATGAAGGGCTGGTTGATCTCGGTCTGGCTCGAGCTCGACAGTTCGATCTTCGCTTTCTCGGCAGCTTCCTTCAGACGCTGCAGCGCCATCTTGTCCTTGGTGAGGTCAACGCCATGCTCTTTTTTGAACTCGTCAGCGAGGTAGTTGACGATGCGCATGTCGAAGTCTTCACCGCCGAGGAACGTATCGCCGTTGGTCGATTTCACTTCGAAGAGACCGTCGTCGATCTCGAGGATGGTGATGTCGAAGGTACCCCCGCCAAGGTCATAGACCGCGATGGTTTTCGATTCTTTCTTGTCGAGGCCATAGGCCAGCGCAGCCGCGGTCGGCTCGTTGATGATGCGCAGCACTTCGAGACCGGCGATCTTGCCAGCGTCTTTGGTGGCCTGACGCTGGGCGTCGTTGAAGTAGGCAGGCACGGTGATGACGGCCTGCGTGACTTCTTCGCCCAGATAGCTCTCGGCGGTTTCCTTCATCTTCTGAAGGATCACGGCCGAAACCTGTGCGGGGGAATATTTCTCGCCCTTCACTTCGACCCATGCGTCGCCATTGCCGCCGTCGACGATGGAATAGGGAACGAGTTTCTTGTCCTTCTCGACTTCCGCGTCCGTGGTGCGGCGACCGATCAGGCGCTTCACGGCGAAGACGGTGTTCGAGGGGTTGGTGACCGCCTGGCGTTTCGCCGGCTGGCCGACCAGACGTTCGTCGTCAGTATAGGCGACGATCGAGGGGGTGGTGCGTGCCCCTTCGGAGTTTTCGATCACTCGGGGCTGTGCGCCATCCATGATGGCGACGCAGGAGTTCGTGGTCCCGAGGTCGATACCAATGACTTTACCCATGATGTTACCTCTCTTGGCGATATGACGGGGAACGGGTCCATTCAGGCCCCCGGCCCCTATCCCTTGGGTTTCGGTTTCATGTTCTGCTATCTGGCGGTGTGGTCCGCCATCGGCTTCGAAGCGTATATAAGGAGGGGAAAATCGGCCTGCAAGAAGGCTCCCCCGAGGAAGATTGCGAGAAAATGACAGAAAATCCGAAACACGCAATATCTCGCCCCGACCCGCAGGAGATCCGTGGCTTCCGGCATTACCCCGGCTGGCTCGGTCTCGAGGAGCAAAAGGCGCTGATCGAGACGCTGCGTAGCGTCGTGGCGCAGGCACCGCTTTTCTCGCCGATGACCCCTTACGGCAAGCCGATGTCGGTGCGCATGACCTCGGCCGGGCGCTTCGGCTGGATCTCCGACCGACGCGGCTACCGATATTCCGAGACTCATCCCGACGGGCAACCGTGGCCCGCGATACCGCAACCGATCCTCGATATCTGGGAGGCGGTCTCGGGCACGAGTCGCGCCCCCGAATGCTGCCTCATCAACTTCTACGGCGAAGGTGCGAAGATGGGGATGCATCAGGATCGCGACGAGCAGGATTTCGACCAGCCCGTTGTCTCGGTCTCGCTGGGCGATGACGGGCTGTTCCGCATCGGCAACCGTACCCGCGGCGGAAAGACCGAAAGCATCTGGCTGCGTTCGGGTGACGTGATGGTGATGGGGGGCGAGGCGCGGCTCCTTTATCATGGAATCGACCGCGTGAAGCCCGGCACCTCGCCGCTGATGCCGAAGGGCGGGCGGATCAACCTGACGATGCGCGTCGTGACCTGAGGCCTGTGCGGGCTGCGCCGGCGGGAGCCTCCGGCGGGGATATTTTCATCAAGAGGAAGGGGCGCGTCAGAAAGAGCCGCGCGGCAACGGCGTCATGCCCGTGTTATAGGGCGTCCAGTCCTCGACATCCGGGTAGTATTTCCGCCGCCACGCCCGCACGCGCGGGTTCATCCGGCGGCGCCAGAGCGGCGGGATCATCGCGAGCGCCGTCATACCGGGATAGCCGAAGGGCAGCTGCGGGGCTTCCTCGGCATCGTAGGTCTGCAGCAGCGGGAAGCGGCGATCGGGTTTGTAATGGTGATCTGAGTGGCGCTGCAGGTTGATCAGCAGCCAGTTCGAGGCCGTGTGATCGGCGTTCCAGCTATGGCGCGGGAGGACATGTTCGTAACGCCCCTCGCCCTTGTATTGCCGGGTCAGGCCGTAATGCTCGACATAGTTGGTCAACTCCAGCTGCCAGACCGCGAAGAGGGCCTGCAGCAGGAACAGGCCGAGCCCCATCCATCCGCCGAGCAGCGCCGCCACGACCAGCGCCAGCACCTGCAATGCGCCGTAGCGCCAGAACGGGTTGGAGCGGTGCCAGACCGGGCGGCCCGCGCGGCTCAGTTTCAGCTTCTCGGCTTTCCAGGCGGAGCGGGGGCATTCAAAGATCACCCGCCAGAAGAAGCGGTGAAACCCTTCGTTGTAGCGTGCCGAGACCGCATCGCGCGGCGTGCCGACCCAGAGGTGATGGACCAGCAGATGCTCGGTCCGGAAATGGGAATAAAGGACTGTGGCCAGCAGCAGGTCGCCCAGCCAGCGTTCCAGCCTGGACTTCTGGTGGAGCAGCTCATGCGCATAGACTATGCCGATCGTGCCCGAGATCACGCCCACGCCGAACATCAGGGCGACGATCTCGAAGCCGTTCAGGTGATCGGTATGCGTCACCCACCAGATCGTGCCGAAGATCACTGCCGCCTGAATCGGGAACCAGATCAACGTGATTGCGCGGTACCAGAACAGGTCGTCCTCGGGCGTTTCCGTGTCGGGCTGGTCCTCGTTACGCCCCAGCAGCTGGTCGAGCACCGTCGTCAGCCACCACGCATAGGCGGGCAGCAGGATCAAGGTCCAGCCGCCGAACCACGCCTCGATCCCCGCCAGCGGCACGGTGCCGAGCGATAGCCAGAAGGGCAGGGCGTGCGAGGGGCGGCGGATTTCGTCGCGGCTGGACATCGGGGCCTCGTGAGCGATGCGGGCGCGGTCATACTAGCCGAACGCTAACCCGATACAATCATTCAGCTTGCGACCCATCGGCGCTCTGCGCGGCATCCCAGACCTTGCGCATCAGGGTGGGCAGATCGCCCGGGCGGAAATCTGTCCGCGAGGTCATGGACTCGGTCTCCTTGCGGGCGACATGGACCTGAAGGATCAGATGGAAATGGGTGAAGGTGTGGCGCACCTCGACGGGGGAGAGAATCCAGTCGGCCTGCACCGGCGGGGCGGGTGTCGGCGCGTCGGACCAGTCCGAGCCGGGAAAGCCTAACGTGCCGCCCAGAAGCCCCTTGTCCGGGCGACGTTCCAGCAGCACGTCGCCTTGAGCGTTCATCACCACATAGGCAAAGCCGCGACGGGTCGGCTTTTCTTTCTTTGGGGCTTTGCGCGGCAGCGTCTCGGCAATACCGGCGGCACGCGCGGTGCAACTGTCGATCAGCGGGCAGATGCCACAGGCCGGGTTGCGCGGCGTGCAGATCGTCGCGCCCAGATCCATCATCGCCTGAGCGAAATCTCCGGGTCGGTCCTCGGGCGTGATCTGCGCGGTCAGGTCGGTCAGTTCCGCTTTCGCGCCGGGAAGGGGCGTGTCGACGGAGAAGAGGCGCGAAACCACGCGCTCCACATTGCCGTCGACCACGGCGACGGGCTCGTCATAGGCGATTGCGGCGATGGCTGCGGAGGTATAGGGGCCGATGCCGGGCAGCTTTTGCAGTTCCGCCGCGCTTTCGGGGAAGCGACCGTCCATGTCATCCGCCACGACACGCGCGCATTTCAGCAGGTTGCGGGCGCGGGCGTAATAGCCGAGCCCCGCCCATTCTGCCATCACGTCGCCGTCTTCGGCTGCCGCCAATGCACCTACATCGGGCCAGCGCTCGGTGAAGCGGCGGAAATAGTCGCGCACGGCGGCGACCGTGGTCTGCTGCAGCATCACCTCGGAGAGCCAGACGCGGTAGGGGTCGGGTCGCTCGCCCTCTGCCCGATCCGCAGGCGATACGCGCCACGGCATGACGCGGGCATGGGTGTCGTACCAGTTGAGCAGGGTTTCGCCGATTGCCCCTTTACCGTCACGCAATGTTTATGCTCCCCTCTTGCCGACCGGTTGGCCCGGCCCGATGTGCTGCCTAGAATGGGATGGATCAAGAGGAACCGCCCCGAATGAGTAAAAGCGACCCGCAAAAGACGCCGGATCGGCGGATGCGTGGCTTTGAAGCCGCGGGCGGGCTGCTGCGCAACCGGATCCGAGCCGCGGGCGAAGCGCGGGGTTTCGCGGTGTCGCGTCTGCTGACCCATTGGGCCGAAGTCGTGGGTCCTGAGACGGCCGCGCAATGCCGCCCGGTGAAGATCGGCTACACGAAAGGCGGCTTCGGGGCGACCCTTACTCTGCTGACCACCGGGGCGGCGGCGCCGATGCTGCAGATGCAGCTGCCGCAAATCCGTGACAAGGTGAATGCCTGCTACGGCTATAACGCGATCTCGCGTATCTCGCTGACGCAGACGGCGCCGACCGGCTTCGCCGATGGTCAGGCGCAATTCGCACCGAAACCGAAACCTGAACCCAAGGCGCCCGATCCCCGTATCATCGAAGAAGCGAAGGCGCGCGTTGCGGAATGTAGCGATGCCGGTCTGAAATCGGCGCTGGAAGAACTGGCAAGAAACGTTCTATCGAAGTCCGCAGAGCGGGCTGGACAGAAGAAAGGCAGATAAATGAGCAAAACTCTTTCGATCCTCGGCGGCGCGGCCGTTATGGGCCTCCTCGCTACGGGCGGCTGGTACGCCAGCCAGCATAGCGAAGCGAGCCTGATCACTGCGGCGCAAGCGCAGGAAGCCACGGCGAGCAAAGATGTCGAGACTCTGCCCGACGTGGTTCTCGGTCAGGAAGATGCGCCGGTCACGGTGATCGAATACGCCTCCTTCACCTGCCCGCACTGTGCGGAATGGCACAAGGTCGAGTATCCGCAACTGAAGAAGAACTACATCGATACCGGCAAGGTGAAGTTCATCCAGCGCGAAGTCTATTTCGACAAGTTCGGCGTCTGGGCGGGTCTGATCGCGCAGTGCGGCGGCGACCCGAAATATTACGCGATCTCGGACATGATCTATAACAAGCAGAAGGAGTGGATCGGCGACGGGAAGCCGCAGACCATCGCGGACAATCTGCGCAAGATCGGCCTGCAGGCCGGGCTGAGCAACGATCAGGTCACCGCCTGCATGAACGACGAGAAGCGCGCCGAGAAGATGGTCGCGACCTTCCAGAAGAACGCGGGCGACGACAAGATCGACGCGACGCCGACCTTCATCATCGATGGCGAGAAGCATTCCAACATGGCTTGGGACGACTTCAAGAAGATTCTCGACGACGAGCTGGCGAAGCAAGCCAACTGAGCTTTTGTACAGATCAAGCGAAGGCCGGTCCTGCGGGGCCGGCCTTTCTCATATCCCGAGTTGGTCGAGCGCGGCGTCGAGCTCTGCGGAGTCGTCGATCGCAAGCCGCACGGGCAGCGCGAGAACCTTCGGACGGAAGCTGTCGGGCAGGCGCACCGCATCCTTCTCGGTCGTGACCATCTGCGCGCCGAGCATGTCGGCCTCCGTCTCGATCCGCTGCAAGAGGCGCATTGTGAAAGGCTGATGATCTTCCAGCGCCTCGCCGCGCAGCAGGTTAGCCCCGAGACCGCGCAGCGTGGCGAAGAATTTCTCGGGATGGCCGATGCCCGCGAAGGCGAGGACGGGAAGCCCTTCCCAATCCATGCCCGTCTGCAGCGGCGCGAGTTGGCCCGTCAGGTGCGGTTTAGAAATTCTGGAACCCCAGAAATTCGTGAAATCTGCCTGTGCGGTCTCCGGTCCGATAGACAGCAGGAAGTCCGCGCGGGCCATCCCAGCCTCGATCGGTTCGCGCAGCGGTCCGGCGGGCAGACACCGCCCGTTGCCGAAACCCTTATGGGCGTCGACCACCACGATGGAGAGGTCTTTCTCCAGCGTGGGGTTCTGATGGGCGTCGTCCAGAACGATCACCTGTGCCCCGGCGGCGACCGCGGCGCTCGCCCCGGCAGCGCGGTCTCGCGCGACCCAGACCGGTGCGAAGGCGGAAAGCAGCAACGGCTCGTCTCCGGTCTCTTCGGCGCGGTGGCTGCGCTCGTCGACCCGCACCGGCCCTTCGAGTGATCCGCCATAGCCGCGTGTGACTACATGCGCCGTCACACCGCGTGCCGCCAGCCGCTGCACCAGCCAGATCACCGTCGGCGTCTTGCCCGTCCCGCCCGCGTTGATATTGCCGACCGAGATCACCGGCACGTCGAGCCTCAGACCCGGCTGCGCCACGCGCCGCTTCGTCATCGCTGCGTAGATTGCCCCAAGCGGAGACAGCAGCCGCGCCCGCAGGCCTGGCGCATCGGGGGCGTTGAACCAGAAACCGGGCGCGCCCATCACGCCACCCTTGCGGGCTGAGTGCCCGACAGGATCTCGGCAAGATCGCGGGCGATGGTCTCCACCGCACCGGCCCCGCCAGACGTCACGGCCCAGGCGTTATGGGCGAGTTGGGCGGAGCGTTCGGGCGCGATCAGGTCGGCCACCACTTCGGGCAGATCCTCCGGCACCACGACGCCGCGACAGGCTTTCGCGGCCTCGAGCCGCAGGTAATCCTCGCGGAAAGGCGCAAGTTTCGGGCCATGCAGGATCGCCGAGCCAAGTGCCGCCGCCTCGACCGGTGAGCGCGGCGACTGTGCGGTCCCCGACAAAGTGCCGCCCATGTAGCTAAGCGCGGCGAGCCGATACCACAGCCCGTATTCCTGCGCGTCGTCCGCGATGAAAATCTCGGTCGTCAGTTCCGGCTCGCCCTCGAGAGAGCGGCGCGCGACCGACCAGCCCTCGGCGGTCAGTTGCGCGGCAAGGGTTTCGCCTTGGGATTCATCATCCGGCACGAGCAGAAGCAGCAGCCGATGCGCGTGGCGCTGAGCGTAGCGATGCGCCGCCGTCACCGGGCCGACTTCGGCCTCGGGCACGGCTGCGGCCAGCCAGACCGGACGCGCGCCCATCGACTCGGCCATCGAGGCGCGCTCGGCCTCGGACCCGTGAAGCGGCTGCGGTGGCTCGCCGAGCGCGCCATCATTGACCACGATTACCGGGCCGCTCAATCGGTCGTCCACCCGTTCTAGGCTCGCCTCGTCTCGCAGGTAAATGCGGTCGATTCGGCCCAGCAGCGCCAGCGAGACATCGTCGAGCCGCAGCCCGTCCTGCCCGCCGAATTTCGCGTCGGCCAGCACGCTGGCGATACCGCGGGTTTGCGTCTCCGCGATCAGGGCGGCGGGCAGCGTTTCGTCCATGATGAGCACGAGATCGGGGCGCCACGCATCCAGCACGAGACGGACGGAGGCCGGGCGATCCTCGGGGGCGGCGCGCAGGAAAACCTGATCGGGCAGCCCATCCGGCGCGCTCTCCGAGCCGCGCACCGTCATCGCGATGCGGATATCGGGCATCCGCGCCGCGACCCTGCGCGCGACCAGCCCGGCGGCCTCCGCGCATGTCCCCGCAGCCCAGATCCACAGTAGCGGGGCGTCGGCGCGATCTTCCCCCTGACCGGCCTCGACCGCGGCTTTCGCCTTGGGTCCCGCAGGACGCAGGGCCGAGAGCCGCAGTCTGAGCCAGAGAGGAAGAGAGCCCGCCATGCCAGCCTTAGCTGCCGAGCTCTTCGGTGGTCGAAACCTCGAGCTCTTCGTCGCGCAGGCGATGCAGGTGCGCGATGAAGTAGCGGGTGTGGGCGTCGTCGACGGTACGCTGCGCCTCGGCCTTCCACGCGGCATAGGCGGAAGCGTAGTTCGGATACATCCCGACGATATGGATATCGTCGACATTCTTGAATTCGGTGCGGCTCGGGGTCACCAGCTCGCCGCCGAAGACGAGGTGAAGACGTTGCGGGGTCTTTTTGGCCATGTGAACTCCTGTCGGCTTTTCTGCGGCGCAGAGATTACGCTTTGCCCTCACCCTTCACAAGGAGAGGGCCGGGGCCGCACGTAGCCGTTACCGCGCCAGTCCCAGAGACTCCAGATATTCCGCGCCTTTTCTCACCCCAATCTCGTCATTCACTTCGAGGATCAGGCGAGGCATCTTGGGCAGCTTGCCAAGCGCCTTGAACACCGAATGCCACGCGATCGTGCCCTCGCCCGGGTGCCAGTGGCGGTCGCCATAGCCGTCGATATCCTGCAGGTGGACATGCTCCAGCGCCGCGCCCGCCGCATGGACGAACACATCGACCGGCGGCGCGCCGCAGCGGCGATGCATGAACTGCGCATGGCCCGTATCGAGCGAAACCTTCACCGCTTCGCTCTTCATCTTCGCGGCCAGTTCGACGCGCAGGTTCGGCGTGATGTCCTCGCAATTCTCGATGACCAGCTTCACGCCCAGCTCCTCTGCCCTTTTGATCACCGGGGTGAGGACATAGCGCACGCGTTCGACCTGAATGAACGCGTTCGCGGGGTTCTGCTCCAGATCGGCCTCCTTCCAGAGGGTGTAGGGCGAGTGGATCACCATCTGATCGCCGCCCAGTTCCGCCGTGATCTCCAGCACACGCAGCATCCGGGCGCGAATGATCTCGACGATCTCCGGGTCGGCGCAGTCGATGTTGAAGGAGGTGAACGGCCCATGCAGCCCCAGCCGTCCGGTATAGCCGTCGAGCAGGTCTTTCGCGCGTGCCACCATCTTGCGCAGGTCCGCATCCGTCGCGTTCGGCCAGCAGAAGCTCTGCAATTCCAGATCGCGCTGATCGGCGACGATCCAGTCGCGATGATGCGCGAGCATATCGAGGCTCAGCGCAGCGCCGAGCAGCGGTAATTCCTTGGCCATGGGGTCCTCCTCCGGATCGGATGCTCGCGCAAGCCGCGGGGCTTTTCAATCCCGTGAGCGCGCTATATCGGAACGTCATGAAACGCAGCTTGCCCGAGTTTTACGAGTCCATGGTGGAGAACGGGGACCTCAACCCCGATCCCGCCCAACGCTCCATTTTGCCCGAACTGGAGCGCGTGCGCCGCGCGCTGGAAAATGCCCCCGCCGCCGAGCCGGTGAAACGCGGCTTCTTCAAGCGCAAGATCAAGCCGGTCGAAGGCGTGCGCGGCCTCTATATCTGGGGCGGTGTCGGGCGCGGGAAATCCATGCTGATGGACCTGTTCTTCGGCCAGACCGACGTGCCGAAACGCCGGGTGCATTTCCACGCCTTCATGCAGGAAGTCCAAGGCAAGCTCGACGATGCGCGCCGCGCCAATACCGTGGATGCGATGCGCCCCGTGGCCGAAGAGGTGGCGGGCTCGCTGCGGCTCTTGTGCTTCGACGAGATGCAGATCACGGACATTGCCGATGCGATGATCGTGGGGCGTCTCTTCGAGGCTCTGTTCGAGCGTGGCGTGACTATCGTCACCACCTCGAACCGCGTGCCCGAGGACCTCTACAAGAACGGACTCAACCGGCAGCTATTCCTGCCCTTTATCGGGCTGATCCGCGAGAAGCTCGACGTCTACGAGTTGGCCTCCGAAAACGATTACCGACAGAACCGTCTGGCAGGCCAACAGGTCTATTTCACGCCTGCGGGCCGCGAAGCGCGCACGAAGATGGATGCGCTTTGGGATGAGCTGACCGGGGGCGATCATCACGGCAAGCTCGATATCCCGGTGAAGGGACGCACGGTCGAAATCCCGCATTTCCACAACGGGGTCGGTCGTGCGAGCTTCTGGGATCTCTGCGCGCAGCCGCTGGGTCCTGCGGATTACCTCGCCATCGCGGATGCGGTGAAGGTGCTGTTGCTCGATGATATCCCGCTGCTCTCGGCCTCCAACTTCAACGAGGCGAAGCGCTTCGTCACGCTGATCGACGCGCTCTACGAGGCCAAGGTCCGGCTGATCTGCTCGGCCGCGGACGAGCCCGAGCGGCTTTACGTAGAAGGCGAAGGCACGTTCGAATTCGAGCGCACCGCCAGCCGCCTGCGCGAGATGCAGGCAGACGGCTGGGCGGCGGAGGCTTAAGCCAGCATCTCCGCCAGAAGCGGGCGCACCTTGGTGCCGTAAAGCTCGATCGTCTTGCGCAGATGCGCGGGGTTCTGCGGCCCGCCGCTGTATTTCAGCGTGAATCGCGACAGACCCAAGGCTTTCACCGTCCGCGCGATCTTGCGCGCCACGGTTTCCGGGCTGCCGACATAGAGCGAGCCATGCTCGATCTCCGACAGGTAGGCCTCGCGCCGGAATGGCGGCCAACCGCGCGAGCGCCCGATCATGTCATGCATCCGCGCGTAGCCTTCGTAGAATTCTTCCTGCGCGATCTCGTCGGTCTCGGCGATATGGCCGGGAGAGTGGACACCGATCTTGCCGGGCTTGGTGCCCAGCTGCTCATGCGCGCGGTGATAGAGGTCGACATGCGGTTTGAACCGGGTCGAATCCCCGCCGATGATCGCCAGCATCAGATCCATCTGCATCGCGGCGGTCTCGACCACCGATTGCGGCGAGCCACCGACCCCGCGCCAGATCTGCAGCGGCGTCTCGGGGCGGGGATAGACTGTGACGTTCTTCAGCGGCGGGCGCATCTGCGCATCGAAGCTGACCTTCTCCTGCGTCGCGAGCAGGTGCAGAATCTGCGACTTCTCGGTGAACAGCGCCTCGTAATCGTTCAGGTCGAGCCCGAAGAGCGGGAAGCTCTCGGTAAAGGAGCCGCGCCCGATGGTGATCTCGGCCCGCCCCGGCGCGAGCGCGTTCAGAGTGGCGAAGCGCTGGAACACGCGGATCGGATCGTCCGAGGACAGCACCGTCACGGAGGTGCCCGCCTTGATCTTTTCGGTGCGCGCGAGGATCGCAGAGAGGATCGGCTCGGTCGAGGAGATTGCGAAATCGGGGCGGT
This sequence comes from Thioclava sp. NG1, assembly GCF_003122275.1. Lineage (NCBI taxonomy): Bacteria > Pseudomonadati > Pseudomonadota > Alphaproteobacteria > Rhodobacterales > Paracoccaceae > Thioclava > Thioclava sp. NG1. The sequence continues at coordinate 198,198 of NZ_QFBB01000004.1, read as the reverse complement.
GATGTTCGCCCAGACCGATGTAATCGAGCCCGACCTGATCGGCGAGCTCGCCTTCGGCCAGCGTGTCGCGGATCACTTCGGCATGGCTGCGCAGCAGGCCGTCCTCGCCGCGCGTCACATCGCCGAACGTGTCGATCCCAAGCTCAAGCTGCATGGTGGTCTCCTTTCCTGTTCACGCGAAGATAGGGGCGCGGGCGCAGGTCAGCCACCGGCATACTCGCACAGAGCTCGTGCGAGGCCGCAGCTTCAGCCGTTCTCGCGCAGCACCCGGCCCGCGAGATAGAGCGAGCCGCAGATCAGGATGCGGGCATGCGGATGGATCGCGACGATCCCCGCGATGGCCGAGCCGACCGAGGCCGCCGGGCGTGCCTCGATGCCGACCGCGCGCGCCGCTTCGGCGGTGTCTTCCGCCGAGAGGGTGTTCGCCTCGCCAGGGATGGACACGGCTAGAAGGCTCGCTGCGTGAGGGGCCAGGGGACGCAGATACCCGGTCACGTCCTTGGTATTCAGCATGCCGCAGATCAGGTGGGTCGGGCGCTGCGGCAGCGTGCCCAGCGTCTTCGCGATCATGTCGCCCGCCGCCGGGTTATGGCCGCCATCGAGCCAGACCTCGGCCTCGGGCGCGCCGTCGACCAACGGTCCGTGGCGCAGCCGTTGCATCCGCGCGGGCCATTCGGCCTTCGTCACGGCTGCCTCGCAGGCGGCTTCGTCAAAGCCCAGGTGCCGCAGCGCCGCGAGCGCTGCCCCGGCATTCGCGATCTGATGCGGGCCGGGCAGGTTCGGCAGCGGCAGATCGAGCAAGCCGTTCTCGTCCTGGAAGATCAACCGGTCGCGCTCTTCCCAGACCTGCCAATGCTGGCCATGCACCAGAAGTGGCGCGCCGAGCTTTTCCGCCCGCGCCTCGATCACGTCGAGCGCCCCCTCCTGCTGGGGACCGACCACGCAGGCCACGCCGCGCTTGAGGATCCCGGCCTTCTCGCCCGCGATCTCGGCCAGCGTCTCGCCAAGGAATTGCTGATGGTCGATCGAGACCGGCGTGATGATGCTCAGCGCGGGTTTGTCGATCACATTGGTCGCGTCGAGCCGCCCGCCGAGACCCACTTCCAGCAGCGTGTAGTCCGCAGGCGTCCGGGCAAAGGCCAGAAGCGCCGCCGCCGTCGTCACCTCGAAGAAGGTGATCGGCTTGCCGCCATTCGCCGCCTCGACCTCATCGAGAAGCGCGGCGAGATCGTCCTCTGAGATCAGTGCTCCGGCGATCCGGATACGTTCGTGGAAGCGCGCAAGATGAGGCGAGGTATAGGCGTGGACGCGCTTGCCCGCAGCCTCCAGCCCGGCCCGGATCATCGCCTGGGTCGAGCCCTTGCCATTGGTGCCCGCGATATGGATTACCGGCGGCAGGTCGCGCTCGGGATGGTCGAGATCCTCAAGCAGCCGCTCCATCCGGTCGAGAGACAGGTCGATGACCTTGGGATGCAGCGCCATCAGGCGGTCGAGAATATCATCGGAGCTTTGCGTCATTGGCCCCTCCGGCCTCAGATGGCGGACCGGGGAGGGGGCGCTGCCCCCGCGGCTGGCGCCGCCCCCCGGGATATTTCAGCCAATACGAAGATCAGGTCTTGGGCTTCGCCTCGGCCTCGGGAGCGGCCTCGGCGACCGCTACCTCGGGGGCCTTCTCCGGCGCGGGCAGATCGCCCTTCACCGCAGGCGGCAGGTTCATCAGCATGCGCAGGATGGTGATCAGCTCGTCGCGCATCTTCATGCGATGCGTCACGCGGTCGAGCATCCCGTGATCGAGCAGATATTCGGCGCGCTGGAAGCCTTCGGGCAGCTTTTCGCGGATCGTCTGTTCGATCACGCGGGGGCCCGCGAAGCAGATCAGCGCATTGGGTTCGGCGATATGCACGTCGCCCAGCATCGCGTAGGAGGCGGTCACGCCGCCGGTCGTCGGATGGGTCAGCACGACGATATAGGGAAGGCCCGCTTCCTTGAGCATCTGCACGGCGACAGTGGTGCGCGGCATCTGCATCAGCGACAGGATACCTTCCTGCATCCGCGCGCCGCCAGCCGCCGAGAACAGCACCAGCGGACGTTTGAGCTTCACCGCACGCTCGGCCGCCGCGATGATCGCGTTGCCGACATACATGCCCATCGAGCCGCCCATGAAGGTGAAGTCTTGCGCGGCCGCGACGATCGGCGTGCGCCCGATCTCGCCCTCGGCCACCAGCATCGCCTCTTTCTCGCCGGTCGATTTCTGTGCCGCCTTCATCCGGTCCGGATAGCGTTTCTGATCCTTGAAATGCAGCGGATCGGCGATCGGTTCGGGCACTTTCACTTCGGAGAAGATGCCACCGTCGAACAGCGCCTCGAAGCGCACGCGGGGCGTGATCGCGAGGTGATGGTCGCAATTGGTGCAGACGTTCAGATTGTCCGACAGCTCCCGGTGGAACAGCATCGTCCCGCATTCGGGACATTTCGTCCAAAGGTTCTCGGGCACTTCGCGGCGCGAAAACAGCGAGTTAATCCGAGGACGGACGTAATTGGTGATCCAGTTCATCGTAAGAGCCTCTCGCTGGGGCGGGTCGGTTTGGCTTGAAATACGCCGCCCCTGCGTGAATTGCAATCAGACGCGCAGGGTGAGGCGGATCAACAGCCACGCGATCAACAGGTGCAGCATGTCGAGAACGAGCCACGGCAAGAGGTCCCACAAGTCGCGTGTATTGATCACGATCGTGTAGAGCGCCAGCCCGTCGAGCTGGCCGTAGAAGCCCACGAGGAAAAGCGAGCCGAAGTTATTGGCGAAATGCAGCGCGAGGGCGGCCCCGAGATTGCCGGTGCGCGCGGTCAGGTCGCTCGCGAGGCAGCCGAAGCCGAAGGCCCAGAGCGCGGGCCAGAACGCGTTGCTGCCATAAGTGCCGGGCGAATAGTGCAGCGCCCCGAAGAGCGCCGAGGGCAGGACCATCCAGACCAGGGGGCTGCGCCAGCGCGCTGCGAGCTGCTGCAGCAGGTAGCCGCGAAACAGGACCTCTTCGGTGGCGATCTGGACGAACAGAAGCGGCAGTGCGATCGGCGCCCAGCCCAGCACGTTCATCAGCGGATTGGAGCGGGCCGTGGATTCGCTGAGCTGGGTGAGCGCGAAGGAGAAAAAAGCAAAGAGCAACAGCGTCGGCAGCACCTTCGCGAATGTCGAGAGGCTCTGCTTTCCGAACAACGTCGCCGCCGCGCGGTGGTGCAAGTGGCGGCTGACGAGGAAGGTCGCGATCAGAAGCGGCGCGAAGGTTGCAAGCAGGATGGCGAGGCCGCGCGGGGTCGAACCATGGGCGATTTCCTGAAACAGCCTGAGCATCGAAAAATCGTCGAGCATCGAGGAGAAGAACAGGATCATCGCCCAGCCGCTGAGCAGGTAGAAGGCGACGATCACGCCCAGTCCGAGCATCCCGCGCCAGATCTGGGAATAGGGTTTCGCAGGGGCCGCGAAAGCGTCGAGCGGCGCATATCGGTGGGTCCGCGCGATCACGACGCGGCCTTCGCGGAGGGGGGGACGGTTTCGGAGCGCGAGTGGGTCATCTGGGTCTTCCGCAAGGCTATGGGTCGGTGATAGCGGCTGCGGCCCCGTTGAGGCAACGGCTTTACTTTTCGCGGCGCGGGCAGGACAAGAGGCGGCTGTCTTCTGACCGGGGTGCAAATGTTTGAACTTCCTCTCGATCTGGTGGTGATGCTGATCGGCGCGGCTTTCGCGGCGGGGGTGGTCGATTCCATCGCGGGCGGGGGCGGGCTGATCACGGTGCCGGCGCTTTTGCTGGCGGGCGTGCCGCCGGTTCAGTCGCTCGCGACGAACAAGATTCAGGGCACGTTCGGCGCGGCGACGGCGGCGATTTCCTACGCGGCTTCGGGCCATGTGGTGCTGCGAAAACAGTTACTGGCCGCCGTGATCGGGTTCCTCGGAGGGCTCGCGGGGGCGCTTCTCGTGTCGCGCATCCCGACCGACAAGATCGAGATCGCCCTGCCGTTCATCCTCGTCGCAATCGCCGCGTTTTTCGCTTTGCGGCCGGGTTTGGACGACACGGATCGGGTGCAGCGTATTCGGCCCGGCCTGTTCACCGCCGCCTTCGTGCCGGTGATCGGCTTTTACGACGGTCTGATCGGGCCGGGGACGGGCTCGTTCTTCATGATCGGTTTCGTGACGCTGGCGGGTTACGGCGTGCTCAAGGCGACCGCACATACGAAACTGCTGAACTTCTCGTCGAATATCGGGGGGCTGACGGGGTTCCTGCTGGTCGGCTCGCCGCTCTGGGTGCTAGGCATCGCGATGGGGCTGGCGCAGATCGCCGGGGCGCGGCTGGGCTCGCGGCTTGCGATGCGGGTGGGCGCGCGGCTGATCAAGCCGCTGCTGGTGACGACCTCGACGCTGCTGGCCGCGAAGCTGCTTTGGGACCTGGTGTAGACCCTATCCCGGCACCTGCGACAGGATCCTGCGCAGCCGCGCGAAACTGCCCGCGATGCCGTCGGGGGCGGGTTCGGCAATGAAGGCGTCCAGTTCGGGCCAGACCTTGATCGCCGCGTCGATGCGTGGGTCCGAGCCTTCCGCATATAGCCCCGCCTGAATCATCATCTCGGCCCGGTCATAGGCGCCGAGCAGGCTGCGCGCCTTGCCGATCAACCGGTTTTCCTCGGGATCCGCCGCGTCGGGCAGCGAGCGCGAGACCGAACGCAGCAAATTGATCGCCGGGAAGCGCCCACGCTCCGCAATCTCGCGCTCCAGCACGACATGCCCGTCGAGCACGCCGCGCAGGATATCGGCGATCGGCTCGTCCATATCGGAACCGGCCACGAGGACCGAGAAGATACCGGTGATGTCGCCCTGACCTTCGGCGCCGGGGCCCGCGCGCTCGCCCAAGGCCATGATCTGATAGGAGGTCGAGGGCGGATAGCCGCGCAGCGAGGCGGGCTCGCCCCCGGCCAAAGCGACCTCACGATGGGCTTCGGCAAAGCGCGTGATCGAGTCGGCGAGGAACAGCACGTGCTGGCCCGCATCGCGGAAATGCTCGGCCACGGCCATCGCGGCCCAGGCGCAGCGACGGCGCACCAGCGGTGATTGATCCGAGGTTGCGGCGACGATCACCGCGCGGGCCATCCCCTCCGGGCCAAGGGTCTTTTCTACGAATTCCCGCAATTCCCGGCCGCGTTCGCCGATCAGCGCGATGACGACGATATCGGCAGACACCCCGCGCGCGAAACTCGCCAATAGCGAGGATTTTCCGACGCCCGATCCCGCGAAGAGGCCGACCCTTTGGCCTTGGACCAATGGCAGCATCGTGTCGAAAGCGGCGAGTGACGTCTCCAACCGGCCGCCCAACCGCTTGCGCTGGGCGGCAGGCGGAGGGCTTGCGCGCAATTCGCGCTCGCGCGCGCCGTGGATCAGCGGTTGCCCGTCGAGCGGCTTTCCGAACGGGTCGATGATGCGCCCGACCCAGCTGTCATGCGGAGCGATCCCGCCCTGACCGAGCAGCTCCACCTCGTCGTCGATCGCCACGCCATCGGCGGCTCCGTCTGGCAGCACGGTGACCGCCCCGCGCGTCAGCGACAGAACTTCCGCGCCGATCTCGCGCCCGCTTTGGCAGCGAATCGTCGCGCGGTCGCCTAGGGCCGCCGAACGGTCGAGACCGCTGACCTCGATCATCCCGCGCCGCACCTCGCGCACGCGCCCGACGGCGTGGGCGCTGGCGATAGCGCGCATTTCGGCGTGCAACAGGTCGAATCCCGCAAATGCCATTCTGGCCTCCGATGTTCTCGAAAGGTTTTCTAAACGATTCGCTCTTAAAGCTTGGTTGATAGCTCGGAGGAGAAGCCCCGATGTTCGAGAAGATTGAGATCATGAAAATGACCAGTGCGATGGCCCGACACGCAGCAGCCCGCCAGAACGCGGTTGCGAAAAATATCGCCAATGCGGACACGCCCGGCTACGCGGCGCGGGATCTGCCGCCTTTCGAAGACCTCTATCGTAGCGAGGTCGGCGGCGACCTGCGCGCGACGCGGCCCGGCCATATCGGCGCCGCGTCGACGATCACGACCGGACCGGAACCGCTCGCCTCCCCCGGGGTGACCTCGCCCGATGGCAATGCCGTTTCGCTGGAAGAGGAGATGGTCCGCTCGGTCGAGGTGAAGCGCGAGCATGACCTGTCGCTCGCGATCTACCGCTCCTCACTCAACATCTTGCGCAGTTCGCTTGGGAGGGGATGAGGATGACCGATTTCACCCAATCCATGGCGCTCTCCGCCTCGGGCATGAAAGCGCAGGCGATGCGGCTTCGGCACAGTTCCGAAAATATCGCGAATGCCGACACCCCCGGCTATCGCCGCAAGATGGCGGCCTTCGAGGAGGTCGTCGAGGCGGGCGGACGAACCGGGGAGGTTGCGCTCGGCCCGGTCCGGCTCGACCGTACGGAACTCACACGTATTTACGATCCTGGCCATCCGATGGCCGACGAGAACGGCTACTACGACGGCTCGAATGTCGATCTGGTGGTCGAAATCGCTGACGCGCGCGAAGCGCAGCGCAGCTACGAGGCGAATTTGCGCATGTTCGATCAGGCCCGGCAAATGTCGGCCTCCCTGCTCGAACTGCTTCGCCGCTAAGGACCGAGGAGATCTAGAATGGATTTGAACACCTCCCTTGCAACGCAAAGCTACGCCCAGGCCCGGGCCGCTGTCCCGCCGAAAACGGGTGGTTCCGGGCCGGGCCCCTTTTTCGAACAGGCGGCGAGTTCTTTTGTCGATGCGGTAAAGGCAGGCGAAGACGTCGCCAAATCTGCAATGACGGGCAAGGCCGATCCGCACGCGCTGGTGCAGGCCCTCGCGCAGAGTGAACTCGCGATCGAGACCGCGGTGACCGTCCGCAACAAGGTCGTCGAGGCCTATCAGGAAATTCTCAGGATGCCGGTCTGATGCAGGATGCGATCTTCTTCGACACGCTTCGGCAGGGCCTATGGATCGCCGTGCTGATCGCGGCGCCGCTGCTGTCGGTCGCCCTCGTCGCCGGGGTGACGATCGGCCTCTTTCAAGCGTTGACTTCGGTGCAGGAAATGACGCTGACATTCGTGCCGAAAGTGGGCGCGATGCTCGTCGTGTTCTGGGTGTCGATGAGTTTCATGTCGGAAAAGCTGGTGGAGTTCTTCACCCGCACCCTCCTGCCGATCATCGCCGGGGGCTAAGATGGATAACGCGATCTATGCCACGCTGACGCGGCAATCCGGCCTGATGCGCGAAATGCGCACTGTCGCCAACAACATCGCGAATGTCTCGACGACGGGCTTCCGGCGCGAAGGGGTGATCTTCTCCGAATACCTTTCGGGGCTCGAGGGCAACGAGCCTTCGCTGTCGATGGCGCGCGCGCATGGCCGCATGATCGACCGGAGCCAGGGGGGGCTGACCCAGACGGGGGGGGCCTTTGACTTCGCGATCGAGGGCGAGGGGTTCTTCATGATCGAGACCCCGCAGGGCAATCAGCTGACGCGGGCGGGAAGCTTCATTCCTTCCGCCGCAGGCGAGTTGTTGACGCCCGACGGCTATCGCCTCCTCGATTCCGGCGGCACCCCGGTTGCGATCCCGTCCGGGGCGAGCTCGGTCGCGCTCGCGGCCGATGGCACGCTGTCCAACAATGGCCAGCCGATCGCGCAGGTCGGCGTCTATCTTCCCACAGATCCCAACGGATTGCGCCACGTCGGCGGCACGCGGTTCACCGCCGAGGCGGGCGCCGAACCCGTCGAGGGCGCGGTGCTGATGCAAGGTTTTCTCGAAGACAGCAACGTCGATCCGGTCACCGAGATCGCACGCATGATCGAGGTCCAGCGCGCCTACGAAATGGGACAGGCCTTTCTCGAACGCGAAGACGAACGAATTCGCAGCGTCATCCAGACGCTCGCCCGCTAACAGGAGACCATGACATGAGAGCGCTTCAGATCGCGGCCACCGGCATGAGCGCGCAACAGATGCGCGTCGAGGTGATTTCCAACAACCTCGCGAACATGTCGACCACCGGCTACAATGCGCGCCGCGCCGAATTCGCCGATCTCTTCTATCAGCAGGCGACCCGCCCTGGCACGATCAACGCGACCGACGGGACGACCATTCCCGCCGGCGTTCAGCTCGGCCTCGGGGTGCGCCCGACCGCGGTGACGGTCAATGTCGCGCAGGGCTCGCTCAGCGCCACGGGCGGCGATCTGGACGTCGCGATCGATGGCAATGGATATCTGGAGGTGATGCTGCCATCGGGCATCTCCGCCTATACGCGCGATGGTGGGCTGAAACGCAACGGCACAGGCCAGATCGTGACCTCCGACGGCTACCCGGTCGTGCCCGAGATGACGATCCCGAACGATGCTCGGGCGATCGCCATCAACGCTCAGGGCGAGGTCTATGCCTATTTCAGCAATCAGGTGGCGCCGCAACTATTGGGGCAGTTCACCCTCGCGAATTTCTCGAACCAGAAAGGGCTCGAGGCGATGGGCTCGAACCTGTTTCTCGAAACCGGGGCCTCGGGGCCACCCAACGTAAACACGCCCGGCGCGGACGAATTGGGCACGCTGCGGCAGGGCTATCTGGAGGAAAGCTCGGTCGATCCGGTGCGCGAGATCACGGAGTTGATCAAGGCGCAGCGCGGCTACGAGCTGAACGCGAAGGTGATTTCGGCCGCGGACCAGATGCTCGGCGCAACGACGCAGGTGCGCTGATGCTGTTTCGGGCGATCCTGATTGCGCTAGCCGGCCTTTTGGCAGGCCAAGCTTCGGCGGACACGCTCGTCGCGCTCCACACTTTGCGCGCGCGCACGATCGTCACGCGGGCGGATGTCGGGCTGCGGCCGGGCGAAGTGGTCGGGGCGTTGAGCGGGTCGGAGAAGGCCGTCGGCCTCGAGACGCGCACGGTGATCTATGCCGGGCGCCCGATCCGCGCGCGCGATCTCGGCCAACCCGCGATCGTCGAGCGTAACCAGATCATCCCGCTGCTGTTCCGCTTCGGATCGCTTGAGATCCGTACCGAAGGCCGCGCGCTCGACCGTGCCGGGATCGGAGAGACGATCCGCGTGATGAACGCGGCCTCCAAAACCGTGGTGTCCGCAACGCTTGGCGCGGATGGAACCGCCCATGTCGCGAGATGACGGGATCCGAAAGAGGAATTCGCGATGAAATCTCCTGCACTGTTGCTTCTTTCGATTGCGCTTGTCGCCTGCGGGCGGCTCGAACAGGTCGGTAAGGCCCCCGATTTCACGCCGGTCGAAGGCGGGAACGAGTTCTATGCCATGGCCTCCTCGCCGCTGCCCGCCACGACCGTGGCCCGCACGCCCGAGCAGGAAGCTTCGCTTTGGTCGGGCGCGCGCAACTCGCTTCTGGGCGATCAGCGCGCCGCCCAGCGCGGTGACATTCTCACGGTTGTGATAGAGATTAACGACAAGGCTGAAATCTCGAATTCCACAGGCCGCTCGCGTAACGGCTCCGAAACGATGGGGGTGCCTTCGATGCTGGGCATTCCGCAGCGCATCGACAAGCGGCTGCCTGCGGGAGCGAGCATGGCCAATGCCGTCGCGACCAATTCGAACTCCTCCTATTCCGGCGACGGGCAAGTGTCGCGCAACGAGAAGCTGACCCTTCGCGTGGCCGCCACGATCATCGAGACACTCCCGAACGGCGTGCTGCGCATTCAGGGGAGCCAGGAGGTGCGAGTGAATTTCGAAGTGCGAGAGTTGATCGTCACCGGCTTCGTGCGCCCCGAGGATGTGAGCCGCCAGAACGAAATCACCTATGACAAGATCGCGGGGGCGCGGATTTCTTATGGTGGGCGCGGGCAGATCACCGATGTGCAGCAGCCGCGTTACGGCCAGCAGATCGCCGATGTTCTTCTGCCGTTCTGAGGTGCCTTGATGCTTGGCAAACTTCTCCCGCTTCTCCTTGGTCTGATCGGCCTCGCCGGCGGTGGCGCGGCTGGCTATTTTCTGCGTCCTGCTCCGCCGCCCGCAGCCCCCCCGACGGCCCCCGCCGCTGCGGAGGCGGGGGCGGGCAAGTCTGCTGCCGCGACCGACGCGCATGGTGACCCGGTCGCCGTCGCTAATGGCGCCGGAGGCGAAGTCACCTCCGAATTCGTCAAGCTCAACAACCAGTTCATCGTGCCGCTGGTGACCGAGTCGCACATCTCCGGAATGGTTATCCTTTCGCTGAGCCTCGAGGTGACGGCGGGCGAAACCGAAGCCGTTTATCGGGCCGAGCCGAAACTGCGTGATGCGTTCCTTCAGGTGCTGTTCGATCACGCGAATACCGGCGGGTTTCAGGGTCTGTTCACCGATTCTGCGAACATGTCGCGCTTGCGCCGGGCCCTGACCGAGACGGCCCGCAACATTCTGGGCCCGAGTGTTCTTGCGGTTCTGGTTTCTGATATCGTGCGTCAGGACAGTTGAGCGCAGGCCGCCCAGCGGCGAACCGCGAAAAACCAGAGCCTCCGCGCCTCAGCGGGGCATTTCGCGTTTCGGGCGACCGAGTTTCGTGACGACGTCATGTCGGCCGACCGCGCGTGCAGTCGCGTCATGCTGCTTCGCGATCGCGGGATTCAGCTCGTCACGCGCAGCGCGAAGCCGCGTTTCTTCCAGCGAGAGATACCGGAGATAAGCGAGCGTGTTTTGCCCGAATGTCGGGTCCAGCGCGAGCGTCGCCCGGCTCGACCGCTCTTCTGCTTTCAGGCTCGCAATGCGCAAATCGAGCGCGCGGGCCTGGGCGTTCAGCCGTGCGAGCGCGGCGAGTTCCGCCTCGCTTTGCATGCGCGTCAACCGGGCGAGTTTCCTTAGACGCGCGACCTGCAGTTTGCTCATTTGCGCCATGCCGCGCCTCTGCCCGCCGCCTTGCGCATCTTCTCCGCGAAGCGGATCGCGGCCGCGACGGGTTTGTAATGCTCGGGACGGATTTCCTCTCCAATCTCGATTGCCGCGAAGAGCGCGCGCGCGGTCGGTGGATCCGAATGCAAGGGTACCGCGTTCTCCGCCGCGATTTCGCGTATCCGCGCCGCGATCGCATCGACCCCTTTCGACAGGCAGACCGGGGCGCGACCCGAGGCGCGGTTCCATTTCAGCGCGACCGCATAGTGGGTCGGGTTGACGATCACGACGTCGGCCTTGGCGGTGTCGGGAACCGATTGCCGCATCGCAAGCTCCATCCCCTTCTGGCGCCGCTGCGCCTTGAGATGGGGGTCGCCGTCGGATTGCTTCATCTCGTCGGTCAGTTCCTTGCGCGTCATCCGGTTGCGCCGCAGGAATTCCACTCGTTGCCAGAGATAGTCGACGACGCCTATCGCTGCGGCGAGCGCGGTTACGATCATCAGGAACTCGGCGATCATACGAAACAACACGCCCGCGATCTGCACCGGTTCGAGATGCTGCGTCAGAAAGATCAGCTCCGCGCGCGCCCTGAGGTAGAGAAAGAGAGTCGTCGCGATCACGGCGAGTTTCGTCACGCTCTTGGCGAATTCGAACAATCCGCTGCGGCCGAATTTCTGCGCAGCATTTTTCAGCGGATTGATCCGGTTGAGCTTCGGTTGGATCTTGTCAGGCGCGACAACGACCGCGCGTTGCGCCCAATAGGCGACCAGCGCGGCGACCATCGGCACCACGAAAAACGGGGCGAGCGGCAGCAGGAGTTCTCCGATCACGCGCCCGCCCATGGCCGTCCCGCCACCGAAGAACTGCGCGGCCATCTCATCGGCGCGATCGAGCATTGCCATCGCGCCGCTACCGAACCGCGTGAGGCTGAAGATGCCAAGGCCAAAGAGCGTCGCGAGAAAACTGCCGTAAACGGCAGCGACCGAAATATCGGAGGAGCGCACCAGATCGCCCTTGCGCCGCGCGGCCTCCAGCTTGTGCGGTGTCGGGTCGAATTCCTTTTCACCGCCTTCGTCCTCGCTCATCGCACCGCTCCGAACGGGTTGGCGAGGAAGGCCATGACCGCCTCGCGCCAGATCGCGATCGCGGTCGGAGCGCAAAGCGCGAGCAGGATCAGCCCGCCCCCTGTCAGGGCCGGAGCGCCGACGAAAGCCACCATGAGCTGCGGCATGGCACGGTTAATCGCGCCGAGCGCGACGTTGTAGATCAACCCGGTGACCGCGAAAGGGGCGGCAAGCGTGAAGGCCAGCGAAAACGCTTGCGCGATGCCCGAGACGCCCCAGCCGCGCAATGCCTCGGGATTGGGCCACTCGCCGACGGGCAGAACGTCGTAGGTGCCGATCATGAACTCGATGAGCCGGACATGAAACCCGAGGCTCATAAGCACCGCGATTCCGGCGATCATCAGCAGGTTTCCGATCGCGGGTTGCGGCTCGCCGCTCATACCGCCAAGCAGTTGCGCGAGCGAGCTCGACTGTGCCGCCATCGTGCCCGCAATCTGCAAGGCGAAGACGAAAGCGCGCAAGCCGAACCCAAGGAACAGGCCGATCGCGATTTCCGAGATCAGCCAGATCGGCGGGCTTGCCCCAAGATCGACAGTGGCGAGCCTGGGGACGAGAGCCGGGATCATCACGAGCGTTATCGCGAGTGCGACGCCGGTCTTGATCCGCGCCGGCAGGCTGGTTTCGCCAAATCCCGGGGCCATTGCGACGATCCCGCCGACCCGAAGCAAGATGACGAAACCTATCAGCAAGAAACTTTGCGTTTTCTGCAGAATCTCTGCGAGTTGATCTAGAAGCGGCGGGCTCATGCCGGAACCTGCCCGACCATCGCGGGCCGCGCCTCGAGGCCAATTTCCTCGTAGCTCAGAACCGGCGCGTTCAGACCTTTTGCGTTGATGACGGTGCGCAGAAACCGTCGCCTGCGTCCCGAAGAGACGAGCGCCGGGAACGTGCCCGCCTGTGCCGCGCCGGCAAGTTTTTCGGCGATATTCGCAGCGAGTTTGTTGAAGAGATCGGGCGGTAAAGCGACATCGCCGCTCGCGTCGCCACCGATCGTGTATTTGCCGAACCGCTCCTCCCAATCGGGCGCCAGTTGAATCAGGGGGATCGTGCCGTCGTCGCGCCGCAGATCGGCGACGAGCTGGAAACCGAGACGCTGGCGAACGTGCTCGCAAATCTGCTCCGGGGTTTGCAGGTGGCGGGCCTCCGAGATCGCCTCGACGATCAAAAGAAGGTTTCGGATCGAGACCCGTTCATCGAGCAGCAAGCGCAGGACCGCTAGAAGCAGGTCGATCGGAACCTTGTCGGGTATCAACTCGTCGAGGACGCGCCGATTTGCCTGCGCGCGCGTCGGATCGGAGAGGTTCGCGACCTCGTCTAGCAGCCGCCGCAACGCCCGTAACGTCATCAAACGCGAGAAATTCGCCTTGATTACCTCGAGAAGGTGCGTCGCGAGCACCTCCGTCGGCCCGACCACCGTCGAGCCTGCGAGCGCCGCATCCTCCTGCTGATGAGCGGGCACCCAAAGGGCTGGGGCGTGGAAGACGGGTTCGCGCACCTCTTCCCCGTCGGGCAGGAAATCGCGATTGTCCGCGATCAGTGCCAGCACATGCTCCGGCATCAACCGGTCGCGCGCCTGCTCCACCCCCTGAACGCGGATTCGGTAATGTCCAGGCGGCAAGGTCGCGTCGTCGGTCAACCGAATTTCCGGCAGGATCAGCCCGAAACTCGCCGCGACATGGTTACGCATGTTCGAAATCCGCGCGTCGAGACCTGTGGCGGGATCGAGCGCCATCTTCACCAGATCGGGGGCGAATTCGACATGGATGTCGTCGATGTCGAGCACGTCGCCCATGGACTTCTGTTTCGGCCCGGTTTCGGGCGTGGGCATCTTCATCGCCTCGCGCCGGGCGCGCGTCCGCTCTGCGCGCCGCAGCATGAAGGCAGCCCCGCCAAGGAGGACGGCTCCCGCGGTGAAGGGCACGAAAGGCAGCCCCGGCACGAGACCGAACAGCGCCATCAGGACCGCCACGGTGGTCAGCGCGGCCGGATATTTACCAAGCTGGCGAAACAATTCCAGATCGGTGGAGCCTTTCGCGCCGCCACGCGAAAGCAGGATCGCCGCTGCGATCGAGATGATGACCGCGGGTATCTGGCTGACGAGGCCGTCGCCGACCGTGAGGATCGCATAGGTTTCGAGCGCGCGATCGAGCGGCATTCCATGCACCACCGTGCCGATGGTCAGACCGACGACGAGGTTGAGCAACGTGATCAACAACCCTGCGACCGCGTCTCCTTTCACGAATTTGGACGCGCCATCGAGCGAGCCGAAAAAAGTGGTTTCCGCCTGTTCGCGTTCCCGCCGCTCCCGCGCTTCGGCGTGGTCGATCGCGCCCGCATTCATGTCGCTATCGATCGCAAGCTGCTTGCCCGGCATGGCGTCGAGCGCGAAACGCGCGCCGACTTCTGCCATGCGCCCGGCGCCTTTCGTGATCACGATAAAATTCACGATCAGGATCACGCAGAACACGACGAGCCCGATCAGGACCGAGCCGCTCATGATGAAATTCGCGAACCCCTCGATCACGCCACCTGCCGCGCCGGTGCCTGTATGGCCGTTGCCGATGATGAGTTTCGTCGAGGTAACGTTAAGCGAGAGCCGCAACATCAGCGTTGCGAGGAGAATCGTCGGGAAGGCGGAAAAATCGAGCGGTCGTTCGATGAACAAGGTGACAGTGAAGATCAGGATCGCGAGGGCGAAGGAGGTCGCCAGGCCGATGTCGAGAATCCAGGAGGGCACCGGCAGGATCATCATCGCGATGACCGCCATCAGTGCGAGCGCCAGCATGATGGTGGGTTGAAACGCACGGTGCACGAGCGGCGACGCCATCACATTCCTCGCGCTTTTTGCGCGGCTCGGATGAAGAGCGAGGCTCCCGGAGCACCGCCCACGCCTGGAGGCTCTGTTCCTTCCGAGCGAAGCAGGAGGGGATATTGGTTATCCCTGCTTTGCGCCGACGGTTCGGTTCGTGCCAATACGATCTCCGGAATCTCAGGCGCCCCGGCGGTTGCCCGCGTGGCGGAGGTATTCACCACCTTTTCAGGTTCGACCTTGCCTGCGAGTTTGGCATGAAGACGCGCGAAGCGTTCAGAATAGCGCCTCGCATATTTCGGCGTGCGCGAATGATAGACCCCGGCAGCCTTCGTCCAGTCCCCAGTTTCGGCATAGAGAGATTTCAGAAACCGAGCCGCATATCGTGCATTTGTCAGCGGGTCGAACATGTCTTCGATCGAAGAAAAATGCTGCCCATGCCATTTGAAGTTGATCTGGAAACAGCCGACATCGAAACTTCGCGCGCCGCGTTTGAATTCCTTGAATACATAAGCCAGCGCCAAATCTCGGGAGTCGAACCAGTGTCCCGCGCCCTCCATGTTCACGGTCCAGGGCCAGGGCTGGAAGCCACCTGCTCCCTTGCGACCCGTCTCATTCAACGAAATCGCCATGAGCACCGCGTAAGGCACATCGCTTTCGCGCGACGCTTGTTTCGCGGCGGCCTCGCATAGCTGGGGCT
Organism: Thioclava sp. NG1; assembly: GCF_003122275.1. Lineage (NCBI taxonomy): Bacteria > Pseudomonadati > Pseudomonadota > Alphaproteobacteria > Rhodobacterales > Paracoccaceae > Thioclava > Thioclava sp. NG1. The sequence goes on along the minus strand of NZ_QFBB01000004.1, from coordinate 182,714 downwards.
GTCCCGCCGCGGATAGCGGGGTGAGGGTAAGACATAAGATATAAAGTGCCCGCCGAAACCAAGGCATGGGATTTTCCCTTTGCAGTGCAATTCTTGCGACCCCAAACCTAGCGGGCAAAGCTTTAGAATCCGTTTTCGAAGATTTTGCCCGTCACTGCTGATCAGGGGGCAAAGCAAGGCGATCGAGCATTTTCGACAGCGTTTCGCGTTCTGCCTGGCTTTGCTCCAACAGGCTGCGGGCCCGCGTGAGCGGCCCGCCTTTCACCTCCTTCGTTTGTGAGGACGTCGCCCCGAAAGTTTCCAGAAAACGCTGTTCTACCGCATCTGGAGGGGCGTCCAGGCTTGACCAATCGCCCTTGTGCCAGGATTGCGCGCGGGCCCCTTCCGGATTGCCCGCGCGAAGGTAGGCGGCGCGCGCCTCGTCGTGGCGACCGAGTCGAGACAAGGCAGCGGCTCTGATCTGCTCGATCTGTTTACCCTCCAAATCCTTCAGATGCGCGACGGCGGCAGCTGGATCCAGTTCGAGGAGCGCGGCTCGCGCGAGCAGAGTTTTGTCCTGCACCGACAACGGATCGGCCTGTCCGAGAAGGCGCACGGCAACGGCAGGCATTCCCAGAGATATTGCACGTCCGGCCAGTTCTTGTCGCAGCCCGGAGGTCTGCGCGGCTTTCTCGGCTAGGGGCAATTGGTCATAGAGAGTTCGAAGGAAATCCCCGTCATCGGCTTGCCCAACCAACCGCGAGAATATCGCTTCGAGCGTGCCCTTCGAATCCGCGATCTCGGTCGCATCTGAGTAAATCTCGAAGGCTTTGCCGAATTCGGAATTCGCGGCGTGGCCAATCGCGGCGATACGACGCAATTCCGGAGCCTCCGGCGCGTCGGCGAGTTCGAAAGCCAAGGCCTCTGCATTCGCGAGAGCTGCCGGGTCGACCGCTCCACCCGCGTCGATCTGGCTGTTTAGCCACAAGATCAACGCGCGCAGCCCTTGCGCCGAGTTCGTCTTCGAAAGCGCTTCAAGGCGCCCCGAAGCTTGCGGATCGCCTTCCACCACTTGGATTTCGGCTTCCATCGTGTCGAGCGCACGTCGATCCCCGGTCGTGATCCGGCTGACAGCCGGCTCGAGCGATCGTGCCACATCCGCCGCTCCGATCTGCGTGAGGCGGGCCACAAGGTTTGGCGCCAGAGACCGTCGCAAATCGGCTGGAAGCGCCTCGAAATGTCGGCGAAGCGCCGCGAAGGCAACATCGCGTTTTTCGGGAAGCGGGTCAGCTGCGAGGAAGGCCCAAAGCGCGACCGCGCCATTGCAATCGGTGAGCTGAGCAAGCGGCGAGGTGGCGGCGGCAGGATCGGCGTCGAGCACCGCTCCCACGAAGAGCAGCGCATTCTTGCTCGGTCCATCCTTGCCCATATCGCGCAACAGCGCGCGGGCCTCCGTCCCGAAGCCGAAGGCGATGTAAAGCCGCGCCAATGCTGTCACCTTACGTGGATTGGGTGCGTCGAATTCGCCCAAGAGGCCTTTTCGCGCATCGCTGATCTGAGCGAAGGCCGGACGCTCGTCGACCCAGTTCGCGAGCTCGAAATATCGGTCGGGCGGGCACCCGGATACCTCGGAAGGCGCCTGAAGGCCTGTGGCAAGTTGGTCACGGTCGATCGCTGTAACCGAGTCGATCGCAAGATGCGGTGGAGGTCTCGGGCCCTGAGGCGCCTGCGGAATTTCAGCCGTTTCGGCGGCCCTGTCGCCTGTGGGTGGTGGAGCGTGTCGCCCTTGCGCGGGCTTTTCCACGGTCGGCGTCATCTGTGGCGTGACGAGCCCCTGCGATGCCGCGCGCGACATCTGGCGTAGAAGGCGCTCTTCAATGCCATCGAGCCGTGGATCGGGTTTCGGGGGGAGGGGCGGTTTGGGCGCGCCATCAGAGATATTCACCGGCGCGTTGGCAGGCTCCTCTTGTGCAGTCGTAGCTCGCCAGAACAGGTCGAGGTAGTCGTCTCCGATCCTCACGGGTTGAACGGTTTTCGGGCGGGGCCGAGAGGCTGGTGGGGGCTTCGTTGACGTGGTCTGCGATCGATGTTCACCCGTCGCAATTACCGGGGGGACGTTTTGACCTGGAGAAGGATCCTTGAGGTCGATGACAAACGCGCCGCTCTCGAGCGAGAAGGTTTCAGGCGCGACCCCGGGCGCGAGTTTCAGAAACAACCCGCCATCGGCTTGTGCCGCGAGCGCCTGCAATCTGTCACGGGGTATCAACTCGAAAATGTTCTGGGTCGCGAATTGCGGCTCGGGGGCGTCAGTATCTATCCGTATCCCCCCATCGACAGGCGTAATTGCCCGGCTCGCCGATGCCGGTAGATAGACGACAAGGCGGGAAAAGCCGTCATGCTCCCCCGATTTGACCGGAATCACCGTTGCATGTGCCGGCGCGAGGGGCAGCAGAAATAGAAGTGCGAACCAGAGCCTCATGCCGCCTCCGACTTCACCGACTTCAAGGCCTCCTCAAGGTCGGAGAAGCTGGGGCGAATATGGTGGGGCGTGTTCTGGCGACCGACCTCGATGCAGATATTGGTCGCGTGGTTGTGCAGGTTGGCGATCAACACCTCGCGGATAAGCTTGTAGAAGTGGCTGTCTTCGTCGGTCACCCCTTTCATCCGGCTCGCGAAAGGGGCGATGAATCCGTAGGCGATGAACACGCCGAGAAAGGTTCCGACAAGCGCGCCCCCGATCATCTTGCCGAGAATTTCCGGAGGCTGATCGATCGAGCCCATCGTCTTGATCACGCCGAGCACTGCCGCGACGATCCCGAGGGCGGGCATCGCGTCGGCCACCGACTGCATAGCGTGGCTCGAATGCATGGCATGGTGGTAATTTGCCTCGAGTTGCTTGTCGAGCACCTCTTCCACCTGCATGGGATCGTCGTAGTTCATCGAAGCCGATCGCATCGTGTCACATATGATGTCGACCGCCTCGTGATCGTGGAGGATTTTCGGATATTTTCCGAAGATCGAGGATTTTTCCGGATCTTCGATATGTTCTTCGATTGCGACGGGGTTCTGTCGGGCGAGCCGGATCAATTCGAACAGAAGACACAGAAGATCGCGATAGTCGTCGGGTTTCCATTTGGGGCCTTTGAAGACCTTCCCGACATCCTTCAGCGTATGCTTGATCGAGGCCAGGTCGTTCGAGAGTACAAAGGCGCCCACGGCTGCGCCGCCGATCATGATCATCTCGAAAGGCAGGGATTTGAGGATAATCCCCATCTTGCCGCCCGCCGCGACATAGCCGCCGAACACCATGACGAAGATGATCACGATCCCGATGACGCCGATCATGGAAAGCCCCTTCCGTTTCTCTCGGGCGACTTTGGATGATTCGGTTTAAGAAAGGCCCAAGAGCCTCAAACATCGCTCAGTTGCGCGGTGCGCCCGCGTTGCGGCCTGCCATCAGCACGCTGATCGCGTAGGCCGTTTTGGGTTCGAGACTCTCCATGACCGCAGCGGCGGCGGCGGGGCGCATGCGCGCGAGGAAACCGGCGGCGAAATTCGGGTCCATTTCGGCGAAAAGCGGCGCGGCCTGTTTCGGCTTCATGTTCTCGTACAGCGCAACGAGCTTTCCGACATCCTTGTCGGCACCCTCTTCCGCCACGGCGACGGTCTTGGACAGCGCCTCTTCCGCCGCGACGAGATCGTTCAGTCGCTTTTCCAAGCGGGTTTCGGCAAGGGCGAGCGCATTGCGGCGGTCAGTAAGCAGTCCTTCCTGTTCGACCAGTTTCGCTTCCCGCGCCTTGAGATCGGCGAGCATCGCCGTGAACCCGGCGTCGTCGATACAACCGTCCTGCGGTTTTGTCGCCTGTGTCTCGTGCGCTGGTTCCGCGGTATCGCGCGCCCAAGCTCCGCTCTGTGCAAGCTGCATGCCGCCGGAGAGGACAAAAAGCGCAGCGATGATCCAGAGGGCACCGCGGCCCGGGCGGGGCCTGCGCCTACCGGGTTTGCGTTCGGCTGCGCGGTTCATTGCGCGGCCTCGATATCCGTTTCGCGTTGCCGCCGGCGCAGCACGCGGCGGCGTGGTTCACCGTCTTCGGGAAGATCATGCAGGGAGGCCAGAAGCAGCTCGAGCTTCTCCGCCCCCGCCTCCGCGCGTTCGGTCAGCGCGCGCAATTGTCGCTCGGATGTGCCCGCGGTGGCCTGCGCCCGTTCAAGCGCGCGAGTCATGTCGTCGACCTGCGCGGACAGCACGGCGATGGCCCCGCCCATCCCGGTTTCGAGTTGGTTGAAACGCTTGAGCCTGCGCGCGAGCACGAAGCAATAGGTCGCCGCCGCCAAGGCTGCGAGCCCGGATGTGATTTCGGCAAGGAATTGCATCAGCCTCTCCCTCAGTTCAGCACGAATTCGATGACGAGAAGGTCGCGCACGCGCCCGTCTCCGGTGACCAGTTGAATCCGTCGCAACATCTGCGCGCGCAGGCGCATCATCGCGCTCGGGTCTTCCAGAAGGCTGACGTCGACGGCGCGCAAATACCCATTCAGCACGTCCATCACGCGCGGCTTCAACAGCTCTACGTCATGTTCATAGGCGCTCGGCACTTCGAGTTGCGCCGCGAAGCGCAGATGGCGCGCGGAGGCGCCGCTCAGCGTAATTGCGAGCGGGTCGAGTGCGACATAGGCGATGTCGGGAAGTGCCTCCGGTGTATGCGCCTCCGGCGCAGCGGCGGCATGCGTGGCCTCTGGAGGCGCGAGAACCAGCCCCGAATAGACCGCGTAGAACCCACCGCTCCCCAGCATAAGCATGAGGACGAGGCCGATCAGGAGCATCAGCTTGGTCTTCTTCTTCGGCGGCTCGTCCGCCTCGGCAGTTGCTTCCGTCATGGGGGCCTCGCTGTGTCGGGTCGAGGCTTGGAATAGCCGAGTCGGACTAACCGATTGTTAATCGCAATGAAGGAAGGTGCCCGTGACGCCGGGCAGAACGCCCGCTCTCTGGAGGTTCGTCTTGCAGCAACTCATCGACACTTGGGCTGGCCTGGATATGCGCCGGAAACTCGCCGCGGTTTTCGGTGTGATTGCGATGGTCGCCACGGTCTTCTCAATCGGATCGATCGCGTCGAAGCCGACGCTGGCCTTGCTTTACGCGGGCCTCGGCAGCGCGGAGGCGGGCGAGGTGATCTCCGCGCTCGAACAGCGCGGGGTGGCCTACGAGGTGCGCGGCGATTCGATCTTTGTCGCCGCGCCGAAGCGGGACGAATTGCGCATGACTCTCGCCTCGCAAGGTCTGCCCGCGACCGGTGGCGCAGGCTATGAGCTGCTCGATTCGCTCTCGGGCTTCGGCACGACCTCGCAGATGTTTGACGCCGCCTATTGGCGCGCGAAAGAAGGGGAATTGGCGCGAACTATCGCTGCGGTGCCGTCTATTCGGTCGGCGCGCGTGCATATCGCGAATCCGACGAATGCGCCTTTTCGCGGAACGCCTGAGCCGACGTCCTCTGTGACGATCACGCCGGCTCTTGCGGGGCTGAGCGCTGCGCAGGCGAAGGCCGTTCGCTATCTCGTGGCCTCGGCGGTAACCGGCATGACGCCCGAAGATGTCTCGGTAATCGACTCGGCGCGTGGGCTCATTCCCTTCAGCGACAATCCCGCGCTGCCCGGCGGCGGGGAGACTCGCGCTCTGGCGCTGAAGCGGAACGTCGAACGGCTGCTGGAGGCGCGCGTCGGTCCCGGGAATGCCGTGGTCGAGGTGGCGCTCGACACCGTGACAGAGCGCGAGGCGATCACCGAGCGTCGCTTCGACCCGCAGGGCCGGGTGGCGATCGCGACCGACACGTCCGAAACCTCGAAAACCTCCGATTCGACGACACCCCCGGCGACGACCGTGGCCTCCAACCTGCCCGACAACGGGACTGGCGCGACCGGCAAGTCGCAAAGCCGTACGAGCGAGACGCGCGCGCGCACCAACTTCGAAGTCTCTGAGACGCGTCGTGAATTGCTTCGCAAGCCCGGCGCTCTCAAGCGGCTTAGCGTCGCGGTGCTGGTCGATGGGGTGCGCGGCACCGATCCCGACGGGACACCTAGCTGGACGCCGCGCAGCGATGCCGAACTGGCCGATCTGCGCGAGCTCGTGGCCTCCGCGGTGGGATTCGACGAGGCGCGGGGCGACGTGATCACGCTGCGCTCCATGCAGTTCGAGGCGCTGCCGGAAGCGGGGACCCTCGCTGGCGCCGGATTCATCGACAGCATGGCCCTCGATCTGACGCAGATTATCCAGATCGCGGTGCTCGCAATCGTTGCGCTTGTGCTCGGCCTCTTCGTCGCGCGTCCGATCCTGCTGCAGAAAACCCGAGAAGGAGCCGCGGAACTGCCGGCGCCAAATGCCACGTCAGAGGAAAACTCCCGGTCTTCAACGACGCTCACCGGTGAAATCGACGATGGGGAGATGCCCGATATGAACATGCAGCTGGTGTCCGACTTCGACCTCGGGGATCTACCGATGGCGCGACAGACGGATTTCGATCTCGACCGCCCTGCCGATCCGGTTGACCGCCTCAAGAAGATGATCGAGGAGCGTCAGGCCGAAACCGTCGAAATCCTGCGTAGCTGGATGGAAGAACCGTCGGAGAAAGCGTGATGGGCCAAAGGCTGAAACTCGAATCCTTTGAGCCGAAGGCGAGCGAGGCGGGTGAAATCGCGCTCGACCCGGCCGAGTTGGAAGAGACCAAGCTGGCTGCGTTCGAGACCGGTTACCAGGCAGGCTGGGACGATGCGGTCGCCGCGCAAAACGCCGAAACCGCGCGACTTCACGGCGATCTCGGGCGCAACCTGCAGGCGCTGGGCTTCACCTATAACGAGGCGCGCCAGCACATGCTCGGTGCGCTCGAGCCGCTTCTGCTCGAGATCTGCGGAAAACTGTTGCCCGAGCTCGCGCGTGCGTCGCTTGGCGCCGTCGTGGCCGAGCAATTGATGCCGATTGCCGGGGATCTCTGCGCGAGGCCGATCACGGTGGTCGGCAATCCGACCGCATTGCCGCAGATCCAAGAGGCGCTGGCGCCGCGCGCAGACTTGCCGCTCGCATTCGTCGCGGAGCCCAGCCTTGGCGAAGGGCAGGTCTATCTGCGCTTCGCCGATACCGAGACCCGCGTCGATCTCGACGCCGTCATCGCCGCCATTTCGCGCGCGGTCACGACCTATTTCACCGCCACCGCGAAGGACAAGCCCGATGAATGAGACCGCGCCGAATGCCTCGACCGCCAATCCCTTCACGCAGGTGCCGATCGAGATCACCATCTCGGTCGGCAAGGCCCGCCCGCTGGTGCGCGATTTGCTGCGCCTGAAGCGCGATGCGGTGCTGTCCCTCGACCGGAAAGTGGACGACCCGGTTGAACTCTACGTGGGAGACAAGCTGATCGCGCGCGGCGAGCTGACCGAGATTGACGGCAGCGACGGGCAGCTTGCGGTACGGCTCACCGAGGTGGCCGATCTGCAAAACGGCCTGTGACATGCCTCGCCGCCTACCCTTTGCCGTTCCCGACGTCCCCCTCGCGCGCTCTCCCGCGCCAAGGTTTGTCCTGCTGGCAGCCTTAACCTTAATCCTCGCGGCCCTGCCGGCGCAGGCCCAGGACATCACGCTTTCTGTCGGGGAGGGCGACAGCCTCGCCGGGCGCTCGCTGCTGATCATCGCGGCAATCACACTTCTCAGCCTCGCGCCGGGGCTCGCGATAATGGTGACTGCGTTCCCGTTCATCGTCACGGTGCTGTCGATTCTGCGCCAAGCCCTCGGACTTCAGCAGTCGCCGCCAAACATGTTGATCATCAGCCTCGCGCTATTCCTGACATGGTTCATCATGGAGCCTGTCTTCCTTGAGAGTTGGCGCGTCGCGGGCCAGCCCCTGGTCGAAGGCGCGATCGACTGGCAGGAGGCGTTTACGAAGGGGATAGAGCCTTTCCGCATCTTCATGGCAGGGCGCACGAATCCCGACACCTTCGCGGCCTTGGCCGATCTGCGCAACGGCACCGCCGCGACGGGAGCCCCGACAAGCCTCGATGCCGCGCCGCTCTCGACCCTCGTGCCCGCCTTCATGCTGTCCGAGGTCACGCGCGCCTTCCAGATCGGCTTCCTCGTCTACCTGCCGTTTCTGATCATCGACCTCGTCGTCTCGGCGGTGCTGATGTCGATGGGGATGATGATGGTGCCGCCCGCGGTCGTGGCGCTTCCGTTCAAGCTCGCCTTTTTCGTGGTGGCCGACGGCTGGGTGCTGCTCTCGGGGGCCTTGGTGCGCAGTTATTTCTGACGCCGAGAGCGGCTCACGTAACCGCAGACCCCAAAACGCAAAAACCCGGGCCGAAGCCCGGGTTTCTGAGGGTGATGGTGAGCCGTGCAGGATTCGAACCTGCGACCCACTGATTAAAAGTCACTACCATATGTAGCGTTTTCAACTACATAGCATCTAGCCATAGTGTTTTCACTTTAAGTCTTTTCAATGGGTTAGGGTCGCGTCCGACGCAGACCTATGGTGAGCTCAGACCCGCCGCGCGCGCCTGGATGGCCTCTCGGAAGTCATGCACCGCCTGCAGCTTGCTCTCATCGCACAAGCGGCCAAACTTCTCGGCCGCAGCGGCTTTCAGGAGGGTCTTGTCATCACGCGGCGTGGCGCCGATCCAGCCGCCGCAGGGCTCGAGGTCGAGCGCGTCGAGCCCCGCGAGATCGCGGGGCTTAGGGCCACAGCTTGCGAGCACCAGTAGCGAGATAATTACCCAGGGGCGCATCGCCGCCCTCCTCTTTTGCCATGTCCTGGTCGAACTGCTCCGCGCCGGCGGAGATCTCGGCACGGCGCATGTCGTCCACACGCCGGAGCTTGGTCGCTTCTTTGTAGGCCTCGACCCTGGTCTCGAGCTGGTCGCGCTCCGCCCTGAGCGAGACGATGTCAGCGCGCTGCCAGGACGCCCACACGATGACGATCGCCAGTGCCGCGGCGAGGAGCGACAGGAGGACCGTCCGCCAGTTGGCAGCGAACCAGATCATGAGGCGATCTCGAACGGAGTGTCGCGGATTGCAGCCCATCGCGCATAGGCGGCAGCGAGGCGCTTGTGATAGCCGTGCCGGGCATATCCGGGGCCATTGTAGCCCCGAGCGAACGCTGCCCACTCGTGACCACGAAGCTCATCGTCGAGATGCGTGGCCTTGATGAAGTCGACCATGCCGTCGAGCTGGTTCGCCTCGCTCTCGGTGAAAGCTTCGACCATCTCGAGTGCGGTGTTGTATCCCGCGGCTTCGTGGTTGAAGCCCATGATCTGACCGAGGCCCCAAGATGCCGAACGGAGCGCGGTTTCGGTGTCGATCTTCATTGCCTGCACCAGGCGCGGATAGCTGTCGCGGGGATAACCTTGCTCGCCCCAGTGGCGATAGGCGAGGCCCTCCCGCGCAGCGCGATCACGCTTGGCGCCGGGGCCGAGCTCCTTCCAGAAGATGTGCGGCTCGAACAGCATCTTGGGCCGCCCGTGAGCGTCGAACCCGCTGCCGCTGGTCTCGACATCGAGGACGGCATGGATCTCGTCCTCGCCGACACCGATCAGTGCGCCGATGCGCGGGAGATCGATGTCGGCGAGACGCAGGGCTTTTCCCGTGAATTGCATCATTTCCTCCATACGTCGCGCAGCGCCGCGGCGAGGCGGGTCACGCAGATTGTTCGTGGGTAAAAGGGAGCAGAGAGAAGCGAATAGCGGGTGCGCTCCTCGGCCGGGATCATCTCGCGCAGCAGCGCGAGCTTGTGGTAGACGCTCGCGACCACCAGCAGGCCGAAGACGATATTGGGTGCCGCGCGTCCGAACGGTCCCCCGGGGTGCCAGGCTGAGCCCATGAGGATCGGAAGCACGTCCCAGTAAGCGGAGCGCAGCGCGATCGCCGTCACCATTGCTGAGACGCCCCAGGCCATGTGGTGGACCCTTCGGTCGCTTGAGCCAAGCAACATGGGCCAGAAACCGCGGGCCACGAGCAAGAGGCCCGCTACCTGAAAAATCGACAGCGCTGCCGCCAGTCCTTCACTCATTGCTTCTCGCCTTTCTTCTTCTGTCGTGCCCGCTCAAGCTCCGCGATCAATGCCTCGGCTCGCGTTTCGACTTTGCGCACCTCCGCGCTTGTTTGGGATTTCATCTGTGTCGCGATCTCGGCCGTCTGCTGGCTGCGCTGGGACCGGCCGAAGAGGGTGTGCCAGAAGTCAGCCATTGCCGTTGCCCTCCTTGATTTCGGAGGTGAGCGCATCGAGGACGCGGTGGTTCGTGACCAAAAGATCGCGCATCTGGGCAGAGGTGTCGCGAAGATCATCCATTCGCCCCGCGCGTTCGGCGCTGAGTGCCTTCCAGAGCATCACGACCGCGTAGCCCAGAAAGAAGATCACGACGGCGGAGAGGCCGCCGCCGAGCGCATCGAGAATGTCAGAAAAGGGAATGTTCATCGCGCCTTGTCCGAAATGTTATGCTGCTGAACGACATCAATCACGCCGCGAAGAGTTCGATGATTGCGGTGTCGTAATCGAAGAAAAGACGATACGTCGCGCCCATGTCCGTCAGCCCCTTGAGGCTCGGATGTACATCGTCCCCGTTTGCCGTATTGAGCTCATAATCATCGCCCTCGAAAGCGGTGACGTCCGCGTTGGCAGCCGCGAAGTCCCGGCAGGCGGTGCGGATCTTGAGCAAGTTCGCAAAGCGCCGCTGACCGTCCGCGTCGTTAGGGTAGGACGTCACCACGCCGAGTTGCGCCGCCTCGGTTTCGGGCTGGCCCGGCACCGGGAGGTGCGGAACAAGAAGGACAGTCGTCATCGGATCGATCCCGAGCCGGGCCTTCTTGCGATCGTGCTCTAGCTGCAACCATCCTTGGTAGGTCGCGGCGTCTGGCAGTGTCGTCGCGTCGAGCCTGAAGGCATCGTTAATCCCCTCTGCCCAGTAATCCGTTATGAACTCGATGCCATAGCCCATGCGCCGCAATTCGGCCTCGTATTGCAGGAACCCCTGTACCAGCACGGTAGAGAATAGGTTTATGCCACCATCATCGGGCAGACGGCTGGATGCAGAATTCAAGGTGCTGCCATCTGACAGAACGGTTCCTACCGGAGCAAGAAGTGTCCCACCGATTGCCAGCTTCATATGGAACATCGGAATTTTGAACGGCGTCGGCGCATAGAGGTGACGATCCGCGAAACCCTTGAGTGGCCCCATCTTCGCGGCCCTGTCATTGTAGCCGAGCCCGACACCCTCATTCCCGGTCGATAGGCCGTTTGAGGTCTCGCGACCATCGAGGTAGGTCAGCTGCTCAAATGTGCGAACCTGATCGCCCTCGGCTATCGTCTTATCCACGCCCGTCAAAAACGTATTGCCGTAGTACCGCTGCCGAAGGCTGGGGTCTGCGGTGAGCGTCGGATCGGTGTCCATCACCAGGGAAGTGTGGTGCGTGCTCTCCCCCGTCCACAGTGCGACGGCACACCGCTTCGGGCAGACCTCTGGTGTGAGATAATGCCCACGCTTGGCCAATTGCTTAGCGAGGAAGCTACGCACCTTCTTGGCCTCGTCGAGCGTGAGCGTTCCCGAGGCTGTGGCCACGCAGACTACGCGATAGGGATAAGGCACAGCGCCCGCTCCATCTTCCCGGCTGGCCCCGAGGAAAATGCTGCCAGTTTGTTGCGCGGTTTTCTCCGCCCAGATCCCGGTCAACCCGCCAATGGCCTCGCCCTTGAGCGCCGCACCATCGCTGAGACGACGCTCGAAATCACGGATGCCGGGACCGCTTATAGAGCGCTCGCGCGCTAGAGTGTTGCGATAGTAGGTGGATAGGATGGAGTCGGTGTTCCTCGGGAAAGTAAGCAAGTAGTGCCCCCGAAGAACATCTATCTCGTAGACCAAGAAGATCGTCTGGGCCGTGACTGTGTTGGGCGATCCGACCCACGCGTTCTCCAAAGTCAGCACGCCATCATCCGCCCAATAGATCGAGCCACCCGTGTTCGTTCCTGAATACGTCAGATCAGAGGTATCAATGTCGACACCGCCGATAACATCTTTCAGTATGGTTCCATGCCCTTCGTCACAGGGCCAGTAGTGATTGAGAAGGCTGCGGCCCTCCGGCTCATCGCGGTTGGGGTTGTATGCCTCCCAAACGCCAGAGGCACCGCGCCGAACAATATCCCCGACAGTCGAGCCGTAAGGCATCCTGTTGGCATCGCCGATCCGAACCCATGCGCTGGACTGCACCTCGTATAGGCCATCAACCGCCTCATCACCGGAGCCGCTCACATATCCCTTGTCACCGGCGGTGAGTGTGGTTGGATCAGTGAGACCCGCAACGCTGGTGGCGCGAGACACCACTCCCGCATAGGTTTCAGAGAGGTCACGGGCATTTTCAGCCGCAGCTTGGGCGGCAACGGCGCCGCCCTCCGCGTCTTGGGCTGCTGTAGCGTAACCAGAAGTTTGCACACGATCGGCAGCGGTGGCTTCAGCATCAGCAGCGGTTGCCGCCTTCGCATCATCGAGCGCGCCAAGATTGACGAGGTCAGACCACTCCTTCGCGCTTTTCGTTCCGGGGCCACCGGGCTCTGTTCCCTGCGCCCACTTTTCCGATAGGGCGGCGCTGTCGCTGGAATTCGTCGCATACTGCTGTGCCGCCTCAACTTCATCAGCCGTTGGTCCGTTTTCCCAACCAAGCCCATCGGCGCGGACCATCGGAACCCGGCCAGGCTGGGGATCGAATGCGGCCATCGGCTTGCGTGCGCGCAACGCTGCGCCAATCTGGACACGATCCTCCTGAGCGCCCATCACGTCCTGATCGAGCTGGGCCTCCATTCCCGCCTCGCGCCCGTCATCGCGAGCCATCCATCCCTGCTCGAGGGGCGTCGCGCGATCGACCCAGAGCGTGCGCCCATCATGCGTGGTGGCAGCGGCAGCGGTTAGAAGGAGGTTCCCCTGGTCGGCCGCAGTTGCCGGATCGACGCTGAAATCCGCCCCGTCGAGCTGGGTGGGAACGTCCTCGATCAGCACATAGGCCACGATGGTGCCCGTCAGATAGGGATGCGGGATGGGGTAGGGGCCGACGCCCGAAATAGTATAGGCCGGAGCCTGTGCGTAGCTTTCGACGGTCATTGAGCGTCTCCGAGTGCGTTGTTCAGGTCAGGCGATCGTTCGGGCAGGAAAGATCCTCGCTCCCACCAGGAGGTGGTGCGGAAGTCGCGCGCGAGGCGCTTTTCGTATTGGCGGAACTGCTTGTCGGCCTCCGGGTCCAGGAAGGGCTGGATCTGGTCCCAGAGCATGCGATCGAGTGCGACGCGCGTCGGGATTGGCAAGAGCGGCTGGAAGGTCGCGGCCGGGTTGTAGCGCCGCGCGATCTTCACCAGGTCACGGCCGATCAGCGGTGCTTTGCCTTCCGAGATCCGCGCGGCGTTCGAGGCGACGGCCCGGGTCACGTCGCCGGCGATGCCAACCACGGGGCCGGCCAGCGTCTCTGCCAGGCCGCCACCGGCGCGACTCGTCTCGGAGGCGAAGAAATCGCCGAAGATGCCGACGCCGCCGCCCTGCATGAACGCCGCCATCCAGAACGGCGTGTCATCCATCGGCCGCGGGTCGCGCCCTTTGGCGATTTCCTTCAGCTGCACCGCCAGCGCGCCCATCAGCGTCATCGATGAGACCCAGGCGGTGGCATAGGTCGCTTTTGTCCAGAAGCCCTGCATCTCGCGCACGCGCCGGAGCTGGTTGAAAAACACCGAGAGCGAATAGCTCTTGTACATGATGCTCGAGCGGGCCAGCTCGCCGATGAACGAGCCGGGCTTGCTGTCGCCGAGGAAGGTCGCGCGGCCGCGAAGGCTCGACGATGGGATTGCGTATTCCTGATGCGCCTGCCAGAGCCCCGACCAGCGGATCGCGATGTCCTCCGCCTCGGCGCGATCGAGCGTGGTGTGCTCGAGAAACCAGTTCGGGTTGAGATGTTTGCCGCCGCGCGGGTCGGTATAGATCGCCTCGGGTGCGCGCAGGGCGTCCCAGTCGCTGGCGCTGATGCCACGGTTCTCCATGAAGGTCCGCAGCTCCGGCTCGAGCGCGTCGAAGCTGCGGCCGGCGCGATCGGCAAGGTCGGAGCCGAAGGCCATCGAGACGGCAACGCGTTCGCGATCGGTCAGAAAGGCCATGCCGTTGCCGCGCAGCACTGCGTTTGAAATCCGCTCGGTCAGCTCGGGCGACCAGATGTCGCCCATGAAGCGCGCCTGGGCCGCGCCGGTGTCGAACCAGGTGTCGAACACATAGCCCAAGTCCTTGGCCATCTGCCGATCGAGGCCCTTGGTCGAGATCTCGATCATCGTCTTGATCGGAGCATTGGGGTTCAGGGCAATTGCCTTGGCCGCGATCCGCATCGAAACCACATCGGTTACCTGGCTCAGACTGGCCGAGCCGAGCTGCGCCGCCGTGAGCAGGTTGCGCGTGCCAGCCAGCAGGGTCGCCATTGCATGATCGGCCGGCTGGTTCGCTTCCCCCGACAGGATCCGCATCATAACGCGGGCCTTGGCCGCCTTTCGCCGCGCGAGGGCCGAGGCCTTGCGGCCCGCTTCTCCGCCGATCGTCGACGTGTCGCGCTCGATTACCTGGATCGCGTGTTCGAGCCCGGCTTTCGGGTTCGGCCCGAAGCTGCGCATCAGGGCGATATCACGCGCCATGCCGCGCAGATGCGAGATCACGCCCTCGAAGGGGTTTTCGCGCCCGAAGAGCTCGTTATAGGCCATCCAGTCATCGGCCGACTTGAAGTGCAAAACCCGGTGCGCGTTGCGCGAGTTCTTCAGGGCACGCGCGCCCAAGCCCATCGAGGGCGCCCGATCGTCCCAGCCGCGCGTGACGATGCCGCGATAGATATCCTCGAGGAAGGGCCGCACATCGTCATAGAAAGGCTTCACGCCCGACTTGAAGCTGAAGGGCTTACCGGTCGCGAAGTTCTCGATCCGGTGCCAGTCGGCGCGCTCCCACACATCGCGCGACCACTGCTCGAAACCGGCCTGCTCGATCTTGTCGGCATCATGGCTATGCGGCACCCCGAAGTCTTCGAGCTTGCCGATATCCATCCCGTTCGCATTGGCAAGCGTACGGGCCCGCTCGTATTGCGCCTTGATCGCATCGGCGACTTCCTTGGCCGCAGCGTTGCCGGAGGCCTCGCCATGCAGCTCGCGCGTCACCTCCATCAGCTGAGCCCGATCGCGCACCTGGCCGATGATATTGGTGCGGTGCGTTTCGAGGAAATCGCGGATGCCGCCCATGAACTGACGCTCGAGCCCATGGAACTCGGCCTCGGTCCATTCGAGATCCTTGAGCACGATATCGGGGTCTTTCTCATGGGCATTGGCATAGCGCGCCTCGTTGCGGCCCATGACCTCGAGCTGGCGCAGCGTGGCGTGCCGGCGCGCCCGAGCGCGCTTCATGAAGCTCTCGAGGACATCCTCGCCGGCCGCGATCTGAGCCTCGGCCGCGTTCATACCGCCCAGCTTGTAGCGCTCGATCTGATCGAGATAGTCGGCCTTCACGGCCGCAGCGCGCTCGGCGTCGATTTCTCCGGCTTGCACGGCCGCGTCGATACAGGCGTCGAACCTCATGCGCCCCCTCCTGTGCTGCAAAATGACATGCGCTCGATCAGCCGCTGATCGGCGTCGAGATCATCGAGGACGTCGCGCATGGTGAATTCCGGGCTGGCCTTGTCTTCGCTGAGACGGAAGGGCTTGTCGGGGCCAGCGACATCCCCCGCGGTCAGCTCATCGGCCAGGCGGGCGTCCACGCGCTCCGCAGCGGCGCTCTGCGCGCCCTCAGCGTAGCGTGCGGGATCGACGACCGAGATGTCCTGCAGCGGCTCCACAGGGCCGCTCAGCGGCTCGGAGGGTGCTGCGCGGCCCGCCATCGGCTCGAAGGGCGACTTGCCGTCGTAGCCATCCACAGCGGCGCGCAGCGCGTCATGCGGTGTCACAGGCTCGCCCAGTAGATCTCCGATGTCGGCGCGGCCCACTTGCGCCGCCTCGGCGGCGTAGCGGCGCAGGATCTCCTCGGTGGCCGACGGCGCCCGCGCGCGCTCGCCTTTGTAGAAGGCATCGATCAGCGCTTCGCTCAGATCGTCGCGCGTGGCGAACATGTCGCCCTGGGCGAGTTTGTCCCGGATCGCGGCGATGACGCTCTGCCCGTCACGTGCCCCGCTGCGGGCCTTGGCGATCACGCGCACCGTCTCCATCAGCTGCGGCGTGATGTCGAATTCGGGGCGGATCTGCCCCGCCTCGACGGCTGCCCGGAAATAAGCCCAGTCGGGCGCGATCTGCTCGAGCATGCCGATCAGGCTCTCGACCTGCTTGCTCTCGGTCTCGGCGAACATCTTGATCAGATCATCCGCCTCGAAGGCGCGCGCAAAGAGCGCCTCGCGCACGCGGCGGATGCCATCGCGATTGAGCGTGCCGTCAGCCGCAAGGAAGGCGCTGCGTTCTTCCGCCGGGATGAGCGAGAGCATGCGCCGCGCGAAGGGCGCGTTCTCGGGGGCGTTGAACTTGGCGCCTGGCACATAGGCGTCAAACGCCCGCTGATCGAGGAAACCCGCATCGAACTTCGCCTGCTCGGTAGGCGCCATCCGCGCGATCGAGCTCATATTGCTCTCGCGCACGAACTTAACGCGATCGGCCGGGGCCAGCTCGCCCTTGCGCACGCCCACAAGAACCGGGTTCTTTACGCCCTTGGGGACGTTAGCCACGCCCTTGATCTGATTGACATAGGCGGCATAGGCCTCCGGGTTTTGCCCCATTGCCTGGCGGAGCCCGGCAACACGGCCGTTGCCGCTCTCGACCACCATGTCGGGCCCGACGATCGGCGCGCCGCGATCGCTTTCGCGCGACGGCATCAAGCGCTGCGGGTCGAGCCGCGCGGCAATCTCGCCGATCTGGGCATCGCTGGCTGCGCGGGAGCGATCGCGCGGCTGCAGGTCACCGCTGGCGGCCTTTAGATCGGCCATGTCGACGATCTTCCATTCGACCGGCACGCGCGTGCCAGCGGGCGTCGAGATCTCGCTCGGGAAATCGCTTGTGCCTCGCGCGCCGCTTTCGCGGCCCACGCGCGGGTCGAAAAAGCCGTCGCCCGTCGACGCGACGCCTTGGTAGCTACCGCCATCGGTTGGCGTGAAGCTGTCGCGCGGACCGCGATAGCCTTTCCAAGCCTCTGTGCCTTGCACGCGATAGATGTACTGGCCGAGCCGCTCTTGCAGGGCGGGGGTCATGATCTCATCGCCCTTAAGGCCGAGACCTTTCTTGGCCGCGCGCAGCGTCGAGCCCACGATCTGATAGGCGCCCATTGGCGTCGAGATGACGCCACCATTTTTCGACTTCACCCACTTCCCATACGGTCCGTTTGGGTCAGCGAACGCGATGGCTTCATCCACCGTCATTTCCGAGATCTTCACATCGGAAAACGGCCCGCCCTCGCGGTTGGAAAAGCCGAAGAGCGCGTTGTAATCCCCGCCGCTCTCGCCCGCGAAAATCCCGTTGCGGATCTGCGCCCAGTTCTGCGGGGCATCCTTGCCGACGGGCGGCATGCGCCCGGTGCGCAGGGCCTGCTCGGCCGCATCAATCCCTTGGGAATATTCGCCGCCGGTCAGCTCCGCCGGACGGTTCGCCCCCTCGCCACGCACGCGCTCGCGGAAATACTCGACCCCGCGGATCACGCTCTTGCGGGCCGGGCCAGTTTTGCCGGTGATCTTCGGCAGCATATGCGAGATCCCCGCGACGGCACCACCGAAGAGACCGCCAGCCACCCCGCCGATCGCGACCTGGGCGACTGCTTCGCCGGGCGTCACCGGATCCTTGCCCTGCCACGTGCGGACGTCATTCTGCTTGATCACCGCAGGCACCTCGCCCGCTGCGCCGAGCAACGTCTCCATGGCCATGACCCGGGCGACGGATCCGCCGCCGCCCAGAAAGAGCAGGGGGAGCGAGTATTCGTCGGTGGCTGCCCCGAAGAGCGAGCCCGCGAATTTCGTGACCGAACTGCTGCCGCGTGCGAGGGTGGCGTCGTTCTCTTCCTGGTCGCGGGTGTAGCGGCGCTTCACCTCCTGCTCGAACTCGTCGCGGTTTGTCGGGAGGTTGGCGTACTTGCCGGGATCGGTCTCACGCGCAGTCGCGATGAGACCGCCGAGATAGTCGGCGTCGACCTGCGGCAATCCGAGCGCACCTTGCGATGGCTGGTTCGGATCTTGGGGGCGCACCTTGTCCCAGCCACCGAGGGCATCGACCATCTCGTTCTCAAGGTCGATCCGGTATTTCTCGCGGCGATTGTGGCTGTCCTGAGCGTAGTAACTGCTCTCGATCGACCCCAGAAACTGATCGAGCCCAGACGGGATCGCACCTTCGAGCTCGGGCTTGTCTTCATTCGTGCGATCGAGGAACCAGCTCATTGCGCCAAGCTCCCGACGCCTGCGCCGCCCTGAGCGCTACGCGCCTTTGCCGCTTTCTCGCCGGCGGCGATCGTATCAAACCGCGGGAATTTCTTGCCGGTGGTCGCCTCGTATTGCCGGGCAAAGCGCGCAGCATCCACCCGGTCGTACACCTTGGGCGTTCCGTTCTGGTCAAACCAAATGGTCGGAATGTTCCAGTACCCGCCGTCAGGGGCGTCTTCGGTTGCCTCAAGCTCCGTGGACGGCCCGCCGTAGCCCATGTCTTTGGGGGTATCGACACGATTGTCGAACGGCCGGACCTTCATACCTTGGGGAATGAGATCGGCGCCGGTTAGGATGCTCGGACCGCCGGGCGCTTCATCAGGCTTTCGGATCTTCGTGAGGAGGGGCCGGATGTCGACTGCGAACGGTGCGCCGTCATCGCCATAGACATACTCTTCGCGCCCTGTGGCCGGGTTATGAACCATCAGGTTGTAGGTGCTGCCGCCGACGGCGCGCAGATAGGTGTTGCTCCACGTCGCATCATTGCCATGGGCCGAAAGCGCCTCGCCGCCGACTTGCGGTATGGCTCCGGTGGTGGAGATCTCGCGCCAGAACTTTTCACCGAAATTCGTGCCACCGACATTGCGGACCCAGTCGATCGCATCCTCGACATCGCCGCCCTTGATGTTGGACGGCAAGATCGTGACGTGGTCACGGATTTCCTGAATGCCACCGCGCGCGTCCGAGCTGTTGAAACTGCCGGAGCCGCCCATAACTTCGTGCACGGCTTGCAGATAGGCGGCCTGATCCACCTGTCCGTCCATGCTGCTAGGATTTCCACGGCCGCGATAGGCGTAGAGCGCGTCGGCGGCGGCCAGCACTTCATTGCGCACCTTGGTCTCATCTCGCGAGCCCGCCCGTGTGCCGTCGTCGAACAGGCCGGTGAGATCCTTGAAGAAGGTCTGCCGCCGCTCCGACACCGGCGGCATCTTCACATCCTTGTCCTTCATCGCGCGCTGACCGGAGAAGATCTCGCGCGCCAGGCTCTCGGTGCCGCCATGCGCGAGGAGTCCGCCGACATAGCCAAAGATCGGCCCGGCGTCGATTTCGCCGGCGACACGGGAGACGTCCTTGCCGAGAGATCCAGCGAGCGACATGGCGAGCTTTGCGCGTTCGGCCGGCGGCGCATCGAGCCCGGCTTTCTCCTTCCAGACGGCGGCCTCTTCCGGGCTGAACAGCTTGAAGTCGTCGACATAGCCCATCTGGGTCAGCGAGGCCGAATACTGCGCGCGCTTCGTGATCGCGGCACTCAGCTCCTCGGCGCTTGCCGTGGCGGGGTCAGGCAAGGCCGGGGCCGGGTTGAGGCCGATCTTGGCGGCATAGGCGAAGCGATCATCGGCAAAGCCTTTGCGATCGGCATCGACGGATTTCTGCATGGCCTCGGCGACATCCGCTTCGAACCCTTCCGAGATCGGCTTCTTGCGCTGCTCGGTGAGCGCCTTTTCCTTCTCCGCGATCGGCAGCTTTGAGAACTCGGGCATCAGCTCGAAGAGCTTCTGCGCACCGATATACTCGCGCGCCTCCGGCGTGGCTGCGACGAGCGGATCCTTGAGCAGCTGATCGGCCTGATCGGCCCCGGTCCAGGCGCGCCCTTTACCGAAGACCGTCGCGCCATCCTTGAGGAACGAGGTCGCCTGGCTGAGTGCTTCCTTCTGCGCGCGGTCGGCCTCGACCTGCGCCGCCTTCGCATCAGCCGCGAGCTGCGCGGTGGCGCGGGCGCGATACCCTTGCATCTGGCTCGGGTCCATTCCGGAGAACTCGCCCTGGTCGATCCCGTCGATCAGCGCCTGCGGATCAGTGCTGAGCAGCTTCGTTGCCCGCGTCGTGCGCATTTCAGACATCGCCTTCTGGCGACGAAGCTGAGCATCTTCGGGCGTGATCGTACCGTTAGCGACGAGGTCATTGAGATGCTCGTCGAGCATGTCGACATAGGTCGCCTGCGTGGCGGGGTCTGCCGTGCCGGCCGTCTCAACCGTCGTCTGGGTGGTGCGGGCCAGCTGCGCCATCGAGACACTGCGACGCAAGCCGATCGCCTGGCGACCGATTGCCGCGCTGTGCGGCACCTCGAGCTCGTCGAAGAGGAGGCTCGCATCCTCTTGGATATGCGGATCGAGCTTGCCGACGATCTGGGCCTTGAGCTCCTTCGCACGCGCCGGAAATTCGCGATCGATCACATCCGGGTCGCCGACTTGGTCGAATTCCAACCGCAGATCGTTGAGCCCCTTCATCATTTCGATCCGCGCTTCGGAATACTGGCGCTGACGCTGCTCGTGCGCGATTTCGGTGCCGACCTTCATCATCGTGTCGCCGAGACCAGCGACGGCCCCGCCGATATCAGGCTGAGAGATGGTCGGGGTCGCGGAGCGTCCCGCGACGACGCCGGCTTTCGGAACCGTCAGGCTCATTGCAGTACCCCGCCACGTGCAAAGCCCGGCCATAGCTCGGGTGCGGCCGTGAGGAACTTGCCGGCCGCCGAGGTGGTCCCGCGCAGCCAGGAGGTGGTCTTATCGGCCAGCGCTGCTCTGCGGGCGGAGCTTAGCTCGATCTGCTTGGCCTGCCCGCCCGATCGCACGGCTTGGCTCTCGAAGGACAGCTCGCGGCCGGCAGCCTGCCCCAGCGCGATCGCGGTCGGGCTGTCGAGCTGCACCCCACGCGCGGCCAGCTCAGCACGCTGCTGCGCGATCGCGCTGCGCATCTCTTTGCGGCGCCGATTGTCCTCGATCGCGTTGAGCTGCTTTTCGGTCTCCATCTGCTGGCCGATCGCATCGGCCTGCGCTTGCGCGGCCTTGGCGCCAGCGATGCCGGAATAGAGCGTACCGCCAATCGAGGCGATGGTGCCGATCGTTTGCAGCGCCGAAAACCCGGTGGCGGCGGCGCCAGCGGTCGCCGCGGCTGCGCTTCCAGCTGCCGGGATGAGGGATGCGGCGGCGGTGGCACCGGCAGCCGTCGCGCCAGCGGTGCCGAACAATGGCGCTAGAAAGGCGGGGTTACACATTACCGACCGGCCTCCTGAATGGTGGGGGTGATCTTGGTGATGGTCAGCGGTGCGCCACCATGCGGCTCGATACGCAGCGACACTTCCGTCGCCATGCCGCTCTCGACGTCCACGGCGACTTCGCCGCTATAGATTTCGGTGAGATCGGCGCTGACCTGCGCCGGGACGATCGCGACCCGGTCACGCTCACGCACTGCATGCGGCAAGTCACGCTCGATCGCGCGCATGTAGCCTTGCGCAGTACGCATGATCGCCACGCCCACGCGCGCATGCAGTCGGCGCTTGCGGCCGGTCATGTCGCCCTCGGGAGAGGCCGCGGTGACACCAAGCGTTTCCGCTTGGTGCGAGGTGTCGAACATGCCGATCACGCCGCGACTTGCTGCGCGCGGCAGCGTCAGCGTTCCATCCGCCGCGACGTCGAGCGGCCCGAATTCGCCAGCATCGGTCCAGGCATATACGGTCTCGCCCGCCAGATGCGGGATCGAGAAGCTGGTCTCCGCGCTGGTGGTCGGGATCTTGAAGCCGGCGAAGAGGTGGTTGATGTCGTAGAAATCCGCGAGCGGGGAGGCCGAGTAGATATCGGCGAGCTCTTCGATGTAGCAGCGGCTTTCGCCATCGACGGTGCGCCGCACGGCCATCGTCACCGTGTCGAGGTCTCCGGAGCCAGCCGGGGTCACGGCCAAGCTCTCGACAATGCCGCCGGCGAGCGGCACGCGGGCCCAGCCAAGCACTTCCTCGGCTGGGTTGAACAGCATGACGACGGGATCGCCGCTTGCGAGCGTGATCCAAGCCAGTCGCTGCGGCGAGCCCTGCCAGGCGATCTGCGTGAAGATCTCTTCCCCGAAATGAGCAGCGGCCCGTGAAAGGTCGGTCGTCGTGTTCGCGTCGTCCTGAAAGGAGTACGAAATCTGCATCACCCGGCGCCCGTCACGCGAGATGATGATCGGGTTGCCATCGGGGGCAATCGGGACCGCGCCCGAGCTGCCATAGCTGCTGTCGACGCCGATCACCGTCGTGGTTGGGCCGATTACTTGGTTCTGGCTATCTGATCGAGTGGAGAGCTCTTGCCCGATCGCGAAGATATGCAGCGCTCGCTTGCCCCCGCGCAGGCCGATGATCCGGTTCATCGAGGCTTGGCCCGAGATCGTGTAGGCAAAGCTCTGGTCCGCCTCGACCCCGGGCTCGAAATCCGTGTAGCCGCCGACGGAAGAGAACCACAGCGTGCGCGGCTCGCTTTCGCTGGCGGCCAATACAAGGCGCTGATCGTAGATCTCAATGCAGGCCGGGTAGCCGCGCTCATCAGACCATGCGCCCTCGGACCAGCGATAGGTCGAGCCACCGACCAGGTTCGGGGGCATCTTTCGGGTGATGTTCCCAGTGGCATGCGTGGCATCGGTCACGGCGGTGATCTCGACGACGCCCTTGCCGTCGCTGATGAACTCCCACTTGATGCCTTTTCCCTTATCGGCGAGCTCGATCCCGTCAGTATGGATCGGCGGCTGCACGCCGGTATTGGTGCCTGCGGTCACCTTGTAGATCTTGCCGCCGTTACGCATGTAATCGCCAACCGCGACATCCGTATTCGACGTCCACAATGCGATGTTCTCATAGCCCTGAGGCTCGAACATGAAGAGCGCGCCGATATGTCCCGCAGTGAATACGTCGGCGCTTGCGGTCAGATCGACTTCGGGATCGCCCGCGGCCGAATAGGCCAGCGAGATCGTGAAATCCTTGTCGAGGTTCTGCACCCTGAAGGGGCCATTGCTAAAGGCCGCCTTTTCCAGCGCCCAGTTGTCGAGCGCGAAGCGCTTGAGCTTCTGCACCGGACGCGCGCCATCGGCGATGTAGATCACGTCGGCCGACTGGACATAGGTCATCCGCTCGATCGCGGCGGCGTCATAGGGGATCGCGAGCTCGTAGGGCGCGCCATCCTTTTCGACGAGCGCGCCATAGCGCCAAACCCGCATGACGAAGGGTATGAATTCGAGGATCAGCGCGTCGTCGATCGCGAACTGAAACGGGATCAGGCGCGGAGCCTGATCGCCCTTGGTGCGGCCCTTGTACCAGGTCCCCGGCGCGCGGGTGAGACCGCCCTCGAGGAGGGGCAGGAAGCCGCGCGCGGTGCGCAGCCCGGTCTGGTTGCGGATGTAATCATTGCGCGACCACAGAAGCGGCGAGACCTCGCCGCTCGCGAAGGAGCGTTGTGCTGGCGCCGACCGGGTCACAGCGTCACCTCGTCGGCCCAGAAGCCGTCATCGTCGCGGCCATCATAACGCTGTGAGGAGGCGTTGCCGCGATCGCCGCGCATCGCATCCTGCAGGCGCATCTTTGCGAGCTGCTCAAGTCGATCGAGCTTCGACGTGGTGCCGATATCGCGGTTGCCGAGATAGCAGGCGAGGCGAAGCGCGACAGCGTCCTGGAAATCTGCGGGAAGGATCGCCTCATTGCTCAGGCGGCGGGTGAAGCGCACGCGCAAGGGCGCAGGGGCGTCAGCGCGCAGAAGGCCGCTCGCGTCGATCCGGAAATCGACATCACCGTCGCCGACCTCCTGCATTTTCACGAAATCGCCGGGGAGCTGGTAGCTGTAGGGATAGGCGTCTTCAGCTGCGATGCCGGCGGGCAGCGCAGCCAGCGCGGGTAGGGAGACCGAGACCGAGGCGAAGCTCCAGTCGCAGGCCGCGAGGCAGGAGGACATGGCGAGCGGGTACATCTCCGCCGCGTCGCGCGCTTTCTCGCTGTCATCGCCAAACGAGCTCGGCGGTGCGAGCTCGAGATAGCGAAACGCCTGAGCGACGATGATCGACGTGGCAGCGGAAAAGGCCATGCGTACCTCCGGAAGTCAGGCCCGGGCCGAGATCGGCCCGGGCGGAGGCGTCAGCGCGCGCGGTAGTGGATCTCGAAGGGCATCGAGCCCGCGCCGGTCGCATCGGCGGGGCCGTGGGCGTATAGCGAGATCACGCCCGAGGCGGGCTCGGCCGCGAGGCCCAGAACTTGCCAGAGCGGCAAGCCGTGGTTGGCATCGCCGAATGCGACCGGGCTCACAGTATTGCCGGCGGATTTCAGCACGGTCGTGAGCGCGGTCGCGTCATCCTCGGTGCCGATATTCACCGTGGCAAAGCCCCAGTTCTCGACGTCGAACGCCGTGCGGCTGTCGAGGATCGCATAGGCTGGAATGTCGGCGAGGTGATACATCGAGCCGGCGTTATCGGAGGCGGCATTGTCCACCGATCCGGTCGCCACGATCGGACGGCCGGCCACCAGCTCGGGATCGGCGGGTTGGGTATTGGCGGCGTAATCGCCGACCAGGTTGGATTTGACTTTAACAACGGCCATGTCGGGCCCTCCTGTCAGATGGAATGCGTCAGCGGGGCCGGGTCATCCGGCCCGGCCGATCAGGCTTCCTTGCTCTCGATGACCACGACGCCCTTGTCCTGCGCCCGCACCACGTCGGTGTAGGAGCTGACATAGGCGTAGGGCAGGTTCTTGGCCGAGGTGTCGTTCCACATCTCGCCCTTCACCGCCTGCCATTCCGCCTCGACGATGTTCGACTTCGCCCAGACCGGGTTCAGACGGATATCGGCGGTGCCCTTTTTCAGGGGGCAGCGGTTGGTGAAGATCCAGGTGATCCCCATCAGCGTCGTCGGCTTGCCGGTCTCCAGCTGCTGGATCTGGAACGCGTTCAGATTGATCTTCGACGCGGCTGCAATGTTGAGCAGATCGGTTTTCTGCTTCGGCGTGATCGCGCAGAACAGCTCGTCCATGTTGTCCTCGAGGCCGAAGTCCGCGAGGTTCAGCATCTCGACCGCGGTGATGAGCTTTGCGAGCTCCAAGCCGGTTCCGCCGTTGTCGAGGTATTGGCTGGCCGGCAGAGGGGTGCCGGTGCCCGGCGTTTTGCCCTCACGCGCGATGCCCAGAACACCGCCCTCGGTCACCGAGAACTTGCCGTCGGTGCCTTTCGAGATGCCGAGGATTAGATCGGCGCGGCCACGGTTCACGGCCATCGTATGGGCGCGCACGTAGCTCGAGGTCGGATCGGTCGCGGTGCGGAACTTGTCTTCCTTGGTGATGTACTGCCCGGTCTCAACCGGTTCGGGCAGAACGGCCCAGCGGCGCGAGCCGGTGACCGGGTTTTCGGGGTTGCGGCGCGACTTCTCTTTGCCGCGCGAATATTCGACGGCATCGAGCAGGTCGGAAACCGACTGAGCTTCGCCCGAGGCCGGGGCCGGGGTCACTGCGCTCTGAAACGGGTTCTTGGTTTGCTGCGCGACCATCTGGACCGAGGCCGCGTATTGCAGCTTGTGGTGCTGCGTAACTTCCAGGGACATGATCCCCTCCGTGTGAAAACTGACGATGTTGTGTGAGTTCTCGGAAGGGGTGCCCGGATGCCGGACCCTGCCTCGACGATACGCTCGCCTGGGCGGCCGGCTTTCCGGCGGTCATCTGGACCCGATCTAGTGGCTCGGGGTGCCCGTCGCCCTAAATCGTCCCACGAAAGCGAAATACTTCAAGCGATAATTTCGGCGGGAAACGAAAAAAGCGCCGCGCTCAATCCGGCGCGACGCTTCTCATTTCTCGATCTGTCAGTCGATCACTTGCTGAAACTGGCCACGGCCTTCGTCAGCTGGTCGAACTTCGGGCGCAGCCGTTCAATCGTCGCACGATCGCCGGCCGCCGACGCCTTCGCCCATTCGCCGTCCGCCTTCATGAAGTCAGCCAAAGCCGCCTGCGCATCCGAGCGGCTTCCGGTCAGGCCGCTGCTTGCGCCCTTGCCCAGGCCGAGCCCGCTATCCTCGCCGATCGCCTCGGCGAAGACGTTCATGAACCGGATCGTCTGCGCGTCGCCCATGTCCTTGCTCAACCGCCCGATCACCGCCTCGAGGCTTTCCTGGTCGAGCCCGATCTTCTCGGCCGCGAAGCTTGCGACCTGCTGCGCCTTGGCCATGACCGCCGGAGCCTGCGCGCCGTACTCGCTGTGCAGATCCTCCATCATCTTGGCATTGGCCTGCTTGTAGCTTTCCTCGGCATCCGAGCTCAGCGCCGCGACCTTGCCGGCATAAAGCGCGACGAACTGATTGAGCGCGGCCGGCGGCACGCCTTGCTCGTGGGCGATCTTCTTCGCCTGGGCCTCGAGGTCGGTATCCCAGGGCGCATCCTTCGCCCAGTTCTCGGGTTTCGCGACCTCGTAGCCGTCGATCTCTTTCGGCAGGCCGAGCGCCTCGGCGTTTTTCTTGGCCCAATCGGCATAGCTTTCGCCCTCGGCGGGTTTCTCGAGGATCTTGTCGACGCCCCGACCGATATGCTTCTCGGCACTGCGGTGACCGCGCACCAGCTTCGGGATTGCCTCCTTCGGATCGTCGAGGGTCAGGCCGCGCGACTTGAGCCATTCACGATCCTCGGCGTCGAGCATCTTCTCATCTTCGAACCACTTTGCAGCCGGTGGGGCTGCGGGCGGGTCTGCCGGCGGCGGATCTTTCGGCGGGTCGCTGGGGGGCGGATCGGCCGGGGGATCATTGGGCGGCGGGTCTGCTGGGGGATCGGCCGGCGGCGCGCCGCCACCCGCAGGATCATCGGCCGGGGCCCAGGTCATACGCAGTCGCAGAAAGGACAGGAAGTTAGCGGTGGTCTTCATCGTGCTTTTCCTCCGTGAAAAGGCTGTTGAACTCGGTTTGGGTGAGGCCCATCAGGGCCAGAAGTTGCAGGGCGAGATCGCGCTTGCCCTGCTGATAGGCGAGCATTTCCGGCCCGATCGCCTCGGGCTCCGGCGCGCCGTCGATCCGCTGATGGGGCTGCATCAGCCGAAGCCCGGCGAGTTCGATCAAGTCGCCCTCGAGGCCGGGCACATCGCGGGCAGCTGCGCGCCAACGACGGCCGATCGAGATCGCGTCGCGGGGGCGGGTGAAGAGGGTCATCAAGGCTTGCATTCGCCAGCTCATGCGGAGATCTCCATGCTTGCGAGGGTGACCAGCGCTACGTCCGCGCGGCGGTTCTCTGCGGTGAGGCCCCGCGCCTGCTCGAGACGGCGGCGCAGAGCCCGCTCGACCCGGCGCCAGTCGTAGCCTGCCAGCGTGCAGACCTCGCAGAAATCGCGCGTCCCGATCCAGCTGCGCGCCTGCTTGGTGAGAAGCGCGTCCGGATTGCGGCCGAACATGTCGCGGATCGCGAGCAGCAGCACGGACACAAAGATCCGGCGACACGCCTCTGCCTCGTGGCGTGAAATCACTGCCCACCTCCTTGGGGATCGAGCATCCCCGCCTGATGCAGATCCTTCGCAACGCCAGCGCCGCTTTGGGCCGCCTGCATTGCCTGCGCCATCTGCTCCTGCTGGGCGCGCTGTTGCGCGAGCTGGTCGGCTTCGTCGCGCGAGCGGAAGGCCCGGCCCGGCGCACCACGCGCGTCGATCAGCGTCTCCAGGAGACCATCGTCGTCGATGCGGTCGAGCAACCGAGGCTTCGCCTGCGCCAGGGGCCCGATATCGGCGAGGATCCGCAGCAAGGCAGTGCCCTCGCTCGCCTTCTGCGCCGCGGCTGCCGCCGATTTGTAGGTCACCTGGAGAGCCGCGCCTTCCATCTCCGGCGGGGGCGGCGGCAGCTGGCCGGCGCGCCACAGGAGCGAGAAGCGCCGCTGCACCTTGGGCGCGAGATACTCGCCTTGCACCCGGCCTTGATAGGGGGCCCAGAGGCGCTGGCGTTCCTCGTTGATCGTCATGACCTCGGTCGCGGTCATGCCGGTGCGTCCGGCGAGGTTCATCAGCGTGTAGTGGAACGCGTCGCGGATTTCGTCGATCTTCGCCTGCTTCTCCTCGAGCGTGAGATTGATCCCGCCGCCCGTCTGCAGCACGTCGAGCATCCTGCTGCCGTTCATGCCGATCCCGCCATAGACGACATTGCCCGGACGGACGCGACCATTCAGCGGCCAATCGCCCCGATCGGGGGCGAGGATGGTCGGATCGGCGGCAAACTGTGCCGCGCGCATGGTCGCATCGTCCATCCGGTTGTGTGCGCGCGCGGCGGGCAACGCCATGTAGCCGGGCCCGGTGCCGTAGATAGCGCCACTTTCGACATCCCAACGCGGTGCATGAAAAGGCATTTCATCGTAACCGCTCTCGCGCAGCAACGTCTGCTCCATCTCGCAGGCATAGCGCGAGATCCAGCGCTTGCCCTTCACACCGAGCGCGCGCTGGCGCCAGTCATCGTTGCGCAGCACATGCTGGTAGAAGTTGATCTTCTCGACCGAGCCGTCCTCGGCCATCTTCACCAGCTTCGCGGGAAGGTTGCCCTTGAACATGGACATCGCCGCCGCCGGCTTGAGCTTGAAACGGCGCACCACTTCAACCACCCGCCCGAAGGCGTCGATCTCGTAGCAGACCTCAGCCAGCGACAGGGTGACATCGAGGATCCGGCCCTCGTCGAGCATGACCTCGTCGTAATTCGCTCCGTTCCCGAAGGCCGCGAGATCCGAGAAGACCTGCGTCGTCGCGTCGTAGAACGGGCTGACGGCGGGCCGGAAGCTGTCGAGGATGCGATCGGTCACGGCGTCGAGCCAGAGCTTGGCCGGTTTCCACGCGTTGAGATCGCGATTGTTCGTCTCGAGCCCCATCCAGCGGTTTGCCGGGTTGGTAAGCGAGCCGTAGAGGCCCGAGCTGAAGTTAACCTGGGCCGAGATCGGCGCCGAGCTGAGCGGCTTCGAGGTGCCCCGGGTCGTGTGATCGTCCGAGCTGAAGCCGCCACGCTGCGGCCGGATCAGCTCGGCGATTGCTTCCCAATCGCGCTCGTGGCGAGCGCGATCGGATTTCATCTCGTCCCAACGCCGCATCGCGGTCTGGGCGGCGGGATCCTTTTCCCGGATTGCGAAGAGCGCACTCATCAGGCTGCCCCCCCCATCGTCGTCGAGGCGGGGATCCCCGTCTGGCTGGTGAGCACGTTCGCCGCGGCCCCGGCGCGTAGCCGGCGCAGGCGGGCCTCGATGTCGGCCTGCTGGTTCGCCTCGGTGTTGTCCATGGCCGCAACCCTTTGCGCGGGGATACGGGGCTTACTTCCAAAACCACACATGTCTATGTCCTTTCGCTGGTTTTCAGGTCAGGCGCTTCAGGGGCGGGCGTGTTGTAGGGGGCGACCCAGGCGAACTGGTGGAACGCGTGATCGCCCAACGGGCCGAAGCCCGGCATCGTGGCTTCCAGGTGAAACCCGCAAGCCACCAGGAGACGCGCGCCGCTCGGGTGCTGGACCCAGCTGCGCGTCTCGATCCGGTGCACGCCGAACTCCTCGGCGAAGACCGGCATTTCTTTGCGGATCCGCAGAGCGGCCTCGGCGAGCGGCCTACGGAATTTCGTGTGATCGCGCGCCAGCAGCGCCGCCTGCGCGACCCCTGCCTGCCCGGTATGGGAGAGGCCGAGGACCGCGAATGGCGTGCCCACGTCGGTCAGGAGCACCGTGCTGATCAGGCGCGCCGCGTTGGCTGCGCGCCAATCGGCGAAGATGGCCAACGGGGGCTCATGACCGCCGCGCACGACTTCCGCCTCGAGCTGATCCATCGGATCGAGCCGGGAGAGAACCGCGTGCGCGGCGAAGTCTTCGTATGGCCGCACTTGGATCACAGGACCTCCGGCGGCAGGCAGGTACCGAGCATCATTCGCCAGCGGCCCGAAAGGTTCATGACGAGCTGGCGCTCGGCCGCCTCTTGCTGGCGCCGGCGCTCCTGCTCTCGCAGCTTGTCGAGATGCGCGGTGGCAGCTGCGGCGCTGACCGGCAGCGCCTGATACTGCCCGGTAACCGGGTTGTAGAACCCACTCATGCGGCACCGCCTTTTAGGACACGCCGAGCCGCATTGGCCCAGTTCGTCAGCGCACCGTGCTTGCCAGCCGTGCTAACGGCAGAGAGCCCTGCCATGCGGCAGCCGGTGTTGCCCTGGGCGCGATTGCTGAACTTCATCCCCTCCTCGGCCTCGAGGCGGGCGACGAGATCGAGGAAATGCGTGCGGTGCAGCGCCTCGATGTCATCGGCGAGGCGGCGCAGGCGGTCGAGATCGAGGGCGGTTTTTTTCTTGGTCGCCATGGATCAGCCCTCCGCCGGTGCAGGCTTGGTTTGCGCCTTGACCGCCCACATCGCGCCTTCCTCGATCGCGGACTGGGCCAGCGCCTTGAGACGTCCGGCCTCGTTGCCCTGCGCGGTCTCGCGATCGCTGGGGATCTGCTCGACCAGATCGATCAACTCGGCCGCGAGGCCTTTGATCCGATCGACAGCCGTGTCGCTCGAGGGGTTGAAGGAAATACCGACGCGGTATTGGCCTTTGCTCTGCATGTTCACTCTCCGTAGGGATCGAGCACGTCGTGCCCGGTTTGCAGGCCGTCACGATCCCCGGACAGGGACGGCCCTCCATTGTGGCCGATCAGGCCGCGATCTTCCGGGGTATTGGGTTCGGTGGTGCCGTCGCCGCGCACGCGGCTCAGAAGCAGGTATTGCAGGGCGTCCATCACGTTCGCCTCGGTCAGCGCCTTGTTGGGCACTTTCACCTTGTCGCCCTTCTGGTTGACCTCGAATGCCCAGACGTAGCGGGCCTCGAAACCGGCGATCAGCAGCTTGCAGCTCGGATCGATGAGAAGGCCGACGCGACCGGCCGAGGTCGGCGCTTCGAGCGCGGCGCGCACTGCCTCGAGGCGCGGCGTGATGCGGTTGGTGCCGATCCGTTGCGGGCGGATGCGGAAGCCAGCGGCGCGGCTGACAAGGCGGTTCCAGGTTGCGTTCTCGTCGGCGGCTTGGCTCGCGCCATGCTCGCCCGCCATGTCGCCCCAGCCGCCCTCGACGCGCATCGTGCGGAAGCGTGTCTCCAGCAGCTCGGCCAGTCGCGTCCCGAAGGTGCGCGCCATCAGGCGCTCGTCGGGATAGTGCAGCTCCGCGAGGATCTGCCAGAAGACGCGCTGGTTGCGGCCCGTGCCTTCGGTGATCACCTGGCCGATGACGGCTGCGCCCTTGAAGCCCTGGTCGAGGCCGACGCGCAGCGGCACGCCCGGCCATGGCGTCAGCGGCACGTCCGAGACGTGGACGCGGCGGCTGAACTCGCGCTGGAAGACCGGCTCGCCCGCCTTGGTGTGGACGATCTTGTTGTAGACGAGGCGGTCGATCTGATCGCCGCGCCCCATCAGCTTCATCGTCGCGATTTGCTTCTGGTAGTAGGTCGGGCCGAGGTTCTGCAGGTTCTCCGCACCCTCTTCGCCATAGCCGGGCTGACGGTAGAAGCTGATCTGGATTGCCGTCGCCCCCTCTGGCAGCTCGGCATTCATCAGGTCCATCAGCTCGGCGCGCTTCTTCTCGTCGTGGAAGAGACCCACCGCCCAGTTATCCGGCTCCGGCGCGTTGAAGTCGCCGACCATCTGGCCGTAATCGCGCAGCTCGTCGGAATAGCCCCGGAAATGCGCCTGCCCGGGGTAGCGCCCGATCCGGGTGATGCCGTTGACAATCACGTCGACGGGGTTCGTGTCCATCTCGTGCAGCCACATGTCGGTGGTCTGCAACCCGCGCATCGACCCTTGGATATCGTCCCCAAAGGCCATGAACTCGACAGTGAAGAAGATCTCGTTCGACCACTCGCCATCGTGACCGGGCGGCGGCGGATCGTCGAGGCCATCATCGAAGATCATCACAAAGCTGACCGGGCCCCCGCGACCGCCAGACCAGTCGCCGAGGTGCTTGGGGTAGACCTTCAGGAAGTCGGGAATTGTGGTCGACCAGAGCTGCCGATAGGTCGCGCGGACGATCGTGAGCTTGTAATGGCGGCGGCCGTCGATCACCGAGCGCGGCATGCACATGGCCCGGCGCAGGCGCGACTTCAGCATCGTCGTCGTCTTGCCGGAACCGACCGGGCCCTGGATGCCAACGACCGCGCCATCGTCCCAATAGGCGGCCTCCGCGATCGGTCCCGGGAATTCTTCCGGCGCATCGAGATCGAGCTTGTCAGCCCCATCCTCGATCTCTAGCATCGAGATCGCCTGTTTCGCGTCCATCTCGATCACATCGGAAATGTTCGCGTCTCCCCAGACCCCCTTGCCGGTTTCTTCCGGTTGAGAGGCGTTGCCCCCCTGACCCCCGATCGCTGCTCCGAAATTCGCGCTCATGCCCGGACCTCGTTTGCCTCGAAAATGGGAAGTGGCCTCACTGCGAGGGGCAGAGAGGATCGCGCGCGGAGGCCCCCCCGGGGGTCGAGCGCGCGCGCGGGCGCGCCGGCCGCGAAGGCAGGGGGGGTGGTCGAGCGGCGCACCAGGGCGAGGGCGCGCAGGGGGCGCGACTGATTTTTGATCAGTGACGCGAAGGCGAATTTGCGCTGCGATTTCATGCGGTTAGTCATTCCGTCCGATCCTCTCCGTCCGACGATCCGTTGCCCGGTTTCGTAACCTGTTGTTTTCGCTGCATTTCATGCGGCATCGGCGGCGGGCCGATCCGACGCGGTTTCGCGGTGATGTCGCGGGCGTCATCGCCACCGCGACGCGGAGCCTGCGACGGCGCGGGCACGTTGATCTGGGTGACGTTCTGGGTCAGCGCGATGTCGGGCGTTGCCTTGGCGGCCGTGTAGGGCATCACCGCCTCGAGGGCGCGCAGGATGATCGTGTACTGCTGGGCGAACACATCGAGGCGCATGGCGCTGGTGGGCTTCGGCGCGGCCTTCGCAGGCACGTGCGCGCCATCGAACGCCCAGTCGAGGATCCGCTCGGCGCGCGACATCGCCAGCGTGATCGCATCATCGCGGCTGCGCAGGCCCGCGATCTCGGTCAGCACATCCTCGGGCATCCGCAGGCCCTGGGCGGCCAGCCAGTCGCGCAGCTGGGTCGAGGCCTTGTTCTTCGCGCCCTTCGGACGGCCAGCGCCGCCCTCGGCCTCGGCCTCGGGCTGCTCGTCGGGCAGGAAGGTCAGCTGCTCGCCGATCTCGCGCTGGCGCTCGATCCGGTCGGCCATCTCCCGCGCCTCACGCTCCCACTGGTTGTTGGGCTTAGGCATAAAAACCCCCTTTTCCGGGGTGTTGTGGGGAAAAGCCTTGAGATTTCAGCGCCTTGCGGCAAGCCACAACGGTTGAGATTTTGAGCGTTGTGGGCTTTGTTGTGGCTAAGTTTCTGTTTTCTCTCTCTTTTCTTCTATCCACAACGGTACAACGGAGAAGAGAGAGAGAGTTAACACACGGGTGCGCACGCGCGCGCACATACGAGAGGGAAGGCAATTTTGCCGTTGTGGCGTTGTGACCACATACTAACCCATTGGTTTCGCTGATTTTTTGCCCACAACGCGGCCCACAACGCTTGGATTTTGAACCGTTGTGGCGTTGTGGCCCTGACCCATGCCCGCAGGACCGCCGCGTATGCGAATAATGGCATGCCAAGGGGGTGTGGGGAAAGCAGAAAGAAACCTGCAGTTTCAATTGCCTAGAGATCACGTGGGGCATTTCAAAAACCATCCTCGTATTCTTGAGACATCGGCGGCGCAGCCGCGCTTGATTGGGTCGGGGCGCTGTCCATCGGGAAGGAGAGGAAGCCGCCGATCGATTTGAGCGGCACGTAGACGCCGCGTGTGCGCTGCCCGGCGAGTGTGAGAGGGCTGGAGACCGGCTGAGCACCCGGCACTCGCTTCGCCGACTGCGCCCATTCGCCGTTCGCCCAGTGCGACTTCTCGAAGAGCTTGCGCAGCCCTGGCAGGCGCGCGTTGGCAATGAAGAGCGCAGCGTCTGCTTCCTTGCCCCGTACTCTCAGACCAACCTTCGCGAGCTTCTCATTGGCGCGCTTTGCGGCCTCCTCGCGAATGGTGTTGTCGATCTTGCCTCCGACATCTTCACCGCCGGCCACAAGCGCTTGGGGCGCAGCTGGCATTTGCGCGGCCACCATGATCCAGTGCGCGACGTTCCAGAGCTCGCCGCGCCGGAACACGTCAAAGGGCTGACCGATCAGCCATTGCAGCATGTCTTCGGCGTCGGAGCCGATCTCTTCGGTTTCGGTCTGGGCAAAGACAGCTAGCTTCTCGGCCCAGCCTTTCCGCATGTCCTCCGAGGGCATTTCCTCGTTCAGCGCCATGTCGGCCATTGCGATGGTCGTGGCGTAGTTGTCGCCGTTGCGGCCGGAGAGGCCCGCTTTTGCCAACGCTGCGCGCCATAGCTCGAGGCGCTCGGGCCATGTCTTCCATCGGCTGATCAGGGTCCATTTCAGCTGCCTGCCTGTTTCCTTCCACGCCTTGGGGTCCAAATTCAGCTTGGTTGCCTTGGCATCGAGCGGACGCAGGTGCAGAGTGATGAGGCGTGAGCGGTCCTGCGGCTTCATCGAGCCGGGAATGAGGATCGAGGAGAACAGGAAAGCGGAGTAGACGTTGCCGCTCGCGCCTTTCTGATCGCTCGAGCCACGCATCCACTGACCGCCTGATGACGCAACGCGGGCCAGCTCGATGATCGCGCGCTCTTTGCCAGATCCTTCGTCGCCAGGTTCAAGTTCGTCGAGCGCAACCGGCAGGGACGAGTGGCCCAGCCGAGAGGTGATCCCGCTCTTCGTCGCGTCCGTGGATTGAACGAGACCGTGGTCGCCGCCCATCAGGTACTTGATCAGATCCTGGAACGCTGACTTGCCATAGGCCTTGTCGCCAGTCAGCCAGTAGGCCGGACGCCAATCCATGGCGCCGCAGAGCATCAGAACGCCCGTCATGCCGAGCGCGATCATTGGCGTGGTGTCTTGCCACTCCCAACTCCAGGTCTCGAACTGCTTCAGGGCCTTCGTAGCAGGATCTGTCTTTGCACCAGGCTTCTCGGGCGCAGGGATGGGAGGATAAGCTGGGTAGATCTTGCCGTCTAAGTCCTGCGGATCTTTGTCCCCTTCGTCGGTGATCAACTTCTGTCCGCAATGGTAGATCAGCTTGCCGTCGTCATCCTTCCACGCGCCGACGCCGCGCACCGCGCCGTCTGGATTGAACAGGCCCTTCTCTGAACAGGCGCTGATCATCGTCATTGCGGCTGAGGTCTGGTCGAACCGATCGCGCTTGCGGCTGCCCTCCTTGTCGTATTGCGGGAATTTCTGACAGAGCAGCTCGATCCGATCGCCAAAGAGATGCAGAATGACCTGCGCCTCGTGCTTCTTCACGGCGCGCAGCTGTCCGTGACGGTCAAGATAATAGCTCATCTCGCCGTTGACGCCGAGCGGGCGAACCGGGCAGTCCTGCCAGATCGCGCCGCGCGGCCGGCCGGAGCTCGTCTTATCGCCGCCATCATCGGACGTCTGCTTCTTGTTGGAGGCAGCGGCCTTCTTCTCGGCCTTGGCTTTCGCTTCGGGGTCCGGCTCGGCTTTGATCGGCGCGTTTTCCAGCTGTTTGCGCAGGTCGGCATAGTCGGCGCTGTTTTCGGACGTGTCAGTCAAAACGGCACCTCACCGCGGATGCTACCCTCTTCGCCATTGAGCACCGCCAAGGCCAAATCGAGGCCGCCGATAAAATCGTCGCTGATAGAACCGTCGCCTCTCTCGTTTTGGTCGGCTGCACCGGGCCGATTGAGATCACGCAGCATCTCGAGGGTCTTCCGTATCCGCACTAGTGCCGCCAGCGATGAAATTGTGTCCGCTGCGGCGAGACCAGACGCCAGAGACCAAGTTTCAATGTCGCTGATCAGCGCTGCGCGTGCCGCCTCGACGCTCTCTGCACGGTTCCAAAAGAACGGTTGCATGCCATCCGTGGGGAGCGCGGAATACCAGGCGCCGCGCTTGCCTTCGGCATGCACGCCGCCGACAACTACGGAACCAAGATAGGCGTTCTCAACTGGCGATCCGGGGTAGGAGGGACGAAAGCTGATCATGACGCCACCTTCGGATCAAGTTCGTCGGCAAGGCTTACCAGCTCGTCGATCAGCCCCTCGATCGAGCGCGTATCCGGTCCCTTCTGAAAGGCCCCGAATGGAAACGGCCGACGCGAATACTCGAACTGCGCGATGGTCATCTCGAGCTCGTAGCGCAGTTGGCTGATCCTACCGCGCAGAACGTTGGCCGCGTCTCTGCGCGCCCGGTTGATCGGATCCGCCTCTGCCGCGATCGCAGCCTCGGGGAACCCGACATTGGCGAGGTAGCCATGCGGCTCCTCGCAATCCAGCATCTCGAGGATCCAGCGCGCGCCGGCGCATACCCGCTCAGTGAGGCGGTTCACCCAATTCTTCATGCTCTGCCCCTTCTTTCTGTTCCGCGCGCCGCTTGATCAGCGCGTCGTTAAGATCCTTGCCGCCATCGCCGTTGAGCCAGACGCGCACCTGGCGGCCAGCATCGGCATGCGCACGCACCGCGCGGCCGAGGGCCTCACGTGCCTGCGGGCCTTCATCGCGATCAGCCACCAGCGTCACCGAGGCGATCGCTGGAGGCAGCTCGACCGCCGCGAGATTGGAAAGACTGATCGTCGAGAGGATCCGCGCCTCGGGCAGCACCACCGCGCAGCTCAAGGCGTCCTCGATCCCTTCGGTCAGAAACACATGGCTGCCGGGATCCGCCTCGGAGAGGCGCTTTCCCTTGCCGCCGCGCGGGCCCAGCCCGCGCCAGATGTGGATCGAGGCTCCCTTGTAATCGCCCAGGACCTTCTTGGCCTCCGGCAGCTGTGCCTTGCCCCACCGGCCGCGATCGTCGAGGCCCAGATAGGTGCGGTGGCAGGCGACCCCGTCGCCCTTGAGATTGCAGGCCAGCGAGAGCATCGCCGGGAACTCGCCCTCGATGATCTCGCCGGTCTCCGGATCGACGTGCTTGTAGTAGCAGGCCGGATGAAACCGCAGCGCACGGGGCTGGAAGCCCAGGCGCTCGAGGTCGATCCCACGCGCATCGCGCAGGTAATGCTCGACGGGGGTGTTCTTGATCTTCTCGCGCGCCGACAGCCAGAGCGCGAAGGCCTGCTTGCGCCGCTTCGCGCGCTTGGCCGCTTCATCCCGCCGCGCCTCTGCCTGCCGTTGCCGCGCCCGCTCGGCCGCGGCCTTGCGACGCGCGATATCCTCGGGACTATCCGCCTGTAGACCAAGGAAGCTCCGGGCTTCGCGGAAGGCGGATTTCAGGTCGCAGCCCAGGGAAAGCGCAATCAGATCCAGCAGGTCGCCATGAGATTGGTGGCTGGGACCATATTCGTTCCAGCGGCCCGCCTTTGGCCCGGAGATCCATACGACGAAGCTTCCAACGCGACGATCGATCCGCCCCGGGTTTAAGGTCCAGTAACCGCCACGATCGATATAGGAACCTTGAGCCCAGGGCGCATAATACCGCGCCACGTCCTCGACGCGATCGAGCAGCATGCCCTTCACGTCCTCGACGGTGTATGTCTGGCGCGCCGCGTTCATGGGTCAGGCCTCGCGCTCGTAGCGTGCGCGCAGCACCTGCATCAGCTTGCGCTGGTGCTCCATGCTCTCGAACTTCCCGCCGGGAACGAGGGCGCGGAACCGCGCCATGATCTCGCCCACCTCGACGCCCAGCTGATCGGCCATCAGCGCCTTGTCGATGCCTTTGGCGAGGCCCTCGATCAGCACGATGTCGCGGCCGGTGGTCCAGCCGCCCTTCTGTCCGATGGCATCCAGATGCGCCTCGATCGAGCGGTCGGTCGTCGGGATAGGAGCATGTTCAGCGGGCTCCGAGGTGCCCGCAACCACCTCGGCACTGCCGGCCGGCTCTTCTCTCCGGTCCGGATTGGGGCCTTGATCCTGCGTCACCGCTAAGGTCGGTTTCGGCACAGGCTCTGCGGGCCCGTCGGTATTCTGTTCTGGCTCGTCGACGGCGCTCGGCAGCTTGGACATGTAGATTGCGACCGTCTGCAAGCGGCGGTTCAGATCGGCCGCTACATCTGCTGCGGGTCGACCCTTCAGTCTTGCCGAGGCCATCACGGCCTTTTCGTGATCGCTGAGCGGCCCCATCACCACCTCGCCCGACGGGGCGGAGGTGGCAGCCTCCGCCCCGGCCTCCGGCGCAGCACTTCCTGCCACCGCGCCGTTATCTACCGAAGAGGTCGGCTCGGGCGGGAGATCCTCCGCCTCGCTCTCCGGCGCGGGTTGCTCAGCCAAGGGGGAGGGCTGAGGGTCGATCGAGGGCGCGCAACGCCCCACGAGCACTTGGCGAAACTCCTGCGCGATCTCCTGGTGACGCAGCGGGTCCAGAACGCAGGTCACGGCCGGTGTTCCGATCGGAGATCCGACCGGAACCGGGAAATGCCTTGCAGCCTGCAGCATCTGGTGATCTGCAGCCCATTTCAGAACGGCGCGAACGGCAGGCGGCACGCTGAATTCGGAAAGATTACCTTCGTCGATCAGTCTGGCTTCGAGATCGAACAGCGTCGCGAGGTCAATCGAGGCCCCGTTATAGTCATCATAGGTCTTCCGGGCGTCATCCATTACGCACCTCCCTTTCTGCGGCTTGAAGAACCTCCCAGGCGCGGGCGAGCCGGTCGGCGTGCCAGCGCTGCAGCAGCAGCTGCGCATCCCACATCGCCCGCGCATGCTCGGCCCCCTTGCGGGAGGCGAGCGCGGCGAGGATTGCTTCGCCCGCATCGGCGAACTCGCTCACGATCGGCAGCGTCCGGTTCGCCAGGGGCAGCACGTCGCGCAGGATCGAAGAGATGGATTTCACATGGTGCTCGCCGCCCGAGACGTTGTTGGCGAGCCAGCCGACGCAGTGCATCAGCGTGTGATCAGCGGAGGAGAGGCGCGGAGCATTCACCATGACGCCACCCAGATCCGGATCAGATGCACCGCGGTCGAAACCGGCGCGTCGATCAGGTTCAGCACGCTGAGCCAGAGCGCCGCGAACCAGATCCAGCGCGAGAATGCGGTCATGCTCTCGGCCGGCTCAACGAAGACATGACGGACAGACCCCGCGCGGCCACGATCGATCTCGCGGGCCAGCTTGATCTTCTCTTCCGGTGTCAGACACACAGCGACAACGCTGGTGCCGCGCGCCGATGACAATCGCAGCATGTCCGGCAGCTCGTTGAGGCCTTTGCCTGGATATTCGATTACTGGATCAACCATGGATGTCGGCCCTCCCGGCATCGGGCGCATCGGGGCGCGCGGCGATCTCGACTGCGCGGGTCAGCTCTTGGCCAAGCTCCGCCACCCGATCGGGGCGGCGCATGTTGATCTCGTAAGCGGTCTTGAAGCGGCTGATCTCGGCGCGCAGCGGATCTGTGTCCTCGAGGTGATGCTCGGCCTGATACCAAAGTGCATCGACGGCGGACGGCTCGAGCCGCCCGGCCTTCGCGGCCATGGCGACAGAAAACGCCCCCATGCGTACCTTCATCGCATCACTGCCCATCGCGACCTCCCGCGAAAAGGCGGGCGAGGCCGAAACCTCGCCCGAAGTCAGGACAGGGAGCAGTGACGGCGCGCATGACCCCGCGCGCCACAGGGAACTGGTTGGGGCGGCAGGCACACACTGCCCGGCCCACCGCCCCGCCCTGCGCTCGCATCGCCTGTTTCGCTTGCGCAGGGATCTGGATGCGATGCGGCCGACCCGAGGGAAAGCGGGTGGACAAGGCCGCATCGCTGATCGGCGCCGGGATGGAGAAGAGCGCCGATGTTTCATGGAGGCGGAGCGGCGCACGCCGGGTGAGGCCCGCGCACCGCTCCGCCGACGCGGCCGGGAGGAACTGCCAAGAAAAACCCGCCCGCATCATTCCGCAGCCTCCCGCGCCGTGTCGCGGCGCAGCAGGATCTCGTCCACCTCGGCGCGCGGCGCGCCCCAGATCAGATGATCGGCCGTCAGCCCAAGCCCGCGAGCGGCGGAATAGGCGAGGATCCGGCGCATCACGCGAGCGCCAGGCACGTCGCCCGCATCGCGGATCGCGCTCGCCCGGCGCCAGGGAAACACCGTGGTGCGGTGAACCCCGGCCGCCTTGGCCACGCGGTCGACCCCGCCGAGCAGGGCCTCGCATACTTGGACTGGTGTGAGGTGTGCAGTCATAACACTAGATGGTGTAATCGCAAAAAGTGCGACGCGCAATCAAGAATTTGCGATTTAGGCACATCAATTTGCGATCCTGCGTGACTAGGTATGTCACGATGGATGACAAGTGGTTCAAACAGCAGCAGAAGCGGGTCGGAGTAACGGCCGAAGATATCGCGCGACACTTGGGGCGCGATCGATCGGTCGTGTCGAAGATCTACACAGGTCAGAGGTCGATGACGTTAGACTTCGCGCGCAAGTTTGCTGAGGTGCTGGACGTTCCCTTGGCAGAGGTTCTTGAGCGTGCGGGCGTTGGAACGGGTGTCGAATTGAAGAGCATGGCCCCCGGGATCTCTGAGGGTGATGCTGTGCCTTGGTCGCCAAAGGAAAACGATCGTCGCAGGACGCCAACGATTGCCGAAGCCTTTGGTGCAAGTGCGGGCGTTGATATCTGGCGGGTTCAAACCGGGTCTATGGCGCTACAGGGATATATGCCTGGCGATTACATGCTAGTTGATACGCATCAGGCTGAGCGTGC
The DNA here is from genome assembly GCF_003122275.1 of Thioclava sp. NG1. NCBI lineage: Bacteria > Pseudomonadati > Pseudomonadota > Alphaproteobacteria > Rhodobacterales > Paracoccaceae > Thioclava > Thioclava sp. NG1. The sequence continues at coordinate 141,842 of NZ_QFBB01000004.1, read as the reverse complement.
GAAAAATGGCGATGTGGTCGTCGCCCAAATTTTCGACAATGCGAAAAACCGAGCGGTAACGGTGCTGCGTAGGCTTGAGACGCCAGTTTTGGTCGCCGCATCGATGGAGCCGGGAGACCGGCGCGTGCATGTTGTCGATGGGATCAATGTGGTGGTGCGTGGCAAGGTTATCGCAAGCTGGCGGATGGGCGATGAGGCGCGAAAGCTTAGCGAGGACGAGGTCCGCGCTATCAACCAATCCGCGCACGGGATAAAGTCCACTGGACCAATTCGCCCAAAGCTTACCACTAGGCGAAAAATCGACACTGACATTTGGATCGCCGGGGGAAGTAGCGAGGATCAATGATCGACGCGTATGGCGAGGGATGGCCGACAGACTACGTCGAGCAAGACGCGTTTGATCGTGCGAAAACCAAATGGCACGACCGCTCTTGGCTCTCAATTTTTCTAATCTGCGTGTCGGGCGCCTATGCCATGGACCACTATTTCTGGTGGACCAGGCTTGAATGGGTTTTGAGCTTGGGGTTCCTCCTGAGCATCCCGCTTTTAATCGGTATAAATATGGCCGCTGAGGGGATCGGGGATTGGGCGGGGCGACGCGCTGTTCTCCTCCATCGCTACGGGCCCTCTCGGCAAAAAATGCGATAATCGCACAATTTGCCTTGACAGTGTGCGGTGCCCACTCCTAACTCTTGATGCAGAACCACTGCACCAGGAGCCAAGCCCATGGCACACTCGCCTCTCGTTCCGCCGGCCGAACTCGGCCCGATCTCCGATAAAACCCTCGAACACGCCATCTCGGCCGCGACGAACGTAGAGCGCGCGCTGGCCGACGATGGCGGCCTCGATCATCTCGACCCGCACTCGGCCGAGCTGCTGCTTCTGGTCGCGCGTCCGGCCTTCGAGGAGCTGCTGCAGTATCGCCGCCGCATGAACGTGATCCGGGACCTTGCCGCTGACGACAAGGTCATCCTGATGCCGGGGCGCTGAGCGATGAAGATCTTCTCGCTCCACACGATCGAACAGCGTCACCGCACCCATCGCATCGCCGCGCGTGATGCGGCAGCTGCGGAACGCGCTCTGAAATCCCGTCTGCCGCGCGGCGCCCGGATCATCGAGCGCGCCGTGGCGGTCGACATCGACGCCGACGCAAGCTCGGCCGAGGCGGCGATCTCCCATCTACTCTCCACCGACTTCCTGCAGCTCGACGCCGGGATCGACGCGAAGATCGAGGACTGGGTGCTCCACGCCCGCTCTCAGCGCCACCTCCCGTCTGCGCTTGCGCGGATCAATGCAGGGCTCGGCCCGGTCGGCCTGCGCGTAAGCGCGGATGATCGCCTCTGGATCGGCTCCGCCGCGTCCGTGCCAGCGATCGGCCTGATTTTCGAGGGCACCGAATGGGCGGGCACCGGCCTGACTTCGGCTCTCCGCCACATGACCGGGGCAGAGCTCTCCAACATGACCTTCGCGGGCAAGCGCGCCCGGGCCGTTGGCCTGCCTTTGTCCGTCGTCTTCGCCATCCAGCCGCAAGAGGTGACGCAGTGACCATCTCCATCCCCATGCCGACCGAACTGATGACCGCAGCGGAGCGCGCCGGCTGGCGCATGGCCTGTGAGGCGATGCGGCTGAACGGTGCTCGGATCGAACGCTCCGGCAACCAGATCGGCTCCAATGACGAGACCACCGTCCGCAAGGGCGATCTGCTGACCCATTGCGGGAAGATGGTCCAGGTCGTCGCCGATCTGACCGAGATCCAGCTTGAGCATCGCCGCGTGGGTCCGCCTGTCAGCGTGGCGGCACCGCCGAGCGACACCCTCCTCTGATTACCCCACGGGGGCCGCCCGCGAAGCGCTGCTCGCCTTCGCCCCCACGCACCCCACGCTCCAGCCGCAGGCGGCAGGCGGGAGCCAACGAGAAAGCAGAACCGATGCACGCACTGTTCACAGGTTTCCGGGCCATGCTGCGCAACTGGCTGCAGCATTACGCTCTCGCTTCGGCCGAGCCCGAGACGCAGGACGACTTTACCGCCTCGATCGCGCGCCAGCGCGCGGTGCTCGAGGCCCGCAATAACGGGGGGCTGAAATGAACCGTGCCAACCGTACCCGACCGATGCTCTCGACCGACCTTGTCCAGGCACTCACCTTCGCCCGCTCAGCTCATCACCTGATTGTCTCTGTGCAGGAGATCGCGGCGATAGCGCATTGCAACCCGGCGACGCGCCCGCTCGGCATGGGCCTGGACGCTGCTCTGGCCGAGGCGTTCCCGGAAGCGCCGCGCGCCGTTTCGAGCGCGCCCTTTCGTGACGGGAGGGCGGCCTGATGACTGAGCGAACCTTCATCGACACCGCCGAAGTCGCCGAGATGCTGGGCCTACCGTCGTCGCAAGCCTTCCTGATCCGCAGAACGGATCTCGAGGACCATCACGGATTTCCGATCCCGATGCCGCACTGGAAGCGCCCGCTGAAATACCGCCGCGACCAGATCGAGCACTGGATCGAGATGAACGGCACGCCGAAGGGCGAGGATCCCGCGATCGACCCGGCGCTCATTGCATCGGGCAAGGTCCGGATGCTCGCGGAGGCGCGGCGGTCATGAGCGATTATCATTTCACCGCCGGCATCCTGCGCGACCAGATCGTGTCGGAGCTCGCCGATAACCTCGAGCAGACGCCATACGTGGTCGCAGAGCTCGCGTCTCGCCTGGAGCGAGGCACGATGGACTTCGATGACTTCATGGATGGGGTCCGCACCCTCGATGACAATCAGCAAAAAGCACTGCTGACCTTTTGCAATGCGGTGTCGCTGAGCCTCTCGGAAGAAACCGTCTGATGCGCCGCAAGCTCGCCATTGGCGCGGGCATCGCAGCGCTCTGGCTGATCCTGCTCTGGATCATGCCCGGTCCGACAATCGGGGCCACCGTCACCACTCTAGGAACCGCCGCGCTCGCACATGGGCTCGGCTACGACTGAACCGGAGCCATAATGAACAAGCCGCTGATAAACGAACCGAACGCATGCGCTCGCATAATCTCTGAGATCGCGCAGACATGCTTCCTCATCGGGGCGGAAACTGAGTTCGACGCCTTTTTCCGCTGGAGCGGGCACGTAGGCGCGATCGACGTCATGGTATTCTCAAAAGAGGAGACCAGGTGGCACCCGGGAGATGCGCTTCTGAGATTTGAGGAGTACCTCACGCAGCCAGGTGCGGACCAGCATCCAGATTTCTGGACCGGCACCTGTCAGCGGGCTGAGAAATTCGCGGCACAACTCAACGCATTTCGTGAAGAGAACCGCCGCTAAAATCAAACCGTCGGACAAGCCCATGCCCAAACGCCTGATCCCTAATCCGCCCAACGGCCTGCGTGAACGCACGCGCTCGAATGGCACCACCCGTCTCTGGTGGGAACCGTCGGCCGCCGCCCGCAAGCTCGGTTTCTCCTCTGTCGAACTCGACGAGCGTCGTCTCACCTGGTCGAAGCGCGAGGCCGAGCGGCTCAACGCCGAGCTCGCACGCGCGATCGCCACTGGAAAACGCGAAGCGCCGAGCCCGATGGGCCGCTCGATCGAAGCCTTGATCGAGAAATATCGTCGCTCGACCCGCTGGACGGACCTCAAGCCTGCGACGAAATCCGATTACGAGGCGAGCTTCCGGCTTATCCTGCGGAAGTGGGGCCCGTACCAGGTGCGCGACTTCGACAAGTCGATTGTGCACGCCTGGTACGAGACGCTGCGCGACGGCTCGGGCGAGTGGCAGGCAAAGAGCCTGATCCGGAAGCTCTCGATCCTGATGTCCTACGCAGAGATCCTCGGCTGGCGGCCGGACGGCTCGAACCCTTGCGCGAAGCTGGGCCTCAAGACGCCGAAAGGCAGGGGCCGCGTAGTGAGCTGGGAGGAGTTCGACGCGTTGCTTGCCACGGCCGACGACATCGGCCTGCCCTCGATCGGTACGGCCATGGTGCTTTCGCTCCTCCATGGACAGCGTCAGACGGATTGCTTCTCCGCCCGCATCGAGGACTTCCACCAGCTCGAGTTCATCCAACCCGACGGGGCTGTCGCATCGGGTTGGGTCTGGATCTTCGACCGCTCGAAGCGTGGCAACGAGGGCGCCCTGCAACTGCACCAGGATGCGGTTGCCCGCATCGAGGCCGCGATGGCCGCAGCGGCAGAGGCGGGCCGCAGTGGCGCGGATCCGCTGCTGCACGACGAGCGTCTCAATCGACCCTATGAGCGAGACCTATTCCAGCGCCGCTGGCAGGAGGTTCGCGCTGAGACGATCGCGCGCGACGAGAGCGGCGCATTGCGCTCGATCGAGACAATGCAGTTCCGGGATCTGCGCCGCACCTTCGGCGTGCTGGCCCGCCGCGCCGGCGTCGAGCGTGACGACATCGGCGATGTGCTCGGCAACACGATCGCGAGCAACGCGCAGCTCGCCATGATCTACACCCCGGCCGAGATCGAGACCCGCTCGCGGGCGATCCGTGCTATCAAGAGACCTTCGACGGAGAAAAAGGCATGACGCATGCCACCTGCGCAGATCCGCGCTGCGGACACATCCTCGGTAAAGACAACGTCTCCGGCTGCTGCGCGCTTCACGCGCACGGCGCGCACTGCCAGTGCGAACGGTGCCGGAACAAGCCGAAGCCCTTGCCCGAGTGGCTCGACGGTACGGCAGAGAAGCGCTCAGCTTCCGTCACCTGCATCAGCTCAACCTCGAGCACCAATCATGTCGTGAAGGTTTCGCTACCGCGGGAACCATGGTCATAAGGGCGCGTTTCTCAGCAACGAAAGGGTGACGCTACCGCTGTTCCAACCGCTGGTTGTGCCAATTATGACTCGCATTGGCCATAAAATGAGCGGATTTTTGGCATTACGTTCACGTGACGTGCGGTTGGTTCGTGACAAACCGTCACTAGATTTCGTAAATCTAGTATATGGGAGGATATCCGGTCGCTGCTGCGATTTGGATGAAAAGGACTGGACAAATGAAACTCAACGCATGGAAGAACGACAAGTTGCTTGAGCGTCTCCAAAGGGATGCGGGTCGAAAAATGTCGGAACGTGAGATCCGGCAGCAGAAGATTTCGTTCGTCATGGGGTCGCTCGACGAGAAAAGCGACCTCACTCGTGACGACGTTGCAAAGCTCATCGATGAGCATGAGGGCCGAGAGCACGAGGACGAAGCTGCTTGATCCTCTACAACATTTTCCAAAACGAGGCGCATCCTGAGTACAAGAAGCTCGCCGCTTCAAACGGGGTGCGCCACTACGATTTCCTCAAATCTATTGTCGAAGCTGCTATCGGGTCGCAGCAATTGCACCTGTCGGGTACGATAGTAAAAGCCCTGAACTTCCACGCGATCGCCTGTCTGCACACTGACGCAGGACAGTGGCGATCGGGGAAAGTGTACATGTCCTCTGAAGATGGTCTCAAGGATATGTTTCCCGAGCCTTGGCAGCTTCCGGACACGATGGATCAGTTCATCAACGAGGTGAACCGAGCGTGGCTGGAAGCCGATCCCTTAACGCTTGGAGCGTATGTACTGTGGCGGCTCAATCTCATCCATCCATTCTTCAACGGGAACGGAAGAACTGCTCGCGCGGCCTGCTACTTCGTTATTTGCGTCAAGCTCGGTGGTTGGCTTCCGTATTCGACGATCCTGCCAGAAAAGATCGTCGAGAATCGGCCTGAGTACATCGAGATACTGAAGCGGGTGGATGCCTCCGCTGCACTTGGGGCCTTGGACTTGAGTGAGCTCACCGCTTTCCTCGATCGTCTTCTCCAGGAGATCCACGACCGAGATCAGCCGGGAGAAGCGCCGCCAGCGCAACCTTAATCCTCGCGTCGTTACGTAGATGTCCTGGACGAGGCTACCCGCCCAGGACAACGCTTATCAAACCAAGATCGACTGGAGCGCAGCGCGCAAGCTGCCAGGGTGGATGCGGCCTTTGAGGACAGCATCCACTTGCGATTGGCTCACATCGAACCAAGCCGCAATAGCAGCAATCGATTTGCCTTGAAGGTTGTGGCGCCACACGTCGGTGGCATCGTCAAAGTCGAGCCAGTGGCTCATCGTCGAGGCGTTCATCAGGATCTCCTTTTTCGCCCGAGACCGCCGAATTTCTGTTGCGCCTTCCGCAACGGGCATGCGAGCATGGCCGTCAGAAAGCCCGTGAGAATGGGCGGTCTATTTAAGTGCTCTGAGGGGGTCGCGTTCGGCTCAATGAATTTGAACCCCCTCAGCGCCGGCTTCTACCACTAGGGCAGATCGGATACCGGCACACACAATGTGCCGTTCGTGCTGTGGGGGCGTCAACGAAACTTTCGCCCAATGTCTGTCCATTTTTCAGTTGACCGGTAGGGAAAGGAAGCGCACGCGCGATTCCTCCAACGTCCTGATTTGCTGGACATTTTGTCACATGAGACATCTAAGTTATGGGAAACAAAGCGGAAACGTCCGCCGCGCCGCAGCTGGGTTTTCAACGGCTTACCAGTAATCGCTCGAAAGCGTGCATGACCATAAAGACAGGTAAAAAAATCCCGGATTTTTCAGTGCAGTAGCGTTTTCGGCTACTCTCGACTGCCGAACTCAGACGTGGGTGATTCGTCCAGCTCAGTTTTCGGTGTGGTAAACGATGCGAAGCTCAGCCGCGCCGCGGCGGCCACAGCGCTGGCAGACGGCCTTCCGCGCCAAATCCTCGACCGTGACCTCAGGGTTCCTCTCTGCCGCCTCTCGCAGGCTCACAGAGCCCCTGTGGCCGCAGGCGCACCAGAGGTGCAGGCGATGGCGCTGGAGATCTCGAGCTTTCGTCACCTGATTTTCCCTCGCTCAATCCGAGCGTCCGATCCGGACGCTGTCGGACGGTCGGACGCATAACCCAGCCGAGGCTGAGAAATGCGTTACATATTAGGGGGATGATGGTGAGCCGTGCAGGATTCGAACCTGCGACCCACTGATTAAAAGTCAGTTGCTCTACCAACTGAGCTAACGGCCCATCACAGGGCGCGTCTCTACAAACCCCCGCCGGGGGGGTCAAGGCATAAAATTCACAAAAATTGCACATCTGGAAAAAACCTTGGCGCGGGCGTATATCGCGCGCCATGAATACAAAGCGCATACAGAGCGGACTGCCCTTCATGAAGATGCATGGGCTCGGCAATGACTTCGTCGTGATCGACGCCCGGAACGGCGACGATCCGGTCACGCCTGCGCTCGCGCGTGCGCTCGGTGATCGGCATCGCGGCGTGGGATTCGACCAGCTCGCGGTGATCCGCCCCGCCCAAGGGGCTGATTTCACGCTCGATTTCTGGAACAACGATGGCACGCGGGCGGGTGCATGTGGGAATGCGACCCGCTGCGTGAGCGATTACATGATGCGCCAGCTTGGTCGGGAGAGTGTCACGCTGCTCACCGAACGCGGGCAACTCAGCGCGGTGCGGCGCGAGGACGGGATGGTCTCGGTCAATATGGGCGCGCCGATTCTCGAAGCGGCGCAAATTCCGATTCTGCCCGGCATCGATCCCGCGCATCTGCCGCTGGGCGGCGACCCGATCGCGGTCGGCATGGGCAACCCGCATTGCGTCTTCTTCGTGGACGATGCCGAGGCTGTCGAAGTGGATCGCCAGGGCCCGGTGATCGAGCATGATCCCCTGTTCCCCGAGCGCACCAATGTCGAATTTGCCAGCGCGATCGGCCTCGACCATCTGCGGATGCGCGTCTGGGAGCGCGGCACCGGCATCACGCTGGCCTGCGGCTCGGGCACCTGCGCCACCGCCGTCGCCGCGCATCTGCGGGGGCTCACCGGCAAGCGCGTCCTCGTCGATGTCGATGGCGGCCAGCTGGAGATCGACTGGCGCGAAGATGGCGTCTGGATGACCGGCCCCACCGCGCATGTGTTCGATGCGACCCTCACTCAAGATTTTCTGGACGCGATATGAAACCGCCCGTTTTCTCGACTCTCGGCTGCCGTCTCAACGCCTATGAGACGGAGGCGATGAAGGAATTGGCTGCAGGCGCCGGGCTCGAAGGGGCCGTGGTCGTCAATACCTGTGCCGTGACCGCCGAGGCCGTGCGCAAGGCCAAGCAGGAAATCCGCCGTCTCGCGCGCGAGAATCCGGACGTGCCGGTGATCGTGACCGGCTGCGCTGCGCAGACCGAGCCCGACACCTTCGCCGCGATGCCCGAGGTCACCAAGATCATCGGCAATCACGAGAAAATGCAGGCCGACACCTGGGCGCAGCTCGCCCCGCAAGGCCCCGATTTCATCGGCGAGACCGAGCGGGTGATGGTCGACGACATCATGTCGGTGAAGGAGACCGCCGGTCACCTGATCGATGGGTTCGGCCGCCATCGCGCTTATGTGCAGGTGCAAAACGGCTGCGATCACCGCTGCACCTTCTGCATCATCCCCTTCGGGCGCGGCAATTCGCGCTCCGTCCCGGCGGGCGTCGTGGTCGAGCAGATCAAGCGCCTCGTGGATCGCGGCTTCAACGAGGTCGTCCTCACAGGGGTCGATCTGACTTCCTGGGGCGCGGACCTGCCGGGCGAGCCGCGTCTGGGCGATCTGGTGATGCGAATCCTGCGCCTCGTGCCGGACCTGCCGCGCCTGCGCATCTCCTCCATCGACTCGATCGAGGCGGATGAGAACCTGATGCTGGCGATCGCGAGTGAGCCGCGTCTGATGCCGCATCTGCATCTCAGCCTTCAGGCGGGCGACGACATGATCCTCAAGCGGATGAAGCGCCGCCACCTGCGCGACGACGCCATCGCCTTTACCGAGGAAGCGCGCAAGCTGCGCCCCGGGATTGTCTTCGGCGCGGATATTATCGCGGGTTTCCCGACCGAGACCGAGGAGATGTTCGAAAACTCCCTGCGGCTCGTCGACGATTGCGGGCTGACCTTCCTGCATGTCTTCCCCTATTCCGCGCGCAAGGGCACGCCCGCCGCGCGGATGCCTGCCGTGAAAGGTCCCATCGTCAAGGAGCGCGCGGCCCGGCTGCGCGCGAAGGGCGACGCCGCGCTGGCCGCCCATCTCGACGCGCAGGTCGGCACCGAACAGCGCGTGCTGACCGAGACCCCGCGCGTCGCGCGCACCGAAGGCTTTGCCGAGGTGACGTTCGAGGCGGACCAGCCCGAAGGCACGCTGATGAGCGTGTGCATCACTGGCCATGACGGGGCGCGGTTGCTGGCGGGCTGAAGGGGGCTTTCGTTTTTCGCAGCGTGAGCTAGCTTGTGGCCCATGCTGCGGATCAACGATCAGATAACCATCGAGGATTGGGAAATCACCGAAACCTTCACCCGGGCGCAAGGTCCAGGGGGGCAGAATGTGAACAAGGTTTCGACCGCGGTGGAGCTGCGCTTCGAGGCCGAACGCTCGCCGCACCTGCCGCAACCGGTGAAGAACCGCTTGCGCCGGATCGCGGGGCGCAGATGGACCAGCGACGGGGCGCTTTTGCTGCTGGTGCAGGACACGCGCAGTCAGGCGCGCAACCGCGAGATCGCGCGCGACCGCCTCGCCGAGATGATCCGAAAGGCCTGCGAAAAGCCCAAGAAACGCATCCCGACGCGGCCCACGCTCGGCTCGAAGAAGCGGCGTCTGAAGGCGAAGGCGATTCACGGCGAGAAGAAAGCGCTGCGCGGGAAGGTCTCGGATGGGGAGTGATCTGCTGGACCGGCGCGAACGGCTTTTAGGGCCGAACGTGCCGACCTTCTACGACCGCCCGGTGGAGATCGTGCGGGGAGAGGGCGCTTCGCTTTTCGACGCCGACGGCCAGCGCTACCTCGACGCCTATAACAACGTCGCCCATTGCGGCCATTGCCATCCGCGCATCGTGAAGGCGATCTGCGAACAGGCCGCGACGCTCAACACCCACACGCGCTATCTGCATGAGGGCATCCTAAATTATGCCGAGGCGTTGCTGGGCAAGTTCGCCTTCGACGGTCAGCTTCTCATGACCTGCACCGGGTCCGAGGCCAATGACGTCGCTTTGCGCATGGCGCAGGCGGTGACCGGCAAGCGCGGCTTCATCGCGACCGACAACACCTATCACGGCAACACCACCGCCGTGGCGCATCTGTCGACCCGCCGCCCGCCGATCGGGGGCTGGCCCGACCATATCCGCCGGGTGCCGGCGCCCGACAGTCTCACCCCCTTGGGCGGATCGCTCGAGGCGCAGTCCGAAGCCTTTGCGGCCAACGTCGCGCAGGCGATTGCCGAGCTGGAAGAGAGCGGCCACGGCTTCGCGGGGCTCATGCTCTGCCCGATCTTCGCCAATGAGGGGATGCCCGGCATCGCGCCCGGTTTCCTAGACCCGACCGTCGAGGCGATCCGCCGCGCGGGCGGGCTGATCCTGTGTGACGAGGTGCAGCCGGGTTTCGGCCGGATCGGCTCGCATTTCTGGGGGCACGAATGGCTGGGCGTCACGCCTGACGTGGTCACGATGGGCAAGCCGATGGGCAATGGGCACCCGGTCGCGGGCCTTGTTGCGACGCCCGAGGTGATGGGCGCCTTCCGCGAGGCTTTCGGCTATTTCAACACGTTCGGCGGGAATCCCGTTTCGGTCGCAGCCGCAATGGAGACGTTGCAGGTGATCGAGGACGAAGGCTTGCAGGAGAACGCGGCACAGGTCGGCGACTACCTTCTGCAAGGGCTGCGCGACCTGTCCCATCCGCTGATCGCCGACACGCGGGGCCTTGGCCTGTTCCTCGGGATCGAACTGGCGCAGGACGGCAAGCCCGCCAGCGAAGCCGCGGGCCGGATCGTCGAAGCGATGCGCGAGCGCCATGTCTTGATGGGCCGCGTGGGCCGGGCACAACACATTATCAAGATCCGCCCGCCGATGGTCTTCAATCGCAGCGATGCCGATGAAATGCTTGAGAAGCTTTCGCAGAGTTTCGAGGAGCTTCCTGCATGATCTCGGACGAGACCGCACGGGCGATGGCGGAGTCTGCCCTCGCTTCATGGGGAGGTGCGCCCGAGCCGCCGCGACTGGTGAAGAACCGCGAGAATATCGTCTTCGAGGCGCATCTGAAGGATGGACGCCATGTCGCGTTGCGTTTGCACCGGCCCGGTTATCAGGGCCGCGAAGGGGTCGAGGCCGAGTTGCGCTGGTGCGAAAGCCTCGCCGATCAGGGGATGCCGGTGCCGCGCCCGGTGCGCACGAGCGAGGGCGCTCTGACAGGGCTCGTGGAGGACCGCGTCACCTCTTGCGTGGGTTGGCTGGACGGGACGCCGATCGGCGCGGGCGATCAGCCGCTCTCCGGGACGCCAGAAGCAGTGCGCACCGAGGCCCAGGCGCTGGGTCGCCTCATCGCGCAGCTTCACATCAGCAGCGATGCCGCCCCGCCCGACGGGTTCGACCGGAACCCGTGGGATGGCGAGGGGTTTCTGGGGGAGCGTCCGCTTTGGGGTCGTTTCTGGGAACATCCTCAGCTTTCGGAAGTTGAGGCCACAACGCTGTCCTCGGGCCGCGGCCTTGCGCGTGTGCTTTTGGCACAGGCACAGGACTATGGTCCGATCCACGCCGATTGCCTGCGTGAGAACGTGTTGTCGACGCCGGACGGGCTCGCCCTGATCGACTTCGACGATTGCGGGCCGGGCTACCGGCTCTACGACCTCGCGACGGCGCTGGTGCAGGGCTGGGGCGACCCGCTTTGGGGCGAACAGGCGGCAGGGCTCGTCGAGGGCTATCGCAGCCTGCGACCGCTTCCGCCCGATCAGGAGGCACTCCTGCCGCTTTTCGTGGCGCTGAGGGCCTTCGCCTCCGCTGGCTGGATTGTGACCCGGGCCCTGCCTTCCGATCCGCGCCAAAAACTATATGTAGAACGTGCGCTTGATCTCGCACAGCATTTGGAGAACCGTACGCCGCCATGGGAGACCAGTCGATGAAATGGGCGAAATCCGTCGCCAAGGGCCTGCTGGGCTATCGTCCCGCCTCTTTGCAGGTGGGCGCGCTCTGTCTGCGCATCCGTGACGGAAAGACCCAGGTTCTGCTGATCACCTCCCGCGATACCGGGCGCTGGGTCATCCCCAAAGGCTGGCCGATGCGGGGACGCTCGCTGTCCGGCGCAGCCAAGCAGGAGGCGTGGGAAGAGGCCGGAGTCGTCGGCAAGATCGACAAGGAGCCCGCCGGGGCATTCCGTTATGACAAGATCCTCGATAGCGGCTTGGCGACGCCCACCGATGTCGTCGTCTTCCCGCTGCGGGTGGAGACCCTGATGAAGTCCTATCCCGAGGAACATCAGCGCAAGCGCAAATGGTTCGCGCCGAAGGAGGCCGCGAAGCTTGTGGCGGAAGAGGGGCTGCAAAAAATTCTGCGCAAGCTCTGAGCGCCGAAACGGGCCTGACGCCTTGTCACAGCGGGTTAAACCCGTTACCCCGCGCGGGTTCTGACAATTAGATGACAGGTTCGTGACGGTGGCCAATCAAGACAACGAGTCCCGCGTCAATCAGTGGAAAACGCTCGACAAGGATCTCAAGCGGATCGGTCGTGTCGAAAGCGCCGCGCAATTCGTGGCGCGTGGCATGGTTGCGCCGGGAGTCGCGCTGGCCTTCATCGTGCTCGCCGGACTGGTGGCCGCCGTGCTGGTGGGAGGTCAGCCTGGCCAGCTGGTGGTGATCTTCGCTGCCGCGATCGGGGCCTATATGGCGCTCAACATCGGCGCCAATGACGTGGCCAACAACATGGGCCCCGCCGTGGGCTCACGCGCGATGACGCTGATCGGGGCGCTGATCGTCGCCGCCATCTTCGAAAGCTTGGGCGCGCTCGTCGCGGGCGGCGATGTCGTCAAGACCGTCGCGAAAGGCATCATCGAACCCACCGCCTTGCCCGATTCCGGGCATTTCGTCTGGGCGATGATGGCGGCGCTTCTGGCGGCGGCTTTGTGGCTGAACCTCGCGACATGGCTGGGCGCGCCGGTCTCGACCACGCACTCCATCGTCGGCGGCGTCGTCGGCGCGGGCATCGTGGCCGCGGGCTTCGGCGCGGTCGACTGGGCGTCGATGGGGATGATCGCGGCAAGCTGGGTGATCTCGCCGATCCTCGGCGGGGTGATCGCGGCGGCCTTCCTCGCACTTATCAAGTCCAAGGTGATCTATGTCGACGACAAGATCGCGGCCGCCCGGCGATGGGTACCGATCCTGATCGGGATCATGGCGGGGGCCTTCGCTGCCTATCTCGCGCTCAAAGGCCTGAAGCACCTGTTCAAGATCACGATCGTCGAGGCCGTCCTGATCGGGCTCGTCGTCGGTCTTGTGGGCTGGCTGATCACGATCCCGATGATCCGCCGCCAATCCGAGGGGATGGAGAATCGCAAGAAGTCCCTCAAGACGCTGTTCGGCCTGCCGCTCGTCGTCTCTGCTGCGCTGCTGAGCTTCGCCCATGGTGCGAATGACGTCGCCAATGCGGTGGGTCCGCTCGCCGCCATCGTGCACACGGTGGAGCAGGGCGATATCGCGGCGCAGGTCGACATCCCGTTCTGGGTGATGGCCGTGGGTGCGCTTGGCATCTCTTTCGGTCTGTTGCTGTTCGGGCCCAAGCTGATCCGCCTCGTCGGCAACGAGATCACCAAGCTCAACCCGATGCGCGCCTATTGCGTGGCGCTGTCGGCGGCAATCACGGTGATCGTGGCGTCCTGGCTGGGTCTGCCGGTCTCCTCGACGCATATCGCGGTCGGCGGCATCTTCGGCGTGGGTTTCTACCGCGAGTGGCACGCCGAGAAACGCGCGCGTGAGCTGGGCACCCGCAAGGGCAAACCCGTCCCGCCGGAAGAGCGCAAACGCCGCCTACTGGTGCGCCGATCGCATATGATGACTGTTGCCACGGCGTGGATCGTGACCGTCCCAGCCTCGGCCGCGCTCTCGGCGGTGTTCTACCTGATCCTCAACGCGATGACCTGATCGCTCAGACCATGACCTTCATCGCCTGCTGCTGGCCGACGTCGAAGACGCGCTTGTAGCGGGCGATTTCCGCCTCCGGCCCCATCGCCTTTTCGGGATTGTCCGACAGTTTCACCGTCGGACGCCCATCGGCCTCGACCGCTTTGCAGACAAGGCTGAACGGCGCAAGCGCGTCATGCGGCACCAGCCCGCGGAAGTCGTTCGTCAGCAGCGTGCCCCAGCCGAAACTGACCTTCACGCGCCCGGCGAACTGCGCGTGCAACTCGCGAATCTTGTCGACGGTCAGTCCGTCCGAGAAGATCACCAGCTTTTGGCGCGGGTCCTCGCCGCGTGCCTTCCACCAGTCGATCGCGATATCCGCGCCGGTCGCCGGATCGCCCGAATCGATGCGAATACCGGTCCAGCCCGCCAGCCAATCCGGTGCGTGATCGAGGAAACCCTTCGTGCCGTAGGTGTCGGGCAGGATGATACGCAGGTTGCCGTCATGCTCCTCGTGCCAATCGGCCAGCACCTTGTAGGGCGCCTTTGCCAGCTCCGCATCGCTATCGGTCAGCGCCGCATAGACCATTGGCATCTCATGCGCGTTGGTGCCCACGGCCTCGATGTCGCGCCGCATCGCGATCAGGCAGTTCGAAGTGCCGGTGAACGCGCCCCCTTCGGAGATGTCACCAAGCCCTTCGAGCATCGCCTGCACGCACCAGTCCTGCCACAGGAAGCTGTGCCGTCGCCGTGTGCCGAAATCCGCGATCCGCAGGTGATCCAACTCGCGCAGCGCCTCGATCTTCTCCCAGACCTTCGTCATGGCGCGGGCATAAAGCACCTGCAACTCGAACCGCCCCATCGTGTTCAGCACTGCCCGGCCGCGCAGCTCCATCAGGATCGCGAGCGCCGGAATCTCCCAGAGCATGACCTCGTGCCACTTGCCCTCGAAGGTCAGCTCATATTGCCCGTCGCGCTTTTCCAGGTGGTAGGGCGGCAGTTGATAGCCCTCGAACCATTCCATGAAATCCGAGCGGAACATCTGTCGCTTGCCGTAGAACGTGTTGCCGCGCAGCCAGGTGCTCTCCCCGCGCGACAGTTTCAACGAGCGTGCATAATCGAGCTGCTCGCGCAGTTCCGCCTCGTCGATCAACTCCGCCAGCCGGATCGACTTGCTGCGATTGATCAGGCTGAACTTGACCCGCGTCTCCGGCTTGTTGCGAAAAATCGACTGACACATCAATAGCTTGTAGAAATCTGTGTCGATCAGGGACCGCACGATCGGGTCGATCTTCCACTTGTGGTTATAGACGCGGCTCGCGATGTCGACCATGGATCAGGCCTCCAGCTTTACACCGGCAGAGCGCATCTCGCTATGCGCCTCCTGCAGCGAGCCGTCGAGGTCGATCGCCCGGCAGGCGCCTTCGATCACGGTCGCGCGGAAGCCCAGCTTCGCCGCATCCAGCGCCGACCACGCGACGCAGAAATCGGTGGCGAGCCCCACGAAGGTCAGATCCTCGATGCCCCGGTCGCGCAGATAGCCTGCAAGCCCGGTCGGCGTCTTGTGGTCGTTCTCGAAGAAAGCCGAATAGCTGTCGACGCCGCGCCGGAACCCCTTTCGGATAATCAGCTGCGCGCGGTCCACGGCGAGATCGGGGTGGAACTCCGCCCCTTTGCTGCCTTGGACGCAATGATCCGGCCAGAGGGTCTGCAGCCCATACTCCATGTGGATCTGCGTGAAGGGCGCGCCGCCTTCGTGCTGGCTCGCGAAAGAGGAGTGATCCGCCGGGTGCCAATCCTGCGTCAGCACCACGGTGTCGAACTCGGTCATCAGCGTGTTCACGCGCGGAAGGATCTCGTCGCCCCCCGCTACCGCCAGCGCGCCGCCGGGGCAGAAATCGTTTTGCACGTCGATCACGATCAGGGCTTTGGTCATTTTGTCTCTCCCGCAGGGTCTCTCCATGGGTAGGGCGCGGGCCCCACATGGTCAACGGCTCTTGCCTAATGCCCCTGCACGGCGCTAATGCGGGGCCCATGTTCACCGTTGCCGCCCTTTACCATTTTACCCGGTTCGAGTCCCCCGAGGCCTTGAAGGCCCCGCTGGCGAAGCTTGCCTGCGCGCAAGGTGTGAAAGGCTCGCTCCTGCTCGCGCACGAAGGGATCAACGGCACGATCGCCGGGACCCGTGAAGGGATCGATGCGGTGCTGGCGCATATCCGCGGCTTGCCGGGCTGCGCCGATCTGGAATGGAAGGAAAGCGCGGCGGCCGAGATGCCTTTCGGCAAGATGAAGGTTCGGCTCAAGCGCGAGATCGTCACGATGGGCGAGCCCGATATCGATCCCAAAGCCCGCGTCGGCCATTACGTCGAGCCGCAGGACTGGAACGCGCTGATCTCCTCGCCCGACACGGTGGTGATCGATACGCGCAACGATTACGAGATCGAGATCGGCACTTTCGAGGGTGCCATCGACCCCGGCACGAAGAGCTTCCGCGAATTTCCGCAATGGTGGCGCGACAATGCGCATCGCTTCCATAACAAGCGCGTCGCGATGTTCTGCACCGGCGGTATCCGCTGCGAGAAATCGACGAATTTCCTGCTCTCGGAAGGGGTGCCCGAGGTCTCTCACCTCAAGGGCGGCATCCTGAAATATCTCGAAGACATGCCCGAAGACGGCTCGCTCTGGCAGGGCGACTGCTTCGTCTTCGATCAGCGCGTGAGCCTGCGCCACGGGCTGAAACAGGGCGATTACGACAGCTGTCACGCCTGTCGCCGTCCGGTTTCCGCGGAAGACAAACGCCACCCCGATTACGAGGAAGGCGTCTCCTGTCACCGCTGCATCGGCGAGTATTCCGATGCCGATCGCGACCGCTTCCGGGAGCGCGAACGTCAGATGCGCCTCGCCGCCGAGCGGGGCGAAGCGCATCTCGGACGCGATTAATTATCCGCGCAGACCTGCGTCAGATCGTTGCAGCCTTGCGTGACGGTCGGAGCCCCGGTGGTCGGGAAGTCCAGACGCGGTAGCGAGAAATCCCCGACGCCAGCCGACGCGGCAGTCGCGCCAAACACGGACAGAACAAGGGCGTAAGCGAGACGTTTCATAGCGGTTCTCCATAACTGAACTACTTGGTTCGGAGCGCAATATGAACCGTTCGGTTCGGAAATCAAGGCCTAATGAACTGAATGGTTCAAAATACTGCCTTGCACTGAAGGCAAAGCCCCCTATTTTAGAACCGTTCTAAAAAAGAGGGCCTCCCATGCTTCCCGGTTTCGCGTCACGCCGCCGTTTCGACGATCTCTCCGAACAGGAAGTGCTTGCGCTCGCGATTTCCTCCGAGGAGGACGACGCGCGCATCTATCGCCAATATGCCGAGCATCTGCGCGATGAGTTTCCGGGCTCCGCGAAGATTTTCGACGAGATGGCGAAAGAGGAAGACGAGCATCGCCGCCTCCTGATCGCCCGGCACACGGAGCGTTTCGGCGAAGTAATCCCGCTGATCCGTCGCGAGCATGTCGCGGGCTTCTACAACCGCAAACCGATCTGGCTGACGAAGAACCTATCACTCGATACGATCCGCGGCGAGGCCGAGGCGATGGAGCGCGAGGCGGGCAAGTTTTATACGCTCGCCGCCCAGCGTAGCTCTGATGCCAGCACGCGCGAGTTGCTGGGCGATCTCGCCGCAGCCGAACTCGGCCACGAGAAGAAGGCCGAAGAGCTGACCGGCACGCATCTGCCCGAGAGCGAGAAGGAAGAAGAAGACCGTCAGGCCCATCGCCAGTTCATCCTGACTTGGGTGCAACCGGGTCTCGCCGGACTGATGGACGGCTCGGTCTCGACCCTCGCGCCGATCTTCGCCACCGCCTTCGCGACCCAAAATCCTTGGACCACCTTCCTCGTGGGCCTCGCGGCCTCGGTCGGCGCGGGCATCTCGATGGGCTTCACCGAAGCCGCTCATGATGACGGCGTGATCTCGGGCCGCGGTTCGCCGATCAAGCGCGGCATCGCCTCGGGCGTGATGACCATGCTAGGTGGCTTGGGCCACGCGCTGCCCTACCTGATCCCCGATTTCTGGACCGCGACCACCATCGCGATCATCGTCGTATTCATCGAGCTCTGGGCGATCGCGTGGATCCAGAACCGCTTCATGGAAACGCCCTTCCTGCGCGCGGCCTTCCAGGTCGTGCTCGGCGGCGCGCTGGTCTTTGCGGCCGGTGTCTTGATCGGCGGCGGCTGACGCCGACCTGCGATTTGCCTTCGGCTTGGCGAAAATATCCCCGCCGGAGGCATCCCCGCCTTTCCACGGGTACATGGGTCACATTCCGTATCTGGCACTTGCCAAAGGCGCATGCTAGCCCTTGGCCATGCTCGAGATCTTTCTGAAGACCTTGCCCTTTTTCGCCCTGATCGGGCTTGGCTGGTTCGCCGGACAGATCCGCTTTTTCACCGCCGAGGCGACCGCGTGGCTGACGAAGTTCGTCTTCTACTTCGCGCTCTCGGCGATGCTGTTCAAATTCTCCGCCAATCTCGATCTGGACGCGCTCGTCGATCCGCAGTTCATCCTCGCCTACCTGACCGGCTCCGGCGCGGTCTGGCTGATCACTTTCGCCGTCGCCAAGGCGCGCAAACTTCCCACCGCGCTTTCGGCGATGGAGGCGCATACCTCGATGACCGGCAATACCGGCTTCCTCGGCGTGCCGATGCTGGTGGTGCTGCTGGGACCGGCAGCGGTCGGGCCGGTGCTGATGGTGCTGAGCTGCGATCTGATCGTGTTCTCCTCGATCATCACGATCTTCATCACCGCCGCGCGGCACGGGAAGGTCTCTCTCGCGCCGATCGCGCTGGGGCTTGTGAAGAACCCGATGATCGTCTCGATGGTGGCGGGGCTCGCCTGGGCGGGGCTGAAGCTGCCGATGCCGGGTCCGCTTGAGGAATTCATGACGCTTTTGGGCGCCGCCGCCACGCCGGGCGCGCTGTTCGCCATTGGCGCGTCGCTCGCGGGGAAATCGGCGGAGAAACCCGCGCCGGCGGTTTGGCTGTCCTTCGGCAAGCTCTTCCTGCATCCGGCGGCCATCGCGATCACGTCGCTTCTGATCTTCGACGTCGATCCCTTCGCGGCAGGCGTGATGATCGCCGCCGCCGCCCTTCCGGTCGCGGGCAATGTCTATATTCTGGCGCAGCATTTCGGGGTGGCGCCGCAGCGCGTCTCGGCGTCCATCCTCGTCTCGACCGCCGTCTCGATCCTCACGGTTCCGGCGGTCATCCACTGGGTTCACGGCTAAGGAGGCTCTGATGAAAACGATCTCGGAAAACCGCTGTTTCGGAGGCGTCCAAGGCGTCTACTCGCACGCCTCGAAGGTCAACGATTGCGAGATGACCTTCGGGCTGTTCCTGCCGCGCGAGGCCGAGGACGGGCCGGTTCCGGTGCTGTGGTATCTCTCGGGGCTGACCTGCACCCATGAGAACGCCATGACCAAGGCAGGCGCACAGGCGTTTGCGGCCGAGCACGGGATCGCGCTCGTTTTCCCCGACACTTCGCCGCGCGGCGAGGGCGTCGCCAACCATGAGGATTACGATCTGGGGCAGGGCGCGGGCTTTTACGTCAACGCGACGCAGGATCCGTGGGCGCCGCATTTCCGGATGTGGGATTACATCGCCGAGGAACTTCCGAACGCCATCGACGCCGCTTTCGAGATCGATCCCGAGCGGCAGGCGATCACCGGCCATTCGATGGGCGGGCATGGCGCGTTGACGCTGGCGATGCACCAGCCCGAGCGCTTCCGGTCCGTCTCGGCCTTCGCGCCGATCGCGAACCCGACGCAAAGCGATTGGGGCCGCAAGCAGTTCAGCGCCTATCTGGGCGACAACGAGGCCGCATGGGCCGCGCATGATGCCACGCTTCTGATGCGCGAACGTGGGTTCGACGGCGAAGTGCTGATCGACCAAGGCGGCTCGGATCAGTTCCTCGATCTGCTGAAGCCCGAGGCGCTGGCCGAGGCGATGGCCGCGCGCCGTCAGCCCGGCACCTTCCGGATTCAGGAAGGTTACGATCACAGCTACTATTTCGTCTCAACTTTCATTCCCGATCACATCGAGTTCCACGCCGAGGCGCTCTGGGCGTGATCTGGGTCGATGCCGATGCCTGCCCGGTGAAGGCCGAGGCCGAGAAGGTCGCGACCCGTCTCGGGATCAAGCTGATGCTGGTCTCCAATGGCGGGCTGCGGCCCTCGCCCAATCCGCTGGTCGAGATGGTCTATGTCGGTCAGGGGCCGGACGTGGCCGACATGTATATCGCCGAGCGGGCGACCGTCGGTGATGTGGTGATCACCAATGACATTCCGCTAGCGGCAAAATGCGTCGAGTCCGGCGCGCGCGTCCTGCGCCCCGATGGCGAGGCGCTGACGCCCGCCAATATCGGCAACGTTCTGGCAACGCGGGATTTGATGGCGGATCTGCGCTCTGCCGATCCGTTCCGGCAGGGCGGCGGCAAGCCGTTCTCCAAGGCGGATCGGGCGCGGTTCTCGGATGCGCTCGACCGGGTGGCGCGGGCGGCGGCAAGAGAGGTTAAGAATGGTTGAGGCAGTTATCTTCGACATCGGAAACGTGCTGATCGAATGGCAACCCGAGCGGCATTACGACCGGATCATGCCGCGCGAGACCCGCGAGCAGATGTTCACAGAGGTCGATCTGCACGGCATGAATGACGAAATCGACCGCGGCGCGCCCTTCCGCGAGACGATCTACGCATGGGCCGAGAAATACCCGAGCTGGCGCGATGCGATCCGGCGTTGGCACGACGACTGGATCGAGATGGCCTCGCCGGGTATCCCGCATTCGCAGCGGCTGATGAAAGCCCTGCAGGCCAAGGGGATACCGGTCTTCTCGCTGACGAATTTCGGGATCGAAAGCTACGATTTCGCGGCGACGCATTACCCGTTCCTGCGCGAGTTCGACCGCGATTTCATCTCTGGCCATATGGGCGTCACGAAGCCCGATCCGAAGATCTATCAGATGGTCGAGGACGCGTCGGGGCTGTCCGGCTCGGATCTGATCTTCACCGATGACCGCGCCGACAATATCGCGACGGCGCATACCTTCGGCTGGAAGACGCATCTCTTCGACGGGCCCGAAGGCTGGGCGCGGCGGCTGGTCGAGGAAGGGCTGCTGGAGGAGGCGGAGGCCGCATAAGTTGAACTTATGCAGCCGCCTCGAAAATAAGGAAAACTTATCTCAGGCGCGTTTCGCGACCGCAACGCCCAGAAGTTCGAGCACCTTCGCCTCGATCTGCGGCGCATCCATGCCCGCCGAGTGATACATATCTTCGGGCGAGGCGTGATCGATGAACGTGTCGGGCAGCACCATCGAGCGGAACTTGAATCCGTGATCGAAGACGCCCTGATCCGAGAGGTATTGCGCGACATGGCTGCCGAAGCCGCCCACCGCGCCTTCCTCGATGCAGATCAGCGCCTCGTGCTCCGCCACCAGCCGGTCGATCAGATCGGTGTCGAGCGGTTTCGCGAAACGCGCATCGGCGATGGTCGGCGCAAGGCCGCGGGCTTGCAGCGCTTCGCGGGCTTTCAGAACCTCGGCGAGACGGGTGCCGTAGGAGAGGATCGCAACGCGCGCGCCTTCCGCGATCATCCGGCCCTTGCCGATCTTCAGCGGCACGCCTTCTTCGGGCATGTCGACGCCCATGCCTTCTCCGCGCGGATAGCGGAAGGCGATCGGGCCGTCGTCATATGCTGCGGCGGTGGCGACCATATGGACCAGCTCCGCCTCGTCGGCGGCGGCCATCACGACCATGCCGGGCAGCGAGGACATGAAGCCCACGTCGAACGAGCCCGCATGGGTCGCACCATCTGCGCCCACCAGACCGGCGCGGTCGATGGCGAAGCGCACGGGAAGGCGCTGGATCGCGACGTCATGGACGATCTGGTCGTAGCCGCGTTGCAGGAAGGTCGAGTAGATCGCGCAGAACGGCTTCATACCGGAGGCCGCGAGACCGGCAGAGAAGGTGACGGCGTGCTGCTCGGCGATGCCCACGTCGAAACAGCGGCGCGGATAGACGCCCGCGAATTGCTTCAGTCCGGTCCCGTCCGGCATGGCGGCGGTGATGCCGACGATCTTCTCGTCTTTCGCCGCTTCCTTGATCAGGCTTTCGGCGAAGACTTTGGTGTAGCTCGGGGCGTTGGAGGGCGATTTCTTCTGCTCGCCGGTGTTGAGGTCGAATTTCGCGGTGGCGTGACCGCCATCGGGGCGGCTCTCGGCGGGGGCATAGCCCTTGCCCTTCTTCGTCAGCGTATGGATCAATACCGGGCCGGTCGCGCGCGCCTTGAGCGTACGCAGCAGCGGCAGAAGCTGATCGAGATCGTGTCCGTCGACCGGGCCAACATAGGAGAAGCCGAGCTCCTCGAACAGCGTGCCGCCCATCGCGATGCCTTTCAGCATCTCTTTCGCGCGGCGCGCGCCCAGCTGGAACGGCACCGGCAGCAGACCGACCGCGCCCTTGGCGGCGGATTTCAGGTCCTGCAGCGGGGCCTCGGAGTAAAGCCGCGTGAGATAGCTCGACAGCGCGCCGACGGGCGGGGCGATCGACATCTCGTTGTCGTTGAGCACGACGAACATGCGCTTGCCCAGGTGGCCTGCGTGGTTCATCGCCTCGAAAGCCATGCCGCCCGACATCGCGCCGTCACCGATCACGGCAATCGCGTCGCCAGTTTCAGCGCCCAGCTCGCGGCCCATTGTGAAGCCGGTCGCGGCCGAAATCGAGGTGGAGCTATGGCCCGCGCCGAACGGGTCGTAGGGCGACTCGGAGCGCTTGGTGAAGCCCGACAGCCCGCCCTTGGTGCGCAGCGTGCGGATGCGGTCGCGGCGCCCGGTCAGGATCTTGTGCGGGTAGCACTGGTGGCCGACGTCCCAGACGATCTTGTCGCGCGGCGCGTCGAACACGGCATGCAGCGCGACCGTCAACTCGACCACGCCGAGACCCGCGCCCAGATGTCCGCCGGTTTGCGACACCGCCGAGATCGTCTCGGCGCGCAACTCGTTGGCGAGCGTTTTCAGCTCGGCATCGGAAAGGCCTTTCAGATCGGACGGCAGTCGCACCTTGTCGAGGAGCGGCGTGGCCGTTTGGTCGTTCGGGTTGTCGCTCATTGGCTGCCCCCTAGGCGCGCTACATTTCGCGGGAGATAACGAAACGCGCAGCGGCCCGCAAGTTTTCCGCTTCCTCGCCGTAAGGTGAAAGCGCGTCTATCGCCTGGTCGATCAGCTCGCCCTCGCGGAGCCGCGCGCCAGCAAGGCCGAGCAGCGAAACGAAGGTCGCCTTGCCGGCCTCGGCGTCCTTGCCGACCCGCTTCCCGGCGGCCTTTTCGCAGCCCGTCACATCTAGGATGTCATCGTGAATTTGAAAGGCCAGACCGACCGCATCGGCGAAATCGCTCAGAGGGCCCTCGTCTTCGCCCGCGAGGATCGCGCCGGTGCGCGACGCGAACGAAATCAGCGCCCCGGTCTTGCCCGCCTGCAGCGCGGTGATCTGGCTCAGCGAAAGGGGATTGGTGGCACTTTCCGCCGCGATGTCGAGCGCCTGACCGTGGCCCATGCCCGCCGCGCCGGAGGCTTTGGCAAGCGCGAGGCTGAGCGCGATGCGCCGCTCTGCCGGGCCGAGGAGGGGATCGGCGCAAAGCTCAAACGCAAGCGTCTGCAGCACGTCGCCGGTGAGCACGGCGGTGGCCTCGTCCCATTTCACGTGAATCGTCGGCTGGCCGCGGCGCAGATCGTCGTCATCCATGCAGGGCAGATCATCATGCACGAGGCTGTAGGCGTGCAGCGCCTCGACCGCGGCGGCGGCGGGCATCGCTTGAGCTTCGGGAATTCCGAAGATCGCGGCGCTTTCGATCGCGAGGAAGGCGCGCAGCCGCTTGCCGCCCTGCAGCGCGTAATGCATCGGGTCGCGCAACGGCCCCTCCGGCTGGCGCGCCACGGCGGCATCGAGCGCGACCTGAACGGCCGCCTGCACCTCTTTCAAACGGGAGGAGAACATTTACAGACCTTCGGCGGGGGCCGTGCCTTGCGGTGCGCCGTCGGCATTGAGCGTGATCTTCTCGACCCGCGCCTCGGCCTCCTTCAGAAGCTTGGCGCAATGCTCTTTCAGCTTGGCACCGCGCTCGTAGAGCTTGATCGACTCGTCGAGGGGCACGTCGCCGTGTTCCAGTTTGCCCACGACTTCCTCGAGGGCCTTCATCGCCTCTTCGAAGCTCAGCGCGTTAATATCGCTCATCAATCTGCATTCCCGGTGATATGTCGTCCAATAAGGCTCTGACGCCCGGCTTCCTGCAAACCATATCCGGCTCGCGGAGTCGAGATCACCCCGCGAACCCGGCCCAGCAGTGAACGTCTTGTCGCCTATTTCTGGAGCGATTCGAGATATGTCGCGAGGGAGAGGACGCGCCCGCGCGTGGCCAGCACGTCGGTGTAATACGGCGCGCCGTGCCCGCCCTGGTCCATGAACACCTCGCCGAAGACCGGCATCGGCCCGCCATGTGCCCGCACGCCCGTGCGCCCGTCGATGATGTGGATCGTTTTGAGCATCGGGAACGCGCCGTCATTCGCGGCAGCAAGCCCGGTCAGATCGGCAGGTTTCACGGTCAGATATTCGGCCATCGGCCCGGTGCCGGTGCCGTCGTCGCCATGACAGCTGGCGCAATATTGGTCGTAGAGAACTTTGCCGACATCGGCGTTCTGAGCGATGGCCGGCGTCGCGGCGAGACATGCCGCGGCGATGAGGTAAGTGAAGCGCATTGTATCCTCCCACAAAGATGACGCGGGGGAAGGTTAGGCGCGAAACGTGATCACGTCTGTGATCGGCGTCAACGAAGAAAGGCGCCCCGTATGCTACGGAGCGCCCCACGAAAAGGGCCATCTCTATTCGAGATGACCCTCCGAGATCTACGGAGATGGTCCGGTTAGGGTCCGAAGGATCCAGCCGTCCCAGTCAGGGTTCTTTGCCCTAGGGTTTGCCCTCAGGCCACGGCCCCCCTCACTGTCCCGACACCTCTCTCCACTATCACTCTAGACACTGGACCACCTCCTTTCATGCGTTGCCGTTATCCACAGCGTGCCACAGATTTTGTGTGTGGCAAGAAAAATCACGCAAGTCTTGGAGAAAGTTTCGTGACGAGTGCCTTGAAAGGCAGCAGTGCGATCAAAGTCAGGGCAAGTTTGACAAGCCAGTCGGCGGTGGCGAGCGACACCCAGAGCGGCACTGTCGGCCCGACGCCCAACAGGGGCAGGGTCTCATTCGCCCAGGACACGTCGTTGCCCGGCTCGAGGAAGGTCAGCCCGGCCGAGAAAGCCACCGAGAAGAAGATCAGCGTATCGAGCGAGGCGCCGATCAGGGTCGAGATCGCCGGGGCGCGCCACCAGACGCCGTCGCGCAGCTTGTCGAAGACGAAGATGTCGGTCATCTGCGCCACGAGGAAGGCCGCGCCGGAGCCGAGCGCGATGCGCAGCGTCACCGCCGGATAGGTGAAGCCGTCACCCTGCAGCATGATCTGGCTGCCGATGAGCGAGCAGATCACCCCCACGACAAAACCCGCGAAGACCACGCGACGCGCGGCACCGGGGCCGTAGACACGGTTCATCACGTCATTGACGAGGAAGGCGAAGGGGTAGGTGAAGGCGCCCCAGGTCAGCCAGTCGCCGACGAGGAATTGCACCAGGATGTTCGAGGCCACGACGATTGCGGCCATGGCAATGATGCCAGGAATATAGCGGGTCATGATGTTCAACCGTTTTTACATGGTAGCGGAGACATGGCCCGGATCAGCCCGGGCAAGGGCGCGCGATACGCCGTCACGACGCGCGCGTCAATCCTTCTTAGCGGTGCGGCGCGTGTTGGGCAGGACGTATTCGACGATTTCGGTGCGCTGCAGGAACCGGAAATTGTCGTCGGAGATCATCGTCAGGCGGATCGCACCCTCGTCGTCGCGCCAGACCGACAGGCCCTCGAGATTGTCGTGTCGTCCCGCGCCGGTTTCCAGCAGAACCTCGCCGCCCGAGATCGAATCGCCGTTGATGTCGAAGACCTGCACGCGCGAGCGGAAGCCCAGAAGGCCCCAGAAGTCGCGCTCCAGCAGATAAAAGCGGCCATCGGGCCCGAAATCCGCACCGACCGGCAGCCAGTTATCGGAGCGCGGGATGGCGAAGGGCTGATCCCATTTGCCATCGCGATAGCGCCAGACCGGGTAGGGCCTGTCCTTCGCGCCCGAGCGTTCGGGCATCGTGTAGAGCGTGCCCTGATCGTCGATCGCCAGCGCCTCGAGCGAGGAGTTGTTCTGCATCTTCGCGAAGGCATCCGGGCGCGGCAGTAGCTCGGCCGGACCGCCGTCGGTCGGGAAATGCGACACCCGCGCCAGCCCTTCGAAGGAGATGTAGACCGAGCCGTCGGGCGCCAGGGCCAAGCCTTCGCTGTCGCCCTGATGGCGGTTGAGCACGCGGCCCTTGGAACTGTGAAGCCAGTTCGGCCCGTTGGTGATTTCGACGTCGCTGATCCGGCCCTGCGCGTCCCGGTCCAGCCGCCCGCGCCAGATCGTCGTGCGGTCGGATTGGGTGATGAAGTTGCGCCCGTCGGGGCCCAGCTCGAGCCCCGAGAAGCCGCCGAAGACGCTCACGCCCGGCATCGTCCAGTGATAGCTTTGCAGGAAGCGGGCGCGCGGTTCCGGTCCGGCCGGCGCGAGCCCCGCGAGAACCGCCAGCCCCGCCCCCGCGATCAGCGCGAAGACAGAACGGCGCGGCATTGGCTAGGCAGGTCCGACATGACGTAGGTCTTGGCGTTCTTTTTCGGCGGCCCTTTCGGCTTGGGCTTCGCTGCGGTTTTCGGCGGGTTGAGGTAATCCGTCACCCACCAGTTCAGCGTCTCGTCACAGCCGTCGCCTCCCTTCGACAGCTGCGCCACGGTCGGCTTCTGCGTCTGGCAATAGCGCGCACCGGGCGGGCATTTCAGGCGGACATGGAAATGGGTGTTGTGGCCATACATCGGACGGATTTTCTGCAGCCAAGCGCGGTCGTTGCGCGGCACCGTGTTGCACATCGCGATTTTCACCGCAGCGGCGACGAAGATGCGGTCGACCCGCGGATCGGCGGCGGCATGGCGCATCAGCTCGAGATGCTGCGGCGTCCAGTTGCCGTTGATATGGCGCTGGTCGGCGGTGCGCACCGAGATCGAGGAGATCTTCTCCCGCTGGGCGCGGCTGAGATTGAGGTTCGTGGCCGGCAGCATCCAGATGTCGGCATCCAGCCCGATCTGGTGGCTGGCATGGCCGCCGGTCATCGGGCCGCCGCGCGGCTGGGAAATGTCACCGATATAGAGCCCGTTCCACCCCGGCAGGGTCGCGGCGTAGCGCGACAGATCCTGCAGATAGGTCAGCATTGCAGGCTGGCCCCAGTTGCGATTGCGCGACAGGCGCATCGCCTGCCATGTCGGCCCGCTCTCGGGCATCCGTTGCAGCCCGGCGGCGCAGCCGCGCGAATAGAAGCCGATGGCAGAGGGCGCCTGCGCCGAGGCTACCGCTTCCGCGCCAAAAAGCTGGCGGGCGAGCGGTTCGGAGAATCCGGGGGCGGCAGTCAGGCTGAAAGAAAGAGCGGCGGCGAGTAATTTCGCGATCATGGTGAGGGGGGTCCTTCGGGCGCAGGGTCTCCGTGGCTTCTCACGAAGCCTAGCAGGACCAGGCCCAAAAGCAAAAGAACGATGATCGGCGTGATGCCGGTCGACTGATTTCCGCTTATCTGCGTCGTAATCCCGATTGCAAGCGGCGCGATGAAGGCCGTGGCCTTGCCAGACAGCGCGTAGAGGCCGAAATGCTCGGTGATCTTTTCCGGGTCGGCCTGACGCACCATCATCGTGCGCGAGGCCGATTGCAGCGCGCCGCCGCAGGCCCCGATCATGCCGCCAAGTACCATGAAGGCGATGTCGGGCAGTTTGCTGTCGGGGGTGACAGCCATGCCGAAGACGCTTTCGCGCGAGATCATCACGATGCCGAGCACCACGAGCGTGAGGATCACGAGCGTCGTGATGATGACCGTGCGCGGCCCCCAGCGGTCGTCCGCCTTGCCGCCGAGCCATGCGAAAGTCGCGCCGGTGATCGTGCCGAGGATGCCGAAGATGCCGATCAGGGTGATCGACCAGCTCAGCACGCCCGCCGCGTAGAGCCCGCCGAAGGTGTAGATGCCGTTGAGCGCATCGCGATAGAACATCGAGCTGAGCAGGAACGAGGTCAGCGAGCGCCGATGTGGCAGCGCGCGGAGCGTCGCGCGCAGTTCCGGCCATGCGCCGCGCAGTGCCGTGCCGATGGGCAGCGCGTCGGCTTTGCGCGGCTCGCGCACCCAGAGGAAGAAGGGGATCATGAATACCGCGTACCAGATCGCGGTGAGCGGCCCGACCGCGCGGGTGTCCTCGCGCGTGGCGATGTCGAGGCCGAACAGCGGCTCGATCCCGAGCATGGTTTTCCCGGTCGTCGGGCTCGCCTGCAGCAGCAAAAGCATGATGAACAGCGTGATCATCCCGCCGATATAGCCGAACGCCCAGCCCGAGCCGGAGATGCGCCCGATTTCTTCGCGGGGCCCCAGATCGGGCAGAATCGCATTGGTGAAGGTGGTCGCAAATTCCATACCGATCATGCCGATGGCGAAGCTGATCATGATCGCCATCAGCTTGAAATCGCCCGGCACCGCGTACCATAGCCCCCACGCGCCCAGAACGTACATTACCGAGAAGACCCAGATGAACGGCATCCGCCGCCCCGATCGGTCGGCAATCGCGCCGAGGAAGGGCGAGCCGAGCGCGATGATGATCCCCGCGATGCCCACGCCATAGCCCCAGACGGTCTGCGCTGCGGTGCCCGAGCCCATAAGGTCTTTCACGAAGGGCGCGAAGATGAAGGTGATCAGCAGCGTGTTATAGGGTTGGCTCGCCCAGTCGAAGAACCACCAGCCCCAGATGCGTTTCTTCGCCGTGATCATGTCGCCCTCTCCCCGCCGCGCCAGCAATTGCGGCGATCAAGCCCGAAAAGGGACGGTCTGGCAAGGGGTTCGACGGTCGGGGCATGCCGCGGGCGCGGCAGTGTCACATCTGCGGCGGCCAGGGACGCTTGAGGTCTGCCTCCGCCCAGGCGGTCACGAATTCGGGCAGCGGCGGCGAGGTCGCGTCCTGCCCCATCTCGGCCAGAACCTGCGCCGGTGGGATCATGCCCTTCTTCGAGGTCACGGCACCACGGATCAGCACATGCGAGGTGCATTCGCCGCTTTCGGTGAACATCGCATGCTCGAGCCAGATCCAGCGATCGTCCCAGCCAAGACAGCGCGAGCGCATCTCGAATTTCTGGAAGGCCTGCACCCGGCGGCGATAGCGCGTGGTGTTCCCGGCGACCACGATGCCCCATTTGTTGCGCTTCAGTGCGCCCCAGAGCCCTGTGCGGATCGCAAGCGGAATTCGCCCGAGATCGTAGAGCGTCAGCGTGCGCCCGTTGTTCAGCTCCATCCAGAGGTCGATGTCCCACGGCCAGCAGATATGCTGGCTGACATGCGTGCCCGTGATCGGCAGCGCCGGGGCGTTGCGGAACTTCACGATCTCTTTGGCCATACGGATAACGGGGTACATGCGGGCACTGGTGCTGCGACGCCGCGGGAGGGTCAAGAGAGACGTTACGGAAAATGCGCGTGAGCCTGCGGTTGCAATGCCGCGGCGCCTCGCTTACCTGTCTTTGCGATCCAAAGCGGAGGTTTCGATGGTCACGCTCTTTCAGGCCCTGGTGCTGATCCTGAACGTCATCTGGTTCGTCATGATCGCCCATATCATCATGAGCTGGCTTATCAATTTTCAGGTACTGAACCTGCGCCAACCCTTGGTGGCGCAAATCTGGTTCGGCCTGAATAACCTGCTGGAGCCGATCTACGGGCGCATCCGTCGCTTCCTGCCCGACACGGGCGGGCTCGATCTGGCGCCGCTGGTGGCCTTCATCATCCTGATCATCATCCGTCAGGCGCTGTTCAACAACGCGGCCTTCTTCTACGGCAACAGCTTCTGATGCCTGCGGCTGCGGCAGCCGAAGCCCCCGCAGAGCTACTGGCGCGAGTCTGGGGGTTCGACGCCTTCCGACCCGGTCAGGAAGAGATCGTGCGCGCGGTGATCGAGGGCCGGAACGTGCTGGCGATCATGCCGACGGGCGGCGGGAAATCCCTGTGTTATCAATTGCCTGCGCTGGCGCGCGAGGGCGTGACGGTGGTGATCTCGCCGCTGATCGCGCTGATGCGCGATCAGGTGCGCGCGTTGAAACAGGCCGGCGTCGAGGCGGGCGCGCTGACCTCGGGCAATACCGAGGAGGAGACCGAAGAGGTCTTCACCGCGATCGACGAAGGACGGCTGAAGCTTCTCTACATGGCGCCCGAGCGTCTGGCCTCTGGCGGGGCGCAGCACCTGCTGAAGCGCGCAGGCGTCAGTCTGATCGCGGTGGACGAGGCGCACTGCGTCAGCCAATGGGGCCATGATTTCCGCCCCGACTACCTGCGCATCGGCGAGCTGCGCCGCAGCCTTGGCGTACCGCTTGCGGCCTTTACCGCGACTGCCGACGAAGAAACCCGGACCGAGATCGTCACGCGCTTGTTCGACGGGCAGCCCCCCGAGAGCTTCCTGCGCGGCTTCGACCGACCGAATATCCATCTGGCCTTTTCGCCCAAGGATCAGCCACGCCAACAGATTTTGCGCTTCGCGGCCGCGCGAAAAGGGCAATCCGGCATCGTTTATTGCGGCACGCGGGCGAAGACCGAGAGCTTGGCCAAGGCGCTGAGCGAGGCCGGGCATCTCGCCTGTCACTATCACGGCGGGATGGAGGCCGATGACCGCCGCGCTGTGGAGACCCGCTTTCAGCAGGAAGACGGGTTGATCGTGGTCGCGACGGTCGCCTTCGGGATGGGCGTCGACAAGCCCGATATCCGCTGGGTCGCCCATGCCGATCTGCCCAAGAGCATCGAGGCTTACTATCAGGAGATCGGACGGGCGGGCCGCGACGGTGCCGCCGCCGAGACGCTGACACTGTATGGGCCCGACGACATCAAGCTGCGCCGGTCCCAGATCGACGAAGGGCTCGCCCCGCCCGAGCGCAAGGAGGCCGATCACGGGCGGCTGAATGCGCTGCTGGGTCTGGCCGAGGCGACCGAATGCCGCCGGGTGAAGCTGCTGCGCTATTTCGGCGAAGAGGCCGCGCCCTGCGGGCATTGCGACCTATGCGATACGCCGCCCGAGGTGTTCGACGGGACCGAGGCCGTGCGCAAGGCGCTGTCCGCCGCGCTGCGCTCGGAGGAACGGTTCGGCGCGGGGCATCTGATCGAGATTCTGCTGGGCTCGCAGACCGACAAGATCAAGCAATGGGGCCACGACAAGCTGCCGACCTATGGGGTCGGGCGCGATCTGAGCCGGGCGCAATGGCAGGCGGTGTTTCGGCAGATGATGGGCCACGACCTGATCCGTCCCGACGCGGCGCGGCACGGCGCGCTGGTGATGACCCAGACCGCGCATCCGATCCTGCGCGGCGAGCAGTCGATCACGCTGCGCCGCGATCTGGTGGCGAAGGCGAAGACCAAACACGTGGTCCGGACGCTGGTGAGCGACGACGACGCGCCGCTTCTCTCGGCACTGAAGGCGAAGCGCCGCGCGCTGGCCGAGGCACAGGGCGTGCCCGCCTATGTCGTCTTCACCGACCGCACCCTGATCGAGATGGCCGAGAAACGCCCCGGAACGCTCGACGAAATGGCGGGGATCAGCGGTGTCGGTGCCAAAAAGCTGGAAAGCTACGGCGCGGAGTTTCTGGAGGTGATCGCCGGCGCGGTGGAAGAGATGCACCCGCTGCGCCGCAAGCTCGCAGGTTCGACCGAGGGGGAAATTTACGACCGGTTGGCCGATGCGCAGCGAAATCTCGAACGCGGCGCGGATGGCTATGATCGCCCGCTCTCCTGCTCGGCCTCGACGATCCGCAAGATCGCGGAGACGAAGCCTCGCAACCGCGACGATCTCGCCCGGATTTCCAACCTGCCCGAGGCGAAGCTCGACCGCTTTGCAGAGGCGTTCCTGGCGGTGCTGGCCGACTACCGCTAGGCGGGTTGGTCGACCGCGGGTGGGCGTGCATCTGCGGGGCGATCCGACTGGATGCGTTCGGTAATCTCTCGTTTCTTCAAAGGCTTGGTCAGGTAGTGGTCGATCCCGGCGGCGAGGATGCTCTCGCTGTCGCCCTCCATCGCATGGGCGGTGAGCGCGCAGATCGGCACATGTGCCGCGCCTTCCAACGCCCGGATTTCGCGCGCCGCCTCGCGCCCGTCCATGCCGGGCATCGAAATGTCCATGAAGATCAGATCGGGCTGGAAGCTGCGCCACAGCGCGACGGCCTCATGCCCGTTATTGGCGAAGCGCAGATCGATATCGAGATCCTTCACCATCTTGGAAAAGACCAGCTGATTGGTGCGGTTATCCTCGGCGGCGAGGATCCGCATCGCACGCCGCTCGGTCAGGTCTGGCGGCGGGCTGGGAGGCGGCGGATCAGGTGTCGCTTCGGCGGCCCGCGACAGGTCCTGCAATGCGCGGAACAGTTCCGAGCGCAGCACCGGTTTTTGCAGACAGCCGGTGACACCCTCGTCCATCGCGGCCTTCGCAGCCTCCGGGTCGGAGCTGAGCAGCAGGATCGGCACGTCACCGCCATCCGCCCGAAGCCTCTGCGCGAGCGCGACCCCATCAAGTGCGGGCATTTGGTGATCGGTCAGGATCACGTCGAAAGCGCTGCCATCCTCGATCACCTGCAACGCCTCCTCGCCGGAGCGACAAAGCGTCACCTCCAGCCCGTAGGTCTGCAATTGCCGCTCCAGAATGACGCGATTGACCAGAAGATCGTCGACCACCAGCGCCGCGTGCAGCGTGATCGGCGGGGAGGGGGCGTCGATCGGCTCGACCGGTTCGGCGCGGGGCAGCACCAGTTTGAGGCCGAAACACGAGCCTTTGCCAAGCGCGCTGTCCACCCAGACCTCGCCGCCCATCAACTCCACCAGTTGGCGGGTGATCGCAAGACCAAGCCCGGTGCCTTCGAACTTGCGATTACTCTCGGCCTCGACCTGATTGAACTCGCCGAAGACGTGATCGAGCAGCTCGGGCGCGATGCCGATACCGGTGTCTTCGACGGTGATGTGCAGCTCGTAGTGACCGGCCTCGCGTTCGACTCCTACGACGCGGGCGAGGACGTGACCGGCATCGGTGAATTTCACCGCATTGCCCAGAAGGTTGGTCAGGATCTGACGCATCCGTCCGGGATCGGCCTCGAACCGGGTGGGCAGGAACAGGTCGTAATCCACCAGAAGCTTCAGATCGCGGTCCTTTGCAGAGGGCTGCAAGAGCACCGTCACCTCGTGCAGGCAGCGTTCCAGATCGAAGGGTTCGGGGTAAAGCCGCATCCGCTCCGCCTCGATCTTCGAGTAATCGAGCACGTCGTTGATGATGGTCAGAAGCGCTTCGCCGGAGGAGCGGATGGTCTCGGCGAACAAGCGCTGCTCTTCGGACAGATCGGTCTCGACCAGCAGGTCCGCCATGCCCACGACGCCATTCATCGGCGTGCGGATCTCGTGGCTCATATTGGCGAGGAAGGCGGATTTCGCGCGGTTCGCCGCCTCCGCCCGGTCGCGGGCGTCGCGCAACTCCGCTTCGCGCGCGACGGCGCCGGTGATATCCTGCGCGAAGGTGACGAGATCGCCCTGCGCGCCCCATGTGTCGTTGAGCCGGAACCAGCGGCCATCCTGCGTGCGCAGCGCCATCGGGGGGATCTCGGTGCGGCGGATGCGTTCGCACATCTCGAAATGCCAATCGTGCGGATCGCGCCCCTGCAGGTCGAAGACACCGCGCTCTGCCGCGATCCGCATCACTTCGTCATAGGCGACGCCGACGCCGATCGCGATTTCGCCTTCGAAGAAGGAGAGGAACAACTGGTTGGCGGCGACGAGGCGCAGATCGCTGTCGAAGACCGCGAAGCCGTCCGAGATCGAATTGACCGCGTGCCACAGCCGCGCCTGCGCGATCTGGGCGAGCGAATTGGCCCGTTCGAGATCGTTGCGCACGCGGCTGTTCTCTCCCAGCAGGGTTTCGCGTTCGCTAAGCGCGCGGGCAAGACCTTCGCGCTGCTCCACAACTTGATCTGAGAGCATCCTCGCGTGCTGGGCCAGCTTCTGGTTGGCGGCGAAGAGTTCCTGGCGCTTCTGCTCCAACAGCTTTTCCGCCGCGAGTCGCCCGCGGCGTTCCCGTGCCAGTTTCTCTGCGATCGCCTTGTGCATGGACGCGGCAAAGCCCCCCGTGTGGTCCGGGAGGCAGAGTTGCAGTGCTGCGTGAAAGGCGGGTTAACCGCGATGATGGGCGGGCGGGAAAATCCTTAAATTGCTATGGATTGCCCGCCCGCTTGACCCTCAAAGACCGGGCCTCAGAGACGTTCGATCGAGAGCGCGATGCCTTGGCCGCCGCCGATGCACATGGTGACGAGGCCGTGCTTGCCGCCGGTGCGCTCCAGCGCGTGCAGCGCCTTCACGATCAGGATCGCGCCGGTGGCGCCGACCGGGTGGCCGAGCGCAATCGCGCCGCCATCGGGGTTCACCTTCGACGCATCCAGACCCAGCTCGCGCGAGACGGCCAGCGCCTGCGAGGCAAAGGCTTCGTTGCTTTCGATCCAGTCGAACTCGGAGGCCTGCATGCCGGTCTTTTCCAGCAGCGCGCGCACGGCGGGGATCGGGCCGAGGCCCATCACCTCGGGGCGGACGCCCGCGATGGCGTAGCCGGTGATCTTGGCGCGCGGGGTCAGACCCGCCTCTTTCGCGGCCTCTTCGCGGGCCAGAACCAGTGCCGCCGCACCGTCATTGATGCCCGAGGCGTTGCCCGCGGTGACCGAGCCGTCCTTCTGGAAGACCGGCTTGAGCGAGGCGAGCTTCTCGAGGCTCGTCTGTTTCGGGTGCTCGTCGGTGTCGAAGACGGTCGTGCCCTTGCGCGTGGTGATCTCGACGGTGGCGATCTCTTCCTTGAAATGGCCCTCGGAGATCGCTTTTGCCGCACGCTCCTGGCTTTCCATCGCGAAGGCGTCCTGCTCTTCGCGCGAGATCGAACACTCGGCGGCCACGTTCTCGGCGGTCACGCCCATATGGCCGGTGCCGAAGGGGCACGACAGCGCGCCGGTCATCATGTCGAGCATCTTCGCGTCGCCCATCTTCTGACCGAAGCGGGCGGCGGGCATGATATAGGGCGATTTGCTCATCACCTCGGCACCGCCTGCCAGCGCGAAATCGGCATCGCCCAGCATCAGCATCTGCGCGGCGGACACGACCGCCTGCACGCCGGAGCCGCAAAGGCGGTTCACGTTCATCGCGGGCGTGCCGACCGGGACGCCGGCATTCACCGCCGCCACGCGGCTGAGATACATGTCACGCGGTTCGGTGTTGATGATATGGCCGAAGACCACCTGACCGATCTTGTCCGCCGACACGCCCGCCCGCGAGATCGCCTCTTTCGAGACATGGGTGGCGAGGTCGATCGGCGCGAAGCCGGACAGCGTGCCGCCGAACGTGCCGATAGGCGTGCGGGTGCCGGAGAGAATGACGATACCGGTCATGGGTAGCCTCCAATGTTTGGGTCGGCGCGAGGGTAGCGAATGGGCTGACCCCGCGCCAGCGCGCCCGCATGGTTATGACGAGACGTCATTTGCCAAGGGCACCGGGTTGAAACTCGTGACATAGGGAACACATTCTAGAAATCGAATATGACTAGGAGGCCGACATGACTGCCAACCCGATCGTCAAAGGGTTCTGGGATCGTCCCACCGGAAGCTGGCAATACGTCTTTCACGACCCCGATACGATGAAGGGGGCGGTGGTCGATCCGGTCTGGGATTACGACCCGCAGGCGGGCGCTACGACGCTGGGCAATGCCGAGAAAATCCTCGATTACGTCAAGGCCGAGGGGATCGACGTGGAGTGGGTGCTCGATACGCATCCCCATGCCGACCACTTCTCCTCGGCCGTCTGGCTGGCCGAGAAACTGGGCGCGAAGCGCGGCATCGGCGAGCGCGTGCGGACGGTGCAAAGCCTCTGGGCCGAGATCTACAACACGCCCGAGCTGTCGCAGGACGGGCGGCAATGGGATCACCTGTTCGCCGAGGGCGAGACGTTCAGGATCGGCAATCTCGATGTGAAGGTGATGCTCTCGACCGGGCATACGCTGGCCTCGATCACCTATGTCGTGGGCGATGCGGCCTTCGTGCATGATACGCTGATGCAGCCCGAAAGCGGCACGAGCCGGGCGGATTTTCCAGGCGGCTCTGCGGCCGAGCTGTGGGATTCGATCCGGGCGATTCTCGATCTGCCCGCCGAGACGCGGCTGTTCATCGGGCACGACTATCCCGGCGAGGGCAAGGAGCCGCAGACCGGCGCGACCGTGGCCGATCACCGCAAGCACAACAAGCACGTCAAGGACGGCATCAGCCGCGAGGAGTACATCAAGACGCGTGAAGAACGCGATGCGACCCTGCCGCTGCCCAAGCTGATGCTGGCCGCTTTGCAGGTGAATATCCGCGGCGGGCGCAAGCCCGAGGCCGAGGGGGATGGTCGGTCTTACCTGAAAATCCCGCTCGACTATTTCGAGCCGCGGTAAGCGTTAGCCGCGTGGCAGTTCGGCCCGGCCCTCGGGGGTCAGCAGCCACGCGTCGCGGCCTTCGATCACCACGGTCGAGAGCGGGTGGCCATAGCCCGCGCCGGAATCGAGATTGAGGCGGTTGCCGTAATGGGTGGCCGCCTTGATATTTGTATGCCCATGCACGATCAGCGCCCCGTGGTCGCGCGGGTCGGTCAGGAAGGGTTTGCGAATCCATAGCAGGTCATCCTCCACCTGATCCTCCATCGCCACGCCGGGGCGGATGCCGGCGTGAACGAAGATCGCCTCGCCGCGGGGGAAATAGGCGGGCTGGCGCGCGAGCCAGTCGCGATGGGACTGCGGGATGGCGGAAAGCTCCGATGTGACCTCGTCGAGTGGGCGCGAGAACGCGTCGGGGATGCCGTAGCTCTCCAGTGTCGCCTCGCCGCCCACACGCGGATTGAGATAGGAGACCTCTGCGCTGAGGATCGGGTCTTCGGTATAGGGATCGTCGAGGAAGCCCAGGAACATCCGGTCGTGATTGCCGCGCAACACGATCCAGTTCTCGCCGCTCTGCTGACCTTTCATCAGGTAGTCGATCACACCCGCCGAGTCCGGTCCGCGATCCACCAGATCGCCGACATGCACGATCGGGGCCTCCGTCTCGCCATAGGCGTCGCGATCCGCCGCAATCAGGTCATGCGCCCCGCGCAGCTTGTCGAGATGCCCGTGAATGTCGCCGATCGCGTAGGTCCGCATGAGTGCCCCTTCCAATGCAAAGGCCCCCCGCGCACGGCGGAGGGCCCGGTTTCAACCGTTCAGCTAAGTCAGCCGAGGACGAATTCCAGCGGCTTGACCTGCTTGAAGCCGCCCGAGGTTTTCAGCGCCTCGACAACGTCCGCGCTGACCGCCTCGTCAACATAGGCGATGGCGATCGCTTCGCCGCCCTGCTTGGAACGACCCAAGGTGAAGTTCGCGAGGTTCACGCCCTTCTCGCCGAGGATCGTGCCGAGCTTGCCGATGATGCCGGGCACGTCGTCGTTGGTGGTGTAGAGCATGTGCTCGCCCACTTCGGCGTCGATGTTGATGCCCTTGATCTGGATGAAGCGCGGCTTGCCATCCGAGAACACGGTGCCCGCGATCGAGCGTTCCTTGCTTTCCGAGACGACGGTGACCTTGATGTAGCCCTCGAAGATACCGGTCTGGTCCTGCGAGGTGGTCGAGATCTGGATGCCGCGCTCTTTCGCGATGACCGGGGCGGAGACCATGTTCACGTCCGGCTGGCTGGCCTTGAGGATGCCCGAAACGACAGCCGCGTCGAGCGCCTTGAGGTTCATCTCGGACGCCACACCGTCGAAGGTGATGTTGATCGCCTTGATCGCGTCCTCTGTCATCTGGCCGATGAAGCCGCCGAGGTGCTGTGCGAGTTTCACCCAAGGGCCCATGACTTTCGCTTCTTCAGCGGTCATCGAGGGCATGTTGAGCGCGTTCTCGACGGCGCCGTCCAGCAGGTAGTTAGACATCTGCTCTGCCACCTGCAGGGCCACGTTCTCCTGCGCTTCGGTGGTCGAGGCGCCGAGGTGCGGCGTGCAGACCACGTTCGGCAGGCCGAAGAGGACGTTATCGGTCGCCGGTTCCTCGGCGAAGACGTCGAAGGCCGCGCCTGCGACATGGCCCGACTTGATCAGATCGGCCAGCGCCTGCTCGTCGACCAGGCCGCCACGCGCACAGTTGATGATGCGCACACCGGGCTTGGTTTTCTGCAGGTTTTCCTTCGAGAGGATGTTGCGGGTCGAATCCGTAAGCGGCACGTGCAGAGTGATGAAGTCGGCGCGACGCAGCAGTTCGTCCAGCTCGACTTTCTCGACGCCCATATTGGCCGCCTTCTCTTCGCTCAGGAAGGGATCATAGGCCACGACCTTCATCTTCAGGCCGCGCGCGCGGTCGCAGACGATGCCGCCAATATTGCCCGCACCGATCACGCCGAGCGTCTTGGCGGTCAGCTCGACCCCCATGAATTTCGACTTTTCCCACTTGCCGGCCTGCGTCGAGGCATCGGCTTCGGGGATCTGACGCGCAACGGCGAACATCATCGCGATGGCGTGCTCGGCGGTGGTGATCATGTTGCCGAAGGGCGTGTTCATCACGATCACGCCTTTCTTGCTCGCCGCTTCCTTGTCGACATTGTCGGTGCCGATACCGGCGCGGCCGACGACTTTCAGGTTGGTCGCGCTTTCGAGCAGTTTCGCCGTGACCTTGGTGGCCGAGCGGATGGCGAGACCGTCATACTTGCCGATCACTTCGGCGAGCTTTTCCTTGTCCTTGCCGAGCGAGGGTTCGAAATCGACCTCGATGCCACGGTCACGGAAGATCTGGACGGCGGTTTCCGAGAGCTTGTCGGAGACGAGAACCTTGGGGGCCATTTTCTGGGCTCCTTGAATTTTCAGAATATCGGGAAAGGACGGGCCCGGAGGCCCGCCAATCTGTCACGGATCACGCTTGCGCGGCGATCTCGGCCTCGAAGGCGTATTCGACCCAAGGCATCAGCGCCTCGACATCCGCCGTCTCGACGGTCGAGCCGCACCAGATGCGCAGACCGGCCGGGGCGTCGCGATAGGCGCCGAGATCGAGGCCCACGCCTTCATTCTCGAGCCGCTTCGCGACGGCCTTGGCGAAGGCCGCGCCATCCTTGATGCGATCGTCGGTGAACTTCACGCAGACCGAGGTGGTCGACGCGGTCGCCGGATCATTGGCGAGGTTCGCAATCCACGGCTTCGCGGCGCAGAAATCCCAGACGACTTTCGCGTTGGCATCGGCGCGGTCGATCAGGCCTTTCAGCCCGCCCACCGATTTCGCCCAGTTCAGCGACACGAGGTAGTCTTCGACGCAGAGCATCGAGGGGGTGTTGATCGTCTCGCCCTTGAAGATGCCCTCATTCAGCTTGCCGCCCTTGGTCATGCGGAAGATCTTCGGCAGCGGCCAGGCGGGGGAGTAGTTCTCGAGCCGCTCGACAGCGCGGGGGCTCAGGATCAGCACGCCGTGACCGCCTTCACCGCCCAGCACTTTCTGCCAGGAGAAGGTGGTGACATCGAGCTTGTCCCACGGCAGGTCCATCGCGAAAGCGGCCGAGGTGGCGTCGCAGATGGTCAGGCCTTCGCGGTCCGCCGGGATCGCATCGCCATTGGGGACGCGCACGCCCGAGGTGGTGCCGTTCCACGTAAAAACGACGTCGGTGTTGAAGTCGATGGTGGAGAAATCGACGATATCGCCATAGTCGGCGGTCTTCGTCTCGGCCTCGATCTTGAGCTGCTTGACCACATCGGTCACCCAGCCGGCGCCAAAGCTTTCCCAAGCGACCATCGTCGCCTTGCGCTCGCCCAACAGCGACCACATCGCCATTTCGACGGCGCCGGTGTCGGAGGCGGGCACGATGCCGATGCGGTAATCGGCGGGCACGCCCAGAATTTCGCGGGTGGTGTCGATCGCCTCTTTCAGCTTCGCCTTGCCGATAGCGGCACGGTGCGAACGGCCCAGCGGCGCGTCATTGAGCATGTCGAGGGAGAAACCAGGGATCTTCGTGCAGGGGCCCGAAGAAAAACGCGGGTTTGCCGGCCGCGTAGCCGGAGCTTGAATAGCCATTGCTGGTATCCTTCCAGATATATGCCCTTCGTTGGGGAAGGGTGTCCCGCCGCCGGATGTACGCGTGGGTCCGCTCTGGTGCAAGGGGAGAATTCACCGCGAGGCCACACCTGCGTCAAAATGATGCCGGATCTCGATGCAGACTGGTGCGGCGGTCGTGATGTTGTATCGTTTCAACGATACGCGCCGGCGAGCATATGAGCCAAGGCAGAATCTTATATTATAAACAGTATGATAAATCGTTCAGTTCGTGACATTTGTTCGCGTCACTCCGCTCGAACTGGGCGACCCAAGAGCTTTCAGACATGACTAAAGACAGCGCCCCGGAGACAGCCGTGATCACGCCGATGCGAATTTGCATCATCACCCTGATGAAGAACGAAGGGCCTTTCATCCTCGAATGGTTGGCCCATTGGCGCAATCTCGGGGTGACCGATTTCATCGTCTTTTCGAACGACTGCTTCGATGGCACGGATGCGATTCTGGACCGGCTCGATGCTCTCGGGGTCGTGCAACACTTGCCCAACCCAGCATATCTGGCGGACACCAAACGCTTCCATCGACAAGCCTTGGCTTACGGGTCGCAATTGCGGCGCCATCGCGAGGCCGATTACACGATGATCTGCGATACCGACGAATTTCTGCATATCGACGTGGCGGATGGCACCCTTCCGGGGCTTCTGGCATTGCACGATTATCCCGATGCGATCTCCTTCGGCGAGCTGCTCTTCGGGTTCGGAGGGCGAGAAAGCTTCGAAGAAGGTCTCGTTACCGAGCGGTTCACCTGGGCGATCGACATGAGACCCGGAGCGCGCCGTGCCCGTCGTGGCGTGAAGACGATCGCAAAGGTCACGCCGACGGTCCTCGAATGGAACAACCATCGTCCGCAGATGGAGCGACGGCGCGGCATTCGTTGGCTCGACGGTGCCGGCGTCCCAGTGCCGCGCAAATTCCGTGTCGGAACGGATCGCGGCTACGATGTGCGCGGGCGATATGATCAGGCATGGCTCGCGCATTATTCGGTACGCTCGGCGGAAAGCCTGTTACTGAAAATGGAGCGCGGCGACGCGGTGCGGCCGGACCGGCTGACTGCCAATTATGCGCGCAAACGCAGCTCTGCGCGCGAAGAAAACCTGACCATGCTGCGCTATGGATTGGCGATCCGGCGCGAGATGGGCCGCTTCCTCGAAGATCCGGTGTTGTCCGCGTTGCACACCGCGGCGATCGACGCTCATCATGCGCGGATCGCCGAACTGAAAGCCGACCCCGAGATGGCGGAGGTCTGGAAGACGTTCCGCGAAGTCTGCCAGACAGAGATAGCAACGCGCGCGGAGCGTTCCGGAACGGGTGAAGCCGAGAAATAGCGAGGCGAGGAGGCGCAGGTTACCCCGTGGCGACGCTCTGGCATGCGCCGGGAAATTGGTCTAATCCCGGCATCAAAATTCGGAGCCGATATTCCCCAAGGAGCGCGCATGTTTACCGCCACGCTGATCGCTGACCCGAAAGAGGCCAATCTGGATCAAGGCACGCTCGATGCGCTCTGTGGCGCATGGGGCGGTGGCGATGCGCGTTGGCTCAACCCGAATGTCGCAGCCGAGTTCATGGTGGACCGCGTGCCGTCGAATCGTTGGGAGGCGTGGGAGAGCCTGCAGGGGCTGGGCGTCGACCTCGTCGTGCAGCCCGCCGAGGGGCGTCGCAAGCAGATGCTGCTGGC
Source organism: Thioclava sp. NG1 (assembly GCF_003122275.1). Classification (NCBI taxonomy): domain Bacteria; kingdom Pseudomonadati; phylum Pseudomonadota; class Alphaproteobacteria; order Rhodobacterales; family Paracoccaceae; genus Thioclava; species Thioclava sp. NG1. The sequence goes on along the minus strand of NZ_QFBB01000004.1, from coordinate 99,934 downwards.
GGATATGGACTCGACGATGATCCAGCAGGAATGCATCGACGAGCTGGCCGACGTGGCGGGCGTGGGTGAACGCGTGAAGGAGATCACCGCGCGGGCGATGAATGGCGAGCTGGATTTCGAAGGCGCGCTGACCGAGCGGGTCGGTCTGCTGAAAGGGCTGCCCGAGAGCGTGATTTCCGAGGTGATCGCGAACCGCATCAGCTTCATGCCCGGTGGGCACGATCTGGTCGCGACGATGAAGGCCAATGGCGCCTACTGTGTGCTCGTCTCGGGCGGATTCACGGCCTTCACCGGCTATGTCGCGGAGACGCTGGGCTTCGACGAGAACCGCGCGAACCTGCTGCTGGTCGAGGATGGCAAGCTGACGGGCGTGCCCTCGCAGCCGATCCTCGGGCGCGAGGCCAAGGTTCAGGCTTTGCTGGAAATTTCGGAAAAACTGAAGCTGGATCACGCGCAGGTCATGGCCGTGGGCGACGGGGCGAACGATCTGGGAATGCTGAAGCTCGCCGGTGCGGGCGTGGCGCTGCATGCCAAGCCCTCCGTTGCCGCCGAATGCGACATCCGGATCAACTTCGGTGATCTGAGCGCGCTGCTCTACATTCAGGGCTATGCGGTGGAAGATTTCGTCTGACCGCCCTGCCAGACTTCGGTCAGGCGCCAATCGTCATCGAAATGCACCAGATCCCCTGCGAGACCGGGGGCGATCCGGCCCACCGGCGCGCCGATTGCCTCGGCCGGGATACGACTTGCCATCGCAAGCGCCTGTTCCGGTGATACGCCAACCGTCTCGATCATGAAGCGCACCGCCTGCGGCAGCGACAGATCGGCCCCGGCGAGCGTGCCATCCTCCAGCCGCAGCGCCCCGTCGCGGCGCAGGATGCGGCGACTGGCGAGATCAAACTCGGTCAGGTCGGACCCGGCGCAGGCCATCGCATCGGAGACGAGGAAGACCTCGCCCTGCCGTTTCGCCGCCAGCGCCAGCCGGATCGTCTCGGGATGCACATGGATGCCGTCCGCGATCAGCCCCACGGAGACCGGCTGCGACAGCGCCGCGCCGACGAGGCCGGGTTCGCGCGAGCCCAGCTGGCTCATCGCATTGAAGAGATGGGTGACCATCCGCGCGCCTGCCGAGATGGCCTCTTGGGCCTCAGCGAAGGTGCAATCGGAATGGCCGAGGCTGACGACGATACCGGCATCGGAGAGGCGCGCGATCTGTTCGGGTGTCGCGTTTGCGGGCGAGAGAGTCACGATCAGCGCGGGCAACCCGGTCTTCGCCTCCAGCAGCGTCTCGATATCCTCTTCGTCCATCGGTCGGATGCGGCCCGGCGGGTGACAACCGGGGCGCTTCGGGTCGAGATGCGGGCCCTCCAGATGCAGCCCGCCGAAGCCCGGCACTCGCGACACGGCGGCGATGCCTGCCGCCAGCACCGTCTGGGTCGCGGCGCGGGTGTCGGTGATCAGCGTCGGCAGGATCGTCGTCGCGCCAAGATCGGCATGCGCGGCGCAGATCGTCGCGATCGTCTCCAGCGTCGCGCGCCCGTCGAGCATCACGCCGCCGCCGCCGTTCACCTGCAGATCGACAAGCCCGGGCGCGAGCGTGCCTCCAGGAAACTCGATCACCTCGCCTTCTGGCAGTTCCGCGATCGGGCAGAGCGCCGAGATTCGACTCTGTTCCAGCACGATTGCATAGTTTTCGTGGAAGGCGGCGCCATCGAAAACGCGCGCGCCCGTCAGTATCAGCTTGTCCAAAACGCATCCTCCATCGCCAATGCCAAGGCACCGTCCAGCGCGTTGCCTTTCGCCGCCCGCTGCGGCCAATCTTGCACCGCCAGACCCTGTCCAAGTCCGCCGAGCCACGTCACGGGCAGCGGCTCTTCGGGTTGCAACAGCGCGATGGCCTCCCGAATCTCCGTCTGCGCAGCCTCGCGCACGGCGACCGCGGCAGGGTCGGTCGACTGCAGGACGCGCGGCGCAAATCGCGCCCAATCGGCAGGTGTGGCGTCGAGGCTGAACGCGATCAGCCCGTTGCGCCCGTTCATCTCGTCGAGGAAGTCGCGCAGCAGCGGCGTCACCGGGCAGAAACCATCCAGCGCACGCCCCGCTCGCATTCCGAGCGCCCGGCCCATCCAAGCGCCCGAGCCCTCATCGCCCAGCCGCAAGCCCCAGCCACCGATCGCGTGTTGCTGACCGCCCAGCTGCCGCGCGAAGAACGAGCCGGTGCCAATGGCCGCGACGATACCGTCCTCCGGTCCTAGGGCGCCGCGCACTGAGGTCGTCACATCCTGTACGACGCGGGCGGGAAAAGGCAGCTCGGCGGCCAAAGCCTCGGCGGCGGGCGCATGGTTCGCCCCGGCCAGCCCGAGCACCGCGCGAATCTTCGGTGCATCGAGGGGCCCCATCGCAGTTTCGATGGCGGTGAAGATATTCCGCCGCGCGGCGTCGTAATCGGAGGCAATATTCGCGGGGCCGGCCTCGCCGCGCCCGATGACGCGGCCTGACGCATCGGCGAACACCGCCCGGCATCCGCTGCCTCCGCCATCGACTGCAATGAAATGCATCCCCGCCTCCGTTTTCTGCGTAACAGTGCCAAATAGCGAACCCGAGAGAAAGCGCGTAACGAAATCCGCGCGTGAAACGACTTGGGGAAAGATCGCATCGCCTCTATCACTGGGGCGTCACCCACGGGAGGACCATGCGCAAACCTCTGATATTCCTTGGCCTGATCGCTGTGGCGGTGATCGCGACCTTTCTGGTGGCCGATCCCGACCCCGAACGGCTGCGCGCCCTGCGCGACAGTCTCGCGGCGTGGCGCGAGGCGCATCCGCTGGCGCTGCCCATCGGGTTCTTCGTCACCTACGTTGTCGTTACGGCGCTGTCGCTGCCCTTTGCGGTCTGGCTGACTCTTTTGGGCGCGGCGCTGCTGGGCTTCTGGCAGGGGCTGGTGCTGATCTCCTTCGCGTCTTCCATCGGGGCGCTGCTGGCCTTTCTGGTCGCGCGCTACCTGATGCGCGACTGGGTGCGCGGGCGGTTTGGCCCACGGCTTGCGAAGATCGAGAAAGGCGCCGCGCGCGACGGCGAGTTCTACCTGTTCTCGCTTCGCCTGATCCCGGTCGTGCCGTTCTTCGTCATCAACCTCGCCTTCGGGCTGACCCGGATGAAGGCGTGGAAGTTCTATGCCGTCTCGCAGCTCGGCATGCTGCCCGGGACGGCCGTTTATGTCGCGGCGGGGGCGCAGCTGGGCGATCTGAACAGCCTGTCGGGGATCGTCTCGCCGGGTCTGCTCGGTGCTTTCGCGGCGCTGGCGGTGTTTCCGTGGGCGGCGCGCGCGGCGCTACGATTCTGGGCGCGCAAGCGCGCTTATCGCGGCTATGAGCGCCCGGCCAAGTTCGACCGCAACCTGATCGTCATCGGCGCAGGGGCGGCGGGGCTTGTGGCGTCTTATGTCGCGGCCCAAGCGAAGGCGAAAGTCACGCTGGTGCAGGACGGCCCGATGGGCGGCGATTGCCTGAATTTCGGCTGCGTGCCGTCGAAGGCGCTGATTGCCTCGGCGAGGGCTGTGGGTGTGGCACGCGGTTCCGAGGCGCTGGGCGTGCGCGCGGATGTCTCGGTCGATTGGCCCGTCGTGACGCGGCGGATATCCGAGGTGATCGCGCAGATTGAGCCGAATGATTCCGTGGAGCGCTATGAAGGTTTGGGCGTCGAGGTGGTCGAAGGCCATGCGCGACTGGAAGACCCGTGGACCGTGCGCGTGGGCGACCAGCGCCTGACGACGCGCGGCGTCGTGCTCGCGACCGGCGCGGCCCCGGTGATCCCGCCGATCGAGGGGATCGGATCGGTCGAGCCCCTGACCTCGGACACGCTGTGGGAGGCGCTCGCTGCGATGCCTGCGCCACCCGAGAGGATGGTGATCCTTGGCGGTGGCCCGATCGGCTGCGAGATAGCGCAGGCGCTGGCGCGTCTTGGGGCGGGCGTGACGGTCGTCGAGGCGGCGGAGCGGCTGTTGATCCGTGAAGATACCGAGGCCTCGGATGCCATCGCGGCCGCGTTGCGCGCCGATGGGGTCGATCTGCGGCTCGGGGCGAAGGCGATCCGCTTCGGGCGGGACGAGTCCAGCGCGGATGGAGGCAAATGGCTGGAGCTGGAAGACGGCTCCAAGATTCAATTCGACACGCTGCTGGTCGCGGTCGGACGCAAGGCGCGGCTCGAAGGCTTTGGGCTGGAGGAACTAGGCATTCCGGCAAACAAAGTGATCGAGACGAACGACTACCTCGAGACGCTGATGCCGAATATCTACGCCGCAGGCGATTCGGCCGGGCCCTTGCAGCTTACCAACGCCGCGGGCCATCAGGGCTGGATCGCGGCGGCGAATTCGCTGGCCTCGCCCTTCTGGCGGTTCAAGGCCCATGCCGCGCCGATCCCGCATGCGGTCTTCACCACGCCCGAACTGGCGCGGGTGGGGATCACGGCGACTCAGGCCGAGGCGGAGGGCGTGCACCACGAGGTCACGACATATCCCCTTGGCGATTTGGACCGGGCGCTGGCCGAAGGCGCGGGACAGGGCTTCGTGCGGATCGTCACCGCGAAAGGCTCCGACAAGATCATTGGTGCCACAGTCTGCGGCGCGCATGCCGCCGAGGTGCTTACCGAGTTCGCGCTGGCGATGCGGCACGGGCTGGGCTTGGGCAAAATCCTTGCCATGCCGCATATCTACCCCAGTTGGTCGGAGGCCGCGAAGAACGCCGCCGGGCGCTGGCGGCAGTCGCATGTGAACCCGCGAACGCTACGTATCGCCGAGCGCTTCATGACATGGAGGCGCGGATGATCGATGCTGCTCTCCTGCCGCTGCAACGTGCCATGATGCAGCCCCCCGCCGAGGCGCTGGCCGCGCGCGATATCCGCGCCGATCAGGTGACGGTGGCGGGCTTCGCGCTGGGTCTGCTCGCGATTCCGGCGCTGGCCTTGCACGCCTATTGGCTGGCGCTGGCGCTGATCCTGATCAACCGGGTCGCGGACGGGCTCGACGGGGCTATTGCCCGCATCAAGGGGCCGACCGATCGCGGTGCGTTCCTCGATATCGCGCTGGATTTTCTGTTCTACGCGCTGATCCCGGTGGGCTTCGCTCTGGCTGATCCGGCCCGTAACGCGCTCGCCGCGACCATCCTGATCGCGGCCTTCGTGGGCACCGGATCGAGCTTTCTCGCTTTCGCCTCGATCGCCGCCAAGCGCGGGATGAGCACCGACGCCTATCCGACCAAGGGCATCTACTACCTCGGCGGGCTGACCGAAGGCGCCGAGACGATCCTGTTCTTCGCGGCGATCTGTCTGTTTCCGCAAGCCTTCCCGATCCTTGCCGGGATCTTCGCCGCCGCCTGTTTCGTGACCACCGTGACCCGCTGGCTGATGGGCTGGCGGGCGTTTTCCTGAACGGAGAGAGTATGAGAAACCTTCTTGCCGCCCCGGTTCTTGCCGCGAGTCTCGCGCTGCCGCTCGCCGCGCCCGCCTTCGCCGATTGGGCGCAGATGCAGGCTGAGGCGAAGGGCCAGACGGTCTATTTCAATGCTTGGGGCGGCGATCCGCGCACCAACGCTTTCATCGATTGGGTGTCCGATCAGATGCAGGAGAAATACGGCGTCACGGTCGAGCAGGTGAAACTGTCCGACACTGCCGAAGCCGTTTCGCGCGTGCAGGCCGAGAAGGCGGCAGGCAAGGATGACGGCGGCGCGGTGGACCTTATCTGGATCAACGGGCCGAACTTTCTGGCGATGAAGGACGCGGGGCTGCTGCATGGGCCGTTCGTGAGCGATCTGCCCAATGCGAAATATCTCGACCTGTCGGAAGGCTCGGCGGCCACGACCGATTTCACCGTGCCGACCGAGGGCTATGAGAGCCCGTGGCGGCTTGCGAAATTCGCCTTCGCCTATGACGCGGAGCGGGTGAACGAACCGCCGAAGGATATGGCGGGGCTTCTGGATTGGGCCAAGGCGCATCCGAGTCGCTTCACCCATCCCAACCCGTCGAATTTCATGGGGACGAGCTTCCTCAAGCAGGCGCTGGTCGAGTTGGCGCCCGATCCGGCGGCGCTGTCGCAGCCCGTGACGGACGAGGCCTATACCAAGGAAACCGCGCCGCTCTGGGCGTGGTACGATGCGTTGCGCCCGCTGATGTGGCGCGAAGGCAAATCCTTCCCCGAGAACGAAAGCGCGCAGGCGCAACTGCTGGCCGATGGCGAGGTCGATTTCGCGATGTTCTTCGATCCCGCCGCGCCCGCCGCGATGATCGAACAGGGCGTGCTGCCGCCCTCTGTCCGCGTCTGGGTGCCCGAGGGCGGCACGATCGGGAATATCTCCTACGTCGCGATTCCCTATAACGCGGCGCATCAGGCGGGGGCGGAGCTGGTCGCGAATTTCCTGCTCGATCCGGCCACGCAGGCGCATATGCAGGACATCCGCGTGCTGGGAAGTTTCTCGGTGCTCGATCCGGCGAAGCTGGACCAGGCGGCGAAACAGGCCTTCGCTGATTTGCCCACCGCGCCCGCGCTGCCGACGCTGGAGGAGTTGGGCCCGACCCTGCCCGAGCCGCACCCGAGCTGGATGACCAAGCTCACCGAGGACTGGGCGCAGCGCTACACGAAGTGAGGTTCCGATGCGGCTCGCCGGGGCGATCCTGACGCTGGTGATCGGCGCGCCAGTGCTACTGGGCGCGGTGCTGACGCTGGCGACCGCGTTTGGCTGGCAGCCGGGGCTGGGGCGGGTCGCGCTGGGCTGGAACGGCTTCGCCGAGGCGCTGGCCGCGCCCGGTATCCTCACCTCGCTGCGGCTGACGCTGGTGATCGGTTTGGGGGCTACGCTGCTGTCGCTTGCGGCTTCGATCCCGCTCGCGCGCTGGCTGGTGACGCGGCAATCGGCGTCGCGCTGGCTGACGCCTCTGCTCGCGGTGCCCCATGCGGCGCTGGCGATCGGGCTGGCCTTCCTGATCGCGCCCTCGGGCTGGGCCGCGCGGTTGATCTCGCCCTGGGCGACTGGCTGGGACTTGCCGCCGCAGATCGTGACGGTGGGCGATCCGTGGGGGCTGTCGCTGATCGTCGGGCTGATGCTGAAAGAGGTGCCGTTCCTGACGTTGATGACGCTGGTGGCCGTCGCGCAGCGACCGGTGGCGGCACAGATGGCGGCGGGGCGTGCGCTTGGCTACGCGCCGGGGCGCGTCTGGGCGCGGATCGTCTGGCCGCAGCTTTACCCGGCGCTGCGCCTGCCGGCGCTGATCGTACTGGCCTTCTCGCTGTCGGTCGTGGACATGGCGCTGATCCTCGGGCCGTCGAACCCGCCGACGCTGGCCGTGCGGATCCTGCGACTCTACAGCGCGCCGGATCCCGCGCAGGCGGTGCCCGCCTCGGCGCTGGCGGTGATCCTGCTGGCGGTGATGGGTGCGAGTGCGGCGCTTTGGATGGCCGGCGAGCGCGCGGTGGCACGGCTGGGCAAGACGGCGATCCGCACTGGGAATCGCGGCACCTCGCGGCGAAACTGGAGCGGCGCTGGCCTGATCGGGGCGGGCGGTCTGCTGGCGATCGGATCGCTCGGCGCGCTGATCCTGTGGAGCCTCGCGAGCTTCTGGCGCTTTCCCGATGCCATGCCCGCCGATCTGACGCTCAAACGCTGGGCCAGCGCGGATTGGGCAGGGCCCGCTCTGACCAGCTTGTCCCTTGCGCTGGTCTCGACCGGGCTGGCGGTGATCCTCGCGATGCTCTGGTTGGAAAGCGAGGATCGCTCCGGCAAGCGCCTGCCGCTCGGCGCCTTGATCGTCCTGCCGCTTTTGCTGCCGCAGATCGGGTTTCTGCAGGGGCTGACGACGGGGTTCCTCTGGCTCGGCCTGCCGCCCGGGCCGGTCGCGGTGACATGGGCCGAACTGCTGTTCGTCTTTCCCTATGTGATGATCGCGCTGGCCGGGCCGTGGCGCGCGCTCGACCCGGCGCATCTCGCCAGTGCGGCGAGCCTCGGGGCCGGGCCGACGCGACGCCTGCTGCGGATCAAGCTGCCGATGCTGCTCGGTCCGATCTGTGCGGCGGCGGCGATCGGGATCGCAGTGTCGGTCGCGCAATATCTCGCAGTTCTGCTGCCCGGGGCGGGGCGCGTTCAGGCGCTGGCGACCGAAGCTGTCGCGCTGGCCTCGGGGGCGGATCGGCGGCTGGCCGCGATCCTCGCGCTCATGCAGGCGGCGCTGCCATGGCTGGGTTTCGCGCTGGCGCTCGCCGTGCCGGCATGGTGGCATCGCAATCGGCGCGGGTTGCGCGGAGGAGTGGCATGAGCCTCGAGCTGATCGATCTGAGCCTGACCGCGCCCGGCACCTCCGCGCCGCTCTTCGCGCCGCTGTCGCTGGTCGTGGCGCCCGGAGAGACCGTCTGCCTGATGGGGCCGTCCGGGATCGGCAAGTCGAGCCTGCTCGCCCATATCGGCGGGCACCTGCCGCGTGGGTTCACGGCCTCGGGCGATGTGCTGCTCGATGGCGAAAGCGTCAAGCAGCTGCCCGCCGAGAAACGCGGCATCGGGATGCTGTTTCAGCAGGCGCAGCTTTTCCCGCATCTCTCGGTGGGCGACAATCTGGCCTTCGGGTTGCCCGGGCAGGTGAAGGGCAAGGCGGCCCGGCGCGCGGCGGTCGAGGCGGCATTGGAACAGGCCGGGCTTGCGGGCATGGCTGATCGCGATCCGGCGACGCTGTCGGGCGGGCAGCGCACCCGTGCGGCGCTGATGCGCACGCTGCTTGCCCGGCCCCGCGCGGTGTTGATCGACGAACCCTTCGCCGCGCTCGACGCGGAGTTGCGGGCCGAGATCCGCAGTTTCACGCTGCGGCATCTCGCGGCCGAGCGGATCCCTTGCCTGATGGTCAGCCACGATCCGGAGGATGGCGCGGCAGCTGCGCGTCGGATCACATTGGGCTGAACCCCGCGCAGCCGCAGTGCGGCGAGCCCCGGCAGACTTGCGCGTTGAGGGCCCTGAGGCTATCTCAAAACTCATGATTTCTGCTGTCAAACACCGCTCGTCGCGTCTTTTGGCCCCCCTCGCCCTCGCGCTGGGGGGCACCGGATTGCTGGCGGGGTGTCAGCCGACAGCCTTCGGTTCGGCGCAGGTCGCGAAGGCCCGCACCACGCTCGCGAATGGCGCGCTGACGGTAGCCGCGCCGAAGGGCTGGTGCGTCGATCCGAAAAGCCTGCGCAATTCCGGTGCGGGGGGGTTCGCGCTGTTCGGCAATTGCGCTGCAATCTCGCGCAATGCCGAGGATGCCCATGCGTCAGAGCCCGCGCTGCTGAGCGTCACCGTCGGGCCGCCCGCGCTGGAGGATGGCTCCGGCAAGCTGTCACGGGATCGGCTCAAGAAGATCGGCGATTTCTTCCATTCCGAGATTGGGCGGGCGGCGCTGTCGCGATCTGGCGAGGCGGGCGACGTCACTATCAAGGGCACCGATATCGCCGATGGCACCTTGCTGCTGCGGGTCGAGGATCGCTCCGGCACCGGCGGGCCGCCGATCGCCAAGACCTATCTGCGGGGCGTCACCGCGCTTGGCGGGCGGATCACCGCGCTGTCGGTTATGCCGCTGAAGGAAGGCGAATTGAGCTACGCCCAGCAGCGCCAGTTGCTGGAGAAATTCATCGCCGCGATCCGCGCCGCGAACTGACCGTGCGGACCTGACGCTCCGAGCGCGCGTCGCCACGCCGGAACATGATGACTTCGCCCGGAAATTTCCCTTTCTCAGAATCCGCTGATAAGGAATAACTGCTGTGATGCCGCAAGCGGCAACGGCAGGACGGGAAAGAAGGGCGGGACATGGCGGGGCGAAACGGCGGATCGCTGTTGCAACGGATTGCCGAGCGGCGCAGCTTGCGGCGCTGGCGCGATGCGGCGTCCACGGTGTCCACGCTTGGGCCTGATGGACTGCGCAGTCTGCGCGCCCGGGCGCGCGCGCTGCGCAACGAGCTCGACACGGTGCTCCGCGCGACCGAGCAGCGGCTGACGGCCTTTCCCGGTGATACGTCGGTTCGCAAGCCCGCCGGCAGTGACTGGGCGTGGCGTCCGCTGCTCTGGCGGGTGAAGGCGCATCCGCACGGTGTCGCGGGGGCGCAAAGTCGCGACAAGCTTGGCGATGACCTCACCCTGTTCCATGACTGCCCTCGGTCCGAGATAACGCTGCGCCAGATCCGTAATACCAAGGGCGAGACGCTCGCGCCGTTCGGGCTGCGGCTCGATGTGCTGCGCTTCGAAGGCTCGTTCCTGTCGCTGGTGCTCGACCTGCCCGATGCCGCCCTTGGCGGGCTGCAACTCAACCATCTCATCCGGTTGGAGATGCAGCTGGAGTGCGAGCGGGAACTGGAGGTGTTCTGCCGCCTCAACATCAAGCACGGCCCCAATTCGGAGCAGCTGGTGCGCGAATTGCCCCAAGGCGAGGGCGCGCGCTATGTCGAATTCGATCTGGCCTATACGCGGATGAACGAGCGGCGGTTGGAAAAGGTATGGGTCGACCTGATTTTCGAAAACCCACGGATGAACGAGGTGGTGATCCGCGATCTCACCTTCGCGCGCTACCCGCGCGCCGAGCTGTGACGGAGGCGAGGATGCTGGAAAATTCGCGGATCAAGGCCGGGCGCTGGGAGGCGGTGAGCCACGAGAAAGAGACGCCCGATCTTGAGGTGCGCCATCAGGGCGAGGTGCTGGAAGGGCTGTTGCTGACTGGCGAGCCGGGCGACTGGCGCCTCTCGCAGCCGATCCCGGCGGAGTTGCTGAGTGAGGGGGTACTGACCTTCCTCGTCTGCCGCAAATCGGATGGCGAGGTGATCGACCGCTTCTCTCTGGTAGCAGGCGCGCCGCTCGCGGGTGATCTGCGCGCCGAGATCGACCTGCTGCGCACCGAGTTGGACATGCTGTCGCGCGCCTTCCGCCAGCATTGCGCCGAGAGCGAAAGCTGAGCCTTTTACGCGCGCCCTCGCGCGGGCGCGCGCACGCGTAGAAGAAAGACCTACGCGTCGAGCAGCTTGGCCACGGCCCGCAGCTCGAATTTCTGGATCTTCCCGGTCGAGGTTTTCGGCAGTTCGGAGAAGACCACGCGCTTGGGCGTCTTGAAGCCCGCGAGCCGCTCGCGGCAGAACTTGATCAACTCCTCTTCCGTCGCCTCCTTGCCCTCCTTCAGCTCGACGAAGGCGCAGGGCACCTCGCCCCAGGTCTCGTCGGGCTTCGCCACGACCGAGGCGAGCGAGACCGCCGGGTGGGCGCAGATCACGCCTTCCACCTCGACCGAGGAGACGTTCTCCCCGCCCGAGATGATGATGTCCTTCGCGCGGTCGGTGATCTTGATGTAGCCGTCGGGATGCATGAAGGCGATGTCGCCGGAGTGGAACACGCCGCCCTCGAAGGCCTCGCGCGTCGCCTGCGGGTTCTTGAAGTAGCCCTTCATCACCATGTTGCCGCGGAAGACGATCTCGCCCAGATGCTGAGCGTCGCGGGCGACCTCCTTGCCCTGATCGTGAACGGTGACCTGTTCGAGCATCGGCATCGACACGCCCGTGCGCGCCTTCAGTTCGGCACGTTCCTCGCCGGTTGCGCCGTCCCAGGAGGGCTTCCAGGTGCATTCGACGGCAGGCCCGTAGGTTTCGGTCAGCCCATAGACCTGCGTGACGTTGAACCCCAGCGGTTCGATCGCGGCCAGCGTCGAGGCGGGCGGCGGGGCGCCGGCGGTGAAGACTTCGACCACGTGATCGAAGGGGCGGCGATGCTCGTCCTTGGCGTTGACGATGGTGTTGAGCACGATCGGCGCGCCACCGAAATGCGTCACCCCGTGATCGGCGATCGCGTCATAGATGTTCTTCGCGGTCACGTCCCGGCAGCCGACGACCGTGCCGCCCATCATCGGGGCCATCCAGCTATGGGTCCAGGAGTTGCAATGGAACAGCGGCACGATGGTCAGCAGAACCGGGTAAAGCTGCATCCGCCACGAGATCGCGTTCGCCTGCGTCGAGAGATAGGCGCCGCGGTGGTGATAGACGACGCCTTTGGGCTTGCCGGTCGTGCCGGAGGTGTAGTTGAGCGCGATGCTCTCCCATTCGTCCTCCGGCATGATCCAGTCGAACATCGGGTCCCCCTCGGCCACCAGCGCCTCGTATTCGAGGTAATGCCCGGTCGGCTCGAACCCGTGATCGGGGTCGGCCACCTCCACGATCTGCGGCGCGGGGCCTTTCATCTTCTTCACGGCTTCTTCGGCCACCGGCAGGAAGGCCACGTCGCAGAGCACGATCTTCGCGCCGCCATGTTCGAAGATATAGGCGACGGTATCGACATCGAGCCGTGTGTTGATCGCGTTCAGCACCGCGCCGCAGGCGGGCACGCCGAAATGCGCTTCGATCTGCGGCAGGGTGTTGGGCAGGATCGTCGCTACCACGTCACCCGAGTTCACGCCGCGCGCCTTGAGCGCCGAGGCGAGCTGGCTCACGCGCGCGTGGTAATCGACGTAATTATAAGAGCGGCTGCCGTAGATCACCGCCGGTCGCTCGGGGAAGACCTCCAGCGCGCGGTTGAGATGCGACAAAGGTGTAAGCGGGGCGTAATTCGCCGCGCATTTCTCCAAACCCGTCTCGTCGGCAAGCCAGCCCATGAAAACCTCCTCCTCAATTGTTCGGGCATCTTCAGGCGGCTCCGCGCGAAAGGAAAGAGGGTTTGCGTCATCTTTCGTCAGAGATAGTGTCTCGCGCATGATCGTTTCGCATGGCCGTCGCTATATCTTCGTTCACATCCCGAAGACGGGCGGCACGGCGCTGACGCTCGCGTTGGAGGACCGCGCCATGGCGGACGATCTTCTGATCGGAGACACGCCCAAGGCGCAGCGGCGCAAACGCAGGCTGGCGGGCCGCGAGACGCGAGGGCGGCTTTGGAAGCATTCCACGCTGAGCGACGGGCTGGGGCTCTATACAGAAGAGCAGGCTCGGGCCTATTTCACTTTCACACTTGTGCGGAACCCGTGGGATCGGGTCGTCAGCTACTACCATTGGTTGCGCGAGCAGCAGATGACGCATCCGGCCGTGGCGTTAGCAAAATCACTCAGCTTTTCGGACTTCATAAACCATCCGCACACCCAGGCATCGCTCGCGGCGGCCCCTTATGGCAGCTACATGCGGCTGCCGGACGGGGAGGAGATTTGCGACCTTTATATTCGCCTTGAAGATGTAGAGGCCGATGCCGCACCTCTCGCGACGCATCTGGGGTTTTCCGTGACGCCCTTCGCGCGATCCAACATTTCCGCGCGGAAGCGCAACTGGCGCGAGTATTTTTCGGATGTCGACGCTGAAGTGGTTTCAAAACTCTGTGCCGAAGACATCGCGCGGTTCGATTACCGATTCTAAATTTTCGCGCGATTGCAGATTGCGACGCATTTTGGGCCATTCTTACGGCCGGTGAACGCGTCCCTATCCAAAAAGATAGGTCAATCGAGCGTGTCCCCTATCCAAAAAGATAGGTCAATCACGGGTCCGTGAGCAACTTACTGTCCGAAAGTATAGGTTTGCCACATTTCGGTCACCTTTCGGCCCCGGAAACTCCCTAGGAATCAATTGATCTGGGTAGGACCAAGAAATGGCCTCGCCGACTTTCAGAAGGAAGACCGACATGACCCGCAGTGCAACGACGACCTGGGACGACGATTGCGCCTTTGATACCGCTCTGGCGGGCGCAACCTCCGGGCGAATGCTCGACAACGGAGCTGCGTCGGGAATCGTCGCCGGAACGCGCATCGCCACCGCCATGGGCTGGCGCCCGGTGGAAGCGATCGCAGCCGGTGACATGGTCATGACTTTCGACAGTGGCCTGCGTCCCGTCGCGGACGTCAAACGGACTCAACTCTGGCTCGGTCACGGGCGTTGCCCGGACCATCGCAAGCCGCTCGCCGTGCCGGTCGGCGCGTTGGGCAACAAAACCCCGATGCTGCTTTTGCCTGAACAGAACATGATGGTGGAAAGCGACATGGCCGAGGCAATTTACGGTGACCCCTTCGCCGTGATCCCCGCTTCGGCACTTGAAGGCTATCGCGGGATCGATCGGATTACACCCCACCGTCCGATCGACGTGATCGTGCTGGAGTTTGAGGAGGAGGAGATCGTCTACGCTAATGGTTCTGGCATGGTCCATTGCGGTTCGGTCAACAGCCACCGGCTCGAAGCGCTCTTCGACGATGATGCAGGCCCGAACTACGAGACGCTGTCGCTCGAGATGGCGCGCTCGATCGTCGCGGGGCTGATCGACGAAGATCTGACCGCACATGCTTACGCGGCAGAGTGATAGCCCGGCCTGATCCCCTCCTGAAATTCTGACAGGCCGAACGCCGCACCCCAGACCAGGGTGCGGCGTTTTCCTTTGCCCGGGAATAGGCGAACGCTTCGGCGCAGAGGAAGGCGCGCGCATAGAAAAACGCCGGGGCCTTTCGGTCCCGGCGTTCTGGTTTTCTGGCGCCGTCGGATCAGGCGGCTTTCGCGGCCTGACCGTCGCCGAAACGACCATAGAAGGTGTCACCCTTGGCTGCGATGTCGCGCAGCAGGGCGGGGGCTTCGAAGCGCGGACCGTATTGCGCGGTGAGCGCCTCGCAGATCTCCACCGCCTTGCCGGCGCCGAGGATGTCGAGCCACGAGAACGGGCCACCCGACCACGGGGCGAAGCCCCAGCCGAGGATCGCGCCCACGTCACCCTCGCGGATGTCTTCCAGCACGCCCTGCTCGAAGGCGCGCACGGCTTCCAGCACCTGCGCCATCAGCAGGCGATGCTGCACGTGATGCACGTCGGGCTGCTCGTCGGCGCGCGGGAACTTGGCGTCGAGACCTTCCCAGAGGCCTTGGCGTTTGCCCTTGTCGTCATACTCGTAGAAGCCCGCGTTCGACTTGCGGCCCATCCGGCCTTCGTCGGCCATCCAGAACAGAACGTCATCGACCGCCTCATCGGGATAGGCATCGCCCATCGCCGCCTTGGTGGCCTTCGCGATCTTCACGCCGAGGTCGATCGAGGTCTCGTCTACCAGCTGCAGCGGTCCGAGCGGCATGCCGACCATAGTCGCGGCGTGTTCCACCAGCGTCGGGTTCACCCCTTCGGCCACCATGCGAATCCCCTCGTTGATATAGGGGATGATGCAGCGGTTGGCGTAGAAGAAGCGCGCGTCGTTCACCACGATCGGCGTCTTGCGGATCTGGCGCACGAAGTCGAGCGCCTTGGCCACGGCCACCGGACCGGTCTCGGCGCCCTTGATGATCTCGACCAGCATCATCTTGTCGACGGGCGAGAAGAAGTGGATGCCGATGAACTGCTCGGGGCGTGCGCTGGCCTTGGCCAGCTCGGTGATCGGCAGGGTCGAGGTGTTGGTCGCGAAAATCGCATCCTGCGGAATCACGGCTTCGGCCTTCTTGGTGACCTCGGCTTTGACGCCCGGATCTTCGAACACCGCTTCCACGATCAGGTCGCAACCCTCAAGGGCGGCGTAATCCGTGGTCGCTTTGATCAGGCCGAGCGTCTTCGCCTTGCCCTCTTCGGTGACCTTCTTGCGCGAGATGCCCTTGTCGAGGATGCCTTCGGAATAGGACTTGCCGCGATCGGCGGCCTCTTGGCTGTTGTCGATCAGCACGACTTCGATACCGGCCTTGGCTGAGACATAGGCAATGCCTGCGCCCATCATGCCCGCGCCGAGGATGCCGACCTTCTTCACCCTCTGGTCCGACACGTCGGGACGGTTCGCGCCCTTCTCCAGCGCGCCCTTGTTGATGAAGAGCGAACGGATCATCGAGGTCGACGACGGGTTCAGCAGAACGTTGGTGAACCAGCGCGCCTCGATCTTGATCGCCTGATCGAAGGGCACGAGCGCGCCTTCATAGACCGCCGAGAGCAGCGCCTTGGCCGCCGGATAGACGCCCGCGGTCTTGCCATGCACCATCGCGGAAGCACCGACGAAGGTCATGAAGCCCGCCGGGTGATAGGGTGCGCCGCCGGGCATCTTGAAGCCCTTCGCATCCCACGGTTTGACCAGATCGGCGTCTTTGGCGTTCAGCACCCATTCCTTCGCGGAGGCCAGCGGATCCTCGACGACCTCGTCGATCAGGCCCGCAGCTTTCGCCTTCTTGGGGTCCGAGAGCTTGCCTTCCAGCAGGAAGGGCGCCGCCGCCATCGCGCCGAGCTTGCGCGAGACGCGGGTGGTGCCGCCGCCGCCGGGGAAGATACCGACCATGATCTCGGGCAGGCCGATCTTCGCCTTCGGATTGTCCGCGACAAAAGTGCGGTGCGTCGACAGCGGCAGTTCCAGACCGATGCCGAGCGCGGTGCCGGGGATTGCGGTCGCGATCGGCTTGCCGCCCTTGTTGGTCTTCGGGTCCATGCCGGCGCGCTCGATCTTGCGCAGGACATGGTGCATCTGCATCACGCCGTCGAAGATCGCCTGAGCGCCGCCTTCGCGCATCTGCGCGATGACGTTGAGGTCCATGCCGCCCGCGAAATCGGGCTTGCCGGAGGTAATCACGACACCCTTCACGGCGTCATCCGCCAGCGCCTTGTCGATGAAGCTGTCGAGAAGCGCGAAGCCCTCCATGCTCATCACGTTCATCGACTTCTCGGGCACGTCCCAAGTGATGACGGCAACGCCGTCGCTGCCAAGTTCGTATTTGAAATCAGCCATTTGTTCCTCCCTCACACGCGCTCGATGATGGTCGCGGCGCCCATGCCGGACGCAACGCAGAGCGTGGCCAGACCGGTGTTCAGGTCGCGGCGTTCGAGCTCGTCCAGCAGCGTGCCGATGATGATCGCGCCGGTGGCGCCGAGCGGGTGGCCAAGCGCGATCGCGCCGCCGTTGACGTTGACCTTCGATGCGTCGACCTGGAAGGCCTGCATGAAGCGCAGCACGACAGCAGCAAACGCCTCGTTCACCTCGAACAGGTCGATGTCGGAGATCGACATGCCCGAATCGGCGAGGATCTTCTCGGTCACGGGCACCGGGCCGGTCAGCATGATCGTCGGATCGGTGCCGATCTTCGCGGTGGCACGGATGCGCGCGCGCGGCTTGAGGCCATGCGCCTCACCGAATTCCTTGTTGCCGATCAGCACGGCGGCGGCCCCGTCCACGATGCCCGAGGAGTTGCCGGCGTGATGGACGTGGTTGATGTGATCGAGGTGCGGGTATTTCAGCATCGCGACCTTGTCGAAGCCGGGCATGACCTCGCCCATTTCCTTGAAGGACGGCTTCAGGCTGCCGAGCGATTCCATCGTCGTGCCCGGACGCGGGAATTCGTCCTGCTCGAGAATGGTCAAACCGTTCTGGTCCTTCACCGGCACGATGGATTTTGCGAAACGGTTTTCCTTGATCGCCTCCGCCGCACGGCGCTGCGATTCCACGCCGAGCGCGTCGACGTCTTCGCGGCTAAAGCCGTATTCGGTGGCGATGATATCAGCCGAAATGCCCTGCGGGACGAAATAGGTCTTCATCGCGAGCGACGGGTCCACGGCGATTGCCGCGCCGTCCGAGCCCATCGCGACACGGCCCATCATCTCGACGCCGCCTGCGATGTAGCCCATGCCCGCGCCGCCGCGCACCTGGTTCGCGGCGAGGTTCACCGCTTCCATGCCCGAGGCGCAGAAGCGGTTGATCGACAGGCCCGGGATGCGCTCGTCGAGATCCGACAGAAGCACCGCCGAGCGCGCAAGGCAGCCGCCCTGCTCCATCACCTGGGTCGCGTTGCCCCAGATTACGTCCTCGACCGCATGGCCTTCGAGGTTGTTGCGCTCGGCCACCGCGTTCAGCAGCCGCGCGGACAGCGCGACCGAGCTGACCTCGTGCAAGGAGCCGTCCTTGCGGCCCTTGCCCCGCGGAGTGCGGGCTGCGTCATAGATATAGGCTTCCGTCATGGTTCCTCCTCACGCCCGGTCGGAAGGATTGCCGGGCATCAAATCATAGGGGTGTTTCCAACCGGGCAGGGCAGCAATGCCATCCAGCCAACGGTCGATATTGGGGAATTCCTTGCGGTCGAACCCAAAGGGCTCGGGGTAGTAGAGATAGCCGCAGCAGGCGAAATCGGCCAAGCTGGGCTGGTCGCCGACGACCCAGTCGCGACCCTCCATGTGTTTCTCCAGCGTCTTGATCGCGGTCAGCACGCGGCCCTTGAGCCAGCCGATCGCCTCTTGCGGACGCTTGTCTTCGGGCAGGAAGTTCATCAGGAAGCGCAACCCGCCTTGCTGGCCCGAGCCTTTCTGCGCATCCCAGAACATCCAGCGCAGCATTTCGTTGCGGTCCTCGGCGAGGAATTTGCCGGTCTGCTCCGCGATGTGAAGTTGGATGACGCAGGATTGCGACAGGGTCAGGTCGCCCTCTTTGAAGACGGGCGCCTCGGCCATTTCGTTCAGCGCCTGGTATTCGGCGCTGCGCGCCTCGCCGTTGAAGAAATCGACATAGACCGGCTCCCAGTCGTAGCCCGCCAATTCCATCGTCAGCGCCGCCTTGTAAGCGTTCCCCGACTCTCCGAAGCAATAAAGTTGTGCCGCCATTCGTTGCGGTCCTCCCTGATCACGATGCCAATCTGGCCCCTAAGTGACGCGAACGTAAGCCCCTCGTGGGCATTCCGCCGCAACGTCATTCGATCACGACGTTGCGTCCAACGCGAGGGAGAGGGTGACGTTCCGTTGCAAGAGGTGAACGGACGTGAACGGAAAGCACGGAAAAAGCGAGAGGAGCGGCGCGGTTAGCGCACCGCCTGCATCGTTCCCTTGGGAAACTCGATTCCCTCGAAATCGGGATACACCTTGCGCAATACTGCGATCTGCGCCGGGCTGTCGATGCGCACAAGATACCATTCCTCGCCATCCTGCAGCGCCAGCGTGGTATTGGTCGAGCGCACCTTGCCCATATCGGGCACCTCCATCACCGTCGATGTCGGAATCTGCGCATAGGCCCGGCCCGAAGACGTCTCGCCGGTTTTCATTTCGTTGGTGTTCATCTCGAACTCGTCGATCGTGACCGAGGCCATCGCGTCGTTGATTTGCTTGCGCATGATCTCTTCGAGCTGTTCTTTCGGTACGCCCGTCTGATCCGCGATGGCCTGCATCATCTTCGGCGGCACCGTGTCGAAGAAGACCGAGTAGTCCTTCTCTTCCACCGCCTTGGTGAAGCCCGCGACCTCCTGCGTGACAGCGTTGCGGTCGGCGGAGTCGAAGGCAAAGGCGGGCAGGGCCGAGACGGCAAGGGATGCGACAGCGAAAGCGAGAGACAGGCGGGTCATGGATGTCCTTTCGAAATCAGGCTTTGCGCTCGCCAAGCTCGGCCTTGAACAGCCGCAGGCGGTGGTTGAGATTTTCCTCGTGGGTGACGGAGTTGAAATGCTCGAACAGGAAGGTCAGCGCCTCGTCGGGCGTGATTTCCGCCTCCTGCGCGAAGCGGTTGAGGCTGCGATAGGCGTCATTGGTCATGGCGACGGGAAAGCGACGGGTCAGGCGCAGTCGTTTGGGCATTCAGGCTCCGGGGCAATGTAGCGCGGGAAGGCGCGTCAGGTTGCGCGCAGCTTAGGAAGAAACCTGCGCGCTGGCCAGACCGCCCTTGCTCCGAAGCCAAGCATCGGGACCGCGCCTAGAGGTCGTCCCAATCGCTCAGCCCGAGCTTGTTCTTGCGGTGGATCTGCCACAGCGCCATCAGCGCCCCGAAGGCGAGCGCCGAGATCACCAGCGTTACCAGATGCGGCGCGTAGGACATGCCCTCCGTCGCGCTCAGCAGATGATCCACGAGGAGCTGCGCCACCGCGAACCCGGCGCCGAAGATCAGCAGGTTCTGCTTCCAGTCGAGATAGGGAATCGGGCGCGGCTCGAAGCCCAGCCAATGCAGTACCCGCGCGCCCATGGAAGGACGGGTCGAGCGGAACACGCCCCGCGCCCGCAGCTCTGCGAGCGCGGCATCGTATCGGCGGTGGGTTTCTGCGTTATTGAGATACATGGCGGCGGGGCTCGGCGGGAATCGTGTCTCGGTTGAGATTCCGAGGTTAGACCTGCATGGCCGCAAAACAATCGCCCGGCGCTACACTTCGCCTGACATGGCGGTGATCGAAAATTGAAACGGCGGGCCGAGGCCCGCCGTTCATTTTCGTTTGATCCGTTCGTCTCAGAACTGGTCGTCGGTCAGCGCCATGACCGGGTCCGCACCGCTCTCGATCCGCGCCAGATGCATGGCGCAGGCCGGAAGCTGACGCGCCATGTAGTAGCGGCCCGTCGCGATCTTGCCTTCGTAGAAGGCGGTGTCCGACGCCCCGTTGTCGAGCGCAGTGAAGGCGGCTTTCGCCATCCGCGTCCACATCAGGCCGAGGCAGACGTGGCCCATCAGGTGCATGAAGTCATAGCTGCCCGACAGCGCCGCGTTCGGGTTTTTCATGCCGTTCTGCATGAAGAACATGCCCGCGGTCTGAAGCTGTTTGGAGGCGTTCTTCAGCGCATCGGTGAAGGGCTTCATCCGCTCATCGTCGTCATGCGACTTGCACTCTGCCTTGACCATCTCGAAGAAGGCCATGACGTGCTTGCCACCGTCGGCTGCGAGCTTGCGGCCCACGAGGTCGAGTGCCTGAATGCCGTTGGCGCCCTCGTAGATCATCGCGATGCGCGCGTCGCGCACATGCTGCGACATCGGCCAGTCTTCGGTATAGCCGTGGCCACCGAAGACCTGCTGCGCGGAGACGGCGGTCTCGAAGCCCTTGTCGGTAAGGAAGCCCTTGATGACCGGGGTCATCAGCGAGATCAGACCTTCGGCTTCGGCGTCGTTGAGCGCATGGGAGCGGTCGATCAGATGCGCGCCCCAGAAGGTGAAGGCGCGGGCGCCCTCTACGAAGCTCTTCTGGTCCATCAGCATCCGGCGCACGTCCGGGTGCACGATGATCGGATCGGCGGCCTTCTCGGGCGCCTTCACACCGGTCACATCGCGACCCTGAATGCGGTCCTTCGCGTAAGCCACGGCTTCCTGATAGGCGGCTTCGGCCACGGCATAGCCCTGAAGGCCGACGCCGAGACGCGCTTCGTTCATCATGGTGAACATCGCGCGCATCCCCTTGTGGAGATCGCCCAGCAGCCAGCCCTTCGCGCCGTCGTAGTTCATGACGCAGGTCGCGTTGCCGTGGATGCCCATCTTCTCTTCGAGCTTGCCGACCGAGAGCGAGTTGCGCTCGCCCAGCGAGCCGTCCTCGTTGACGAGGAATTTCGGCACGATGAAGAGCGAGACGCCCTTGGTGCCTTCGCCACCGCCCGGCGCTTTCGCCAGCACGAGGTGGATCACGTTATCCGACAGGTCATGATCGCCCGCCGAGATGAAGATCTTGGTGCCGGTGATCGCGTAGGAGCCATCATCCTGCGGCTCGGCCTTGGTGCGCATGAGACCCAGATCGGTCCCGCAATGGGGCTCCGTCAGGTTCATCGTGCCGGTCCAGTCGCAGGTGACCATCTTCGGCAGATAGGTCTGCTTCTGCTCGTCCGTGCCGTGGGTGTGGATCGCCGAATAGGCGCCGTGGGTCAGGCCCTGGTACATGTTGAAGGCCATGTTGGCCGAGACGAACATCTCGCCCACCGCGCAGTTCAGCAGGTAGGGCATGCCCTGACCGCCGAATTCAGGATCGCAGTCGAGCGCGGTCCAGCCGCCCTCTTTCATTGCCTCGAATGCCTTGTCGAACCCTTTGGGCGTGCGGACCACGCCGTTTTCGAGCACGCAGCCTTCCTTGTCGCCCACCTCGTTCAGCGGGGCCAGCACCTCCGACGAGACCTTGCCCGCAGCGTCGAGAACGGCCTCGGTGAAGTCGCGGTCCATTTCTTCGTAACCCGGCACGTCCGAATCCGAAACCTTGAGCAGGTCATGCAGCACAAACTGCATGTCTTTGGTGTTGGCGATAAAGCTCGACATGGTTCGCTCCCTTTAGTCGTCGCGGATCAGGCCGCGTCGTCGTGGCGCGCCTTCTCCAGTTCCTTCTCCGCCCACTCGATCTGACTGGCCAGTTCGTCGATCGCCTGACCCAGTTCCTCGCGTTGGCGCGTCATTTCCTCCAGACGTTGCTGTGCGAGCTTGATCGTCTCGTTCAGCTGCGTCTTCTGCTTGTCGCCCATCTCGTAGAGGTCCAGCAGCTGGCGGATATCCTCCAGCGAAAACCCGAAACGTTTGCCGCGCAGGATCAGTTTTAGCCGGGCGCGGTCGCGCCGCGTAAACAGCCGTTTCTGTCCCTCGCGAATGGGAAACAGCAACTCCTTGCTTTCGTAGAACCGCAGGGTGCGCGGGGTCACCTCGAAGGCATCGCACATCTCGCGGATCGTCATTACTGTGTCGGTCATACTCTCTGCCTCGCGTTTCCTTTGCGTAATGCGACGCGGCAGATCGTCTGTCCGCAGTCACAATACAAGACTTCTTTACGTTCGCGTCACCGTAACGTGGCGTCACGAATCCAATGACGTAATGTCAGGGAATTTTTACCGTACGGTAAAGCAAGTTTCTTTCGTCGAAACTGGCCATAATCGTCAAGCTCACAAGGCGTTCACACGACCTCGCTGACGTTAAGGAATGCATTTCAGGCTCAAGAATCAAGAGTGTCCTGAACCTGATCACGCAATTGTCGGAGGTCGTCGATTGCCGCGTCCAATTCTTCGCGTTGTCGCGTCAGCACGTCAAGCTGCCGGTCGGCCAGTTCGACCCAGACGCGGTTCTGCTCTTCGGTGCCTTGCTGATCATAGATCAGCAGCCATTGGCGCAACTCCTCGAGCGAGAAGCCAAATCGACGCCCGCGCAAGATCAACGTCATCCGCGCGATTTCGCGCGGGCCGTAATAGCGCGAGCGGCCTTCCTTCTGGGGATTGAGAAGCTCGATATACTCGTAATAGCGCAGCGTGCGCGGGGTCACGTCGAACCGCTCGCACATCTCCTTGAAGGACAGTAAGTCTGACATCTATTCGGCCTCCCGATCCGGGCGAGAAGCTAGCGCGCCGGGCTTCAGGCTGCAAGCAAAGCCAGCCCTCGCCCGGCGGGCTGCAGCTTATATTTCGATCGCTTTGAGCATCTCGGGTTCGATGACATCCACCCCCGGCAGACCGTCGATCAGCGCCTGCGCGGATTGCTCCAGCGCATCGAAGGTCTTGTAGTGGCAGGGTATGACCGTCTTGAAGTTGAAATACTTCTTCGACGCCCAGGCCGCGCGCTTCATGTCCATCGTGAAATGGCCGCCCGCCGCGAGGATGCCGATATCGGGATTGTGCAGTTCACCCATCCAGTCCATGTCGGCCATGATGTCGGTATCGCCGCTGACGTAGATCGTGTGGCCCTCGGCCTCGATCATGAAGCCCGCGGGCTGGCCCGCATAGGCCGGGTTGCCGTCCTTGTAATCGACCGAGGCGGAATGGGTCGCGTTCACCATCGTGACCTTCACACCGCCCAGATCGACCGTGCCGCCTTTGCCGAAACCGACCGTCTCGGCCCCCTCGGCACCGAGCATGATCGACAGCTCGTGGATGCAGTAGATCGGGATATCCAGTTCCTTCGCGATCGGCACCGCGTCCGAAGCGTGATCGCCGTGGCCGTGGGTCAGCAGCAGATGCGTCGCACCCTCGATCGCCTCGCCGCGCTTGTCGTCGGGAAAGACCGGCGAGCCGGTGAGGAACGGATCGAGCAGGATCACGGCGTCGCCGGTTTCGATGCGGAAGCCGGAATGGCCGAGCCAGATGAGTTTCATATGGATTTCCTCCGTTAGGCACTTCGGTTGTGACAGGGTGACGTATAAGCCCTGCGCATGTTCCAAGATTAGCGCGCAAATTCGCGTGGGACAGGGCAGGGGCGCGCCGATGCCGGGGCGCGGCGCTTGAAAGCCCCAGTGGCTCGGGCTAAACCGCCTTCCAAGACAAGCGGAGAAGCACATGTCCATCGATATCGACACCGCCCGCAAAGTGGCGCATCTGGCCCGGATCCGGGTGCCCGAAGACCATCTGCCCGAGCTCGCGCAGGAACTCTCCAGCATCCTGACCTTCATGGAGCAGCTCAACGAGGTCGACGTTGAGGGCGTCGAGCCGATGACCTCCGTGACGCCGATGCGCCTCAAGCGCCGCGTCGACGAGGTGACCGATGGCGGTTATCCCGAGAAAATCCTCAAGAACGCCCCCGATGCCCGCGAGGGCTTCTTTGCCGTGCCGAAGGTGGTCGAATGAGCCTGAACAAACTGACGATTGCCGACGCGCGCGATGCGCTCAAGAAGGGCGATGTGACTTCGGTCGAGCTGACCGAGGCCTGCCTGGGCGAAATCGAAGGCGCAGGCGCGCTGAATGCCTACGTGCACAAGACCCCTGAGATCGCGCTGGAGCAGGCCAAGGCCGCCGATGCGCGCATCAAGTCGGGCGACGCGCCCGCGATGTGCGGCATCCCGCTGGGGATCAAGGATCTTTTCGCGACCAAGGGCGTGGCGACGCAGGCCGCGTCGAACATCCTCGACGGGTTCAAGCCGGAATACGAATCCACCGTCACGCAGAACCTGTGGGACGCGGGCGCGGTGATGCTCGGCAAGCTGTCGATGGACGAATTCGCGATGGGCTCGTCGAACGAGACCGCCTGCTACGGCCCGGCGGTGAACCCCTGGAAGATCGATGACCGGAAACTGACCCCGGGCGGGTCTTCGGGCGGTTCGGCCGCGGCTGTGGCTGCCGACCTGTGCCTTGCCGCGACCGGCACGGATACCGGCGGCTCGATCCGCCAGCCCGCCGCCTTCACCGGCATCGTCGGCATCAAGCCGACCTATGGCCGGGTCTCTCGCTGGGGTGTGGTGGCCTTCGCCTCTTCGCTTGATCAGGCGGGTCCGATGACCAAATCGGTGCGCGACGCGGCGATCATGCTTGGCACGATGTGCTCGCACGATCCGAAGGATTCGACCTCCGCCGATATTCCGGTCCCGGATTTCGAGGCCGCGCTGACCGGCGACATTCGCGGCAAGAAGATTGGTATCCCGAAAGAATACCGCATCGATGGTATGCCCGCCGAGATCCAGAAGCTCTGGGACGACGGCATCGCGATGATGAAAGATGCGGGGGCCGAGATCGTCGATATCTCGCTGCCCCATACGAAATACGCGCTGCCCGCCTATTACGTCGTGGCTCCCGCGGAAGCCTCGTCGAACCTCGCGCGCTATGATGGCGTGCGCTACGGCCACCGCGCCAAGCTCGCGGCAGGCGAGGGCATCGTCGACATGTACGAGAAGACCCGCGCCGAAGGCTTCGGCCCCGAGGTGCAGCGTCGCGTGATGATCGGCACCTATGTGTTGTCGGCAGGCTTCTATGACGCCTATTACAACCGCGCCCGGAAAGTGCGCGCCTTGATCAAGCGCGACTTCGAAGAAGTTTTCGCGCAGGGCATCGATTCGATCCTGACGCCTGCCACCCCGTCTGCCGCTTTCGGTCTGGGCGAGATGGACGGCGCCGATCCGGTCGAGATGTATATGCAAGATGTGTTCACCGTGACGGTGAACCTTGCAGGCCTTCCCGGCGTTTCGGTGCCGTGCGGGCTGGACAGCAAGGGCCTTCCGCTGGGGCTGCAACTCATCGGGCGGCCCTGGGAAGAGGGCGATCTGCTGAACCACGCCCACGTCCTCGAACAGGCCGCGGGCTTCTCGGCCAAACCGGAGAAATGGTGGTAACATGAAACAGGCACTCGCGATCCTCGGCGGCGTTCTGGCCCTCTCGGGCTGTATCTCTTCGATTCCCGACAGCGGCCCCGAAGCCCGTCGCGAGGCCGAACTGCGCGGCCAGCCCATCGTGCCGCCTTCGGCACAAAGCGTCCTGCCGACCGACAACGGCTCGACCAACCCCGATGCGCCCGGCGCGCCGCTGAACGCGACCGGCACGGCGACGCCCGGCACGACCAACGCGCTTTCCGCACCGACCATCGATGCGGGCGGCACCATCGGCGACAATCCTTCGACCTCCAGCTCCGACAGCAGCGACAATAGCGGCGCCGCGATCGGGGCAGATGCGATGGCCGCGCTGCAGGAGACCGACGCGTCGAACAGCACTGCCGGTTCCAGCACCATGGCCAGCTCGCCGAACTTCGACACCACCGCGTCGAGCAGCGCGCCCGCGCAGAACACGATCAGCAATCAGGACAGCTCGGGGCCGAACCTCGCTGCCTATGCGCTATCGGTGTCCAACCGTCCGGGCGACTCGGTCTACAAGCGCTCGGGCATCAAGCTGACCTCGTCGAGCAAGGCCTGCGCGAAATACGTCTCTGCCGATCAGGCGCAACGCGCCTTCCTCTCCGCAGGCGGGCCGCAGAAAGACCGGCTGAACCTCGATCCCGATGGCGACGGTTTCGCCTGCGACTGGGATCCGACGCCGTTCCAGACCGCGCGCCAGTGAGCGCCGACTGGCCCTCGCCCAATTACGGCCCGCGCCGCGAGGGGGCGGTGCCGGAACTGATCATTATCCATTACACCGCGATGTGGTCCTGCGAGGCCGCGCGGACGCGCCTTTGCCTGCCCGAGGCGGAGGTCTCCGCGCATTGGCTGATCGGGCGTGATGGCTCGGTCGAGCAGCTCGTCCCAGAGGAGATGCGCGCCTGGCATGCGGGCTTGGGAAGCTGGCAGGGGCTGGGCGATGTGAATTCGCGCTCGATCGGTATCGAACTGGACAACGAGGGCGATCGTCCGTTCCCCGAGCCGCTGATGGCCGCGCTGGAAGAGCTGCTTCCGCAGATCATGCGCCGCTGGGCAATTGCACCCGAGAACGTCATTGGCCATTCGGATTTCGCGCCCGAGCGCAAGATCGACCCGGGCCCGCGCTTCGACTGGCAGCGCCTCGCGCGGCAGGGCCTGGCGATCTGGCCGGAGCGGGGCGCTGCTGCGCCCGCGGTCGATCCCGAGAGTTTCCTCGCACTGGCCTCGAGCCTTGGCTACCCGGAAGCGCCGCTCGCGACGATCCTGCCAGCCTTCCGCCTGCGCTTCCGCCCGCGCCATGAGGGGCCGCTGGATGCGGTGGACATGGCGCTGGTCGCCGATCTGGCGAGCCGCTTTGGCGCAGATGGCGGGGCGTGGCGATCAAGCTGAGGCCGGGAGCGGGCTCTGCCCCCCGGTCGCCGGACGGCGACAGATTTGAAGACGGAGGGGGCTCTGCCCCCGCTCGCGATGCGAGCCCCCCGGGATATTTCTTCCAATCCGAAGAGTTGATCAGAGCGCGGCGGCGAGCCGGGTGCCCTGATCGATGGCGCGCTTCGCGTCGAGTTCCGCCGCCACATCCGCGCCGCCGATCACATGCGGGCTGCGACCCGCCGCGATCAGCTGTTCGGCCAGCGAGCGGTCCGAGAGTTGGCCCGCGCAGAGCACCACCGTATCGGCCTCGATCAGCGTCGGGTTCTCGCGCGCCTCGCCAAAAGTGACATGCAGCCCCTCGGCGGTGATCTTCTCGTAATTCACGCCGCCGATCATTTTCACGTCCTTCATATGCAGCGCCGCGCGGTGAACCCAGCCCGTGGTCTTGCCGAGGCGGCGGCCGAGCTTTTCCTTCTTGCGCTGCAGTAGCGTCACTTCGCGGGCTGGGGCTTCGGGCTCGGGCTTCGTCAACCCGCCCGGCGTCTGCGCCGGATCGCCGACGCCCCATTCGCGCTTCCATTCTTCCAGATCGAGGGTCGGGCTATCGGTGACGGTCAGGAATTCGGCCACATCGAATCCGATGCCGCCCGCGCCGATCACCGCGACGCGCTTGCCGGCGGTGATGCGGCCCTTGAGGATGTCGATATAAGTCACGACCTGCCCGCCCTCGATCGGGATTTCCGGGTCGCGCGGCTGCACGCCGGTTGCGATGACGATCTCGTCGAAGGGGGCGAGGAGATCGGGCGTGGCCTCGGTCTCCAGCTTCACCGTCACGCCGGTCTTCTCGATCATGGTCTTGAACCAGTCGGTGAGCCCGTGGAATTCCTCCTTGCCGGGGATCGCGCGCGCCATGGTCAGCTGCCCGCCGAGTTCAGAGGCGCGGTCGAACAGCGTCACGGCATGGCCCCGCTCGCCCGCGGTGATCGCGGCAGACAGGCCCGCCGGGCCCGCGCCGACGACGGCGACGGATTTCGGCGCCTCGGTCTTGGTGATGACGATCTCGGTCTCATGCGCGGCGCGCGGATTCACGAGGCAGCTCGAGACCTTGCCCTGGAAGGTGTGGTCCAGACAGGCCTGATTGCAGGCGATGCAGGGTGCGATCTCGGCGGCGCGGCCCTCTTTCGCCTTCACCACGAAATCCGCATCGGCGAGGAAGGGGCGCGCCATCGACACCATGTCGGCGCAGCCGTCGCCCAGCACCTCTTCGGCGACTTCAGGCGTGTTGATGCGATTGGACGTGATGACCGGGATCGAGACCTCGGGCTTGAGCCGCCCAGTGAGCCAGGTGAAGGCCGCCCGCGGCACCGACGTCACGATGGTCGGCACCCGCGCCTCGTGCCAGCCGATGCCGGTGTTGAGCATCGTGGCGCCCGCTGCCTCGACGGCTTTCGCGAGGGTGACGACCTCTTCCCAGGTCGAGCCGTCGGGGATCAGGTCGATCAGCGAGATGCGGAAGATCACGATGAAATCGGGGCCGACCGCTTCGCGCACGCGCTTGACCACTTCGACGGGCAGGCGCATCCGGTTCTCGAACGAGCCGCCCCAACCGTCTTCGCGCTTGTTGGTGTGGCGCACGAGGAACTGGTTGAGGAAATAGCCCTCGGAGCCCATCACCTCGACGCCGTCATAACCCGCCTCGCGGGCGCGTGCGGCGGCGGTGGCGATGTCGGCGATCTGCTTCTCGATCCCGGCTTCGTCGAGCTCTTTCGGCGGGAAAGGCGAGATCGGGGACTTGATCGCAGAGGGCGCCACGCAATCGGGGCCATAGGCATAGCGACCGGCGTGCAGGATTTGCATCGCGATGCGGCCGCCCGCTTCGTGAACGCGGTCGGTGATGATCTTGTGATGCGCGATGTCCTCGGGGGTGAACAGCCCCGCCGCGCCGGGAAAGACGCCACCTTCGTTATTAGGGGCCATTCCGCCCGTCACCATCAGCGCGACACCGCCGCGCGCGCGTTCGGCATAGAACTCGGCCACCGCATTCCAGTCGCCGCGCTCTTCGAGATTGGTGTGCATCGAGCCCATCAGCACGCGGTTCGGCAGCGTCACGTGGCCCAGATCGAGCGGCGTGAAGATATGCGGATATTGGCTCATGTAACCCTCCCTGATTTGGCCCGCACTCTGCGGCGCAAGGCCAGGCTTGTCACGTCAAACGCGGCGTCAGAGCGAAAGCGCCACCGTTTCGCAGAGGTCACCAACCTGCGGGATTCTCTCCCATTGTTACCCTCGTATTGTCGCCGCGAAGTCTAAATTGCGCCCGATTTCGGCTCGATAAGCGGAAAATAAGAAACAGAAATTACAAGCCGAAGGGTGTTTGGGATGGATCGCCTGACTGAAATGGAAGCCTTTGCCACGGTTGTGGATCAGGGGGGCTTCACCGATGCAGCCAAGAAGATGGGCATCTCCAAATCGGCTGTGTCGAAGCATGTCTCGGCGTTGGAGGCCCGCCTCGGTGCACGTCTTCTGAATCGCACCACGCGTCGCGTTTCGCCGACGGAAATCGGCCTGGCTTATTACGACCGCGCGCGTCGCGTTCTCAACGATGCGGGCGAGGCCGATGCGCTGGTGACGTCGATGCAGACGGCGCCCTCGGGGCTGCTGCGCATCTCGGTCGCCACCGATTTCGGTGTGAACCTTCTCTCTCCCGTTCTGGGCGAATTCCTGCAGGAATTCCCCGAAATCACCGTGAATATGGTGCTGAACAACCGCTACGTCGAACTTATTTCCGAAGGGTTCGACATGGCGATCCGCGTCGGCGAACTGGAGGATTCGAGCCTGCGCGCGCGCAAGCTGACCGAGACTTCGCGCCGGATGATCGCCTCGCCAGACTACTTCAAGAAATTCGGCCGCCCCGAGCGGATCGACGATCTCAACAACCACAAACTGCTGCATTATTCGAACCAGTCGGCGGGCAATGTCTGGAAGTTGACCGCGCCTTCGGGCGAGCGGCGTCAGGTCCGCTCGGCGGGCTGGCTGACGGTCAATGACGGTCAGTCGCTACTGCATGCCGCGACGGCCGGTCTCGGGATCGCTTACCTGCCCTCGTTCCTCTATGCCGACGCGATGCGCGAGGGCCTCGTGGAAGAAGCGATGCCCGATCTGCCGATGGAAACGCTGGGCATCTACGCAATCTATCCGCCGGGGCGTTTCACACAGCCGAAAGTGCGCGCTTTCATCGATTTCCTCGCCAAGACCTTCGCCGAGAAGGGCCCCGACAACTGGTGAGACCGAACTCCCTCCCGCGCCGGGCCATTCCGCCGGCTGGCGCTAACTCCGGGTCGAGGTGAGAACCGCTTCGACCCGTCTGTTTTTCTCACGTCCCTCTTTGGTCAGATTGCTTGCGCGCGGGGCGAGGAAGCCCGCCCCCTCGGCGCTGACCTGTGACGCCGCCACCCCGTAATCGCCGATCAATTTTTGCCGTGCCGATTGCGCGCGTTTCTTCGACAGCGCGATATTGGCCGCGAGCGAACCGACCGCATCGGTATGACCCACCAGCATCACCTGATAATCCGGGTTGGCCTTGAGGAACTCGGCCAGCGCCTGCAGCGAGGCGAAATCGCCCTCGCCGAGCGCGGATGCCCCCGATGGGAAGTCGAGATCGTCGAGCGCGACCGAGCCCTGCGCCTCCAGCGTCTGCGCAAGCGCGGAGGGGGCGACGGCCGGGGCATCGGCGCGCGGCAGAACCGGCGCGGTTTGCGGCGCGGCGAGCGGGTCGTCGGGCCGAGCGGGGGTGACGTCCTGCACCCGCAGCTCGGTCACCTGAATGAAGCCCGACTCGGACGACCGCGAGACGGTGATCCCAAGGTAATCGGCATCCTTGCGCGCCGCGATGTAGCGGAAATCGCCCAGATCGACATGCATCGCGGGCTCGGACAGCAGGTCGAGCGCGTAGCGAAAATCGAAGCCGCCGCAGGCCTGCGTGTCGCACTCATAGAGGATGTCGTAGCCCGCCTGCCTGAGCTGATCGCGCAGCGGCGCGAGGATCTGTAGCGTCGTATTCTGATTGGCCCGCAGCTGATAGGCCGTGTCGGAGCGCGCACCCTCGAGATCGCGGGTCTCGAGCTTGCCGTCCTGCCACGGACCGACCGCCAATTGGTAGCTGGTGGCGGGGCTCGTTTCCTGCGCGGATTGGGTGGCGCCGGCGGGCAACGTCAGATCTAACGAGGCGGCGCATGTAGCGTGGGGCAGGCTGGCGGCGAGCAGACTGGCCAGCAGGAGTGGCGCGCGGCGGATCATGCCACCTCCGGCGCGCGGCGATAGTGATACTGCGCGCGAACTTCCATGCCGAAGCTCTCGGCGAGGGCGTTCGAGGCGTCATTGGCGAGCGTCGTGATCATCTCGAACCGCTCTGCCCCGGCCTCAACGGCCCAGCGAGCGCCCTCGTAGATCATCTCGCGCGCGAGGCTCATGCGGCGGTATTTCGGCGCAACGGCGAGCGCGTGGAGCATCGCCGCGTCCTCGTAGAGAGCGATATAGGCAACGCCCGCGGCCCGGTCGTCCTTGCGGCCCAGAACGCAGGTTTTCGGTACCTCTGCGCGGTCCATGATCGCCTGCCGCTCGGGCCCGACATCCAACTCGGTCCAGAGGTCGCGGGCGATCTGCAGCGGCGGCCAATGGGCGAAAGCGGTCACGGGCGGGACCTCGCCCTGCATCGCTGCAATCGGCGCGGACCAGATCCGCACCGGGTCATAAGCTTCGTAGCCGCGCGCCTCCAGAACCGCGTCGAGCGCCTCGTCTCCCGCGCGGATCATGAAGCGCGGACGCTGGCCCAAAGCGCGATGCGCAGCTTCGGCGGCGGGAATGTCGGCCTGCTCCAGCGGGACTTCCAGCGTAGCGCAGCTGACGCGCGATCCGCCGCCTTGCCCATCGCGGATCAGAAATCCGCCTGCACGGCGATATTCGGCGGCTGGCCAGGTCGCGTCGATGATCGCGTAGGCGTCGATCATGTGCCCTCCGGGAAGGCGGCCTTCAGCGCGGCGAAGCCCGCCTCGACCTGATCGGGATCGGTGCCGCGCAGCACGAGATTGGTGCCGTAGCGGCCTTCTTGGACGAAAGGATAAGAACCGATCGAAAGGTCGGGGAAGCGGCCAGCCAGCGCGCGCAGATCGTCGGCCACCGACGATTCCGCCCGCAGAACCTGCAGGCTGCGCGAGAGCATCGGCGCGCCGCCGGTGAGCTTCGGCAAAAGCCCTTCGACCATCGCCTGAAAGATGTTCGGCACGCCCGCCATCACATGGACATTGCCCAGCGAGAAACCCGGCGCGGCAGAGACCGGGTTCTCGATCAGCTCGGCCCCGTCGGGGATCCGCGCCATTCGCAGGCGCGCGGAGGTGAACTCAGCGTCGCGCGCGGCGTAATGCGCGGCGAGGATCGCCTTGGCATCCTCGCGCACGCCGAGCTTGGCGCCCATCGCCTCGGCTACCGCATCGGCGGTGATGTCGTCATGGGTCGGGCCGATCCCGCCACTGGTGAAAAGGTGATCATGGGCTGCCGAAAGCTCCCGCACCGCGGCAACGATTACGTCATTGTCGTCCGGCACCACGCGGATTTCGCGGCAGGTGATTCCGCGCTCGACCAGCTGTCCGGCCAGATAATGCGCGTTTCCCTCGCGGGTGCGCCCCGAGAGGATTTCATCGCCGATGATCAGGATCGCTGCGGTGGGATTTGGCATCTGTGAGGCTCCTTTCGACTTGGTATAGGGCGCGGAACGGGGCGCGAAAAGCCCGGGCACTGGCCAAGCCCCGCTTTTGTGACTATCTAAAGGCCGAAACCCTTAAGGAGCAGACCGTTGGACGATACTCAGGGCCGCACCACGAAGGACGGGATCCGGATCTACGATCAGAGCGATTTTGCAGGAATGCGCGCCGCCTCGCAGGTGACGGCGCAGATCCTCGACGAGGTCGCCGACCTGGTGGAGCCGGGGGTCACGACCGCAGCACTCGACGCCTTCATCGAACGCCGCGTGGGCGAGTTGGGCGCGACCTCGGCGACCATCGGGTATCGCGGCTATCAGCACGCGAGCTGCATCTCGGTGAACCATGTCGTCTGCCACGGCATCCCGGGCGACAAGAAACTGAAGGACGGCGATATCATCAATATCGACGTGACCGTGATCCTCGACGGTTGGTTCGGGGACAGTTCGCGCATGTATGTCGCGGGCAACCTGAGCCGCAAAGCCGAGCGTCTGATTCAGGTCACCCATGACTCGCTGATGGTCGGCATCGAGCAGGTGAAGCCCGGCAACACCTTTGGCGATATCGGCCACGCGATCCAGAAATTCGTCGAAAGCAACCGCATGTCGGTGGTGCGCGATTTCTGCGGTCACGGCGTGGGCAAGGTGTTCCACGCGCCGCCGAACGTGTTGCATTACGGGCGCGCGGGTACCGGCGCGATGCTCGAAGAGGGCATGATCTTCACGATCGAGCCCATGGTGAACCTCGGCCGCCCCGAGACAAAGGTTCTGGCCGACGATTGGACCGCCGTGACGCGGGACAAATCGCTGTCGGCGCAGTTCGAGCATTCGGTGGGTGTGACCGCCGATGGCTGCGAGATCTTCACCACCTCGCCGGCGGGGCGCTTCCACCCGACCTGGCGCTAAGGTTCAGGCGTTAGTGGGGGCGCTGCCCCCGCTGGCTGCGTCAAAGCCCTACGTTTGCGCTTCGGGCGTTCGCCGGGGCGTCCTTCCACTGGAAGGCGGCTGATCCCGGCTCACCCCCGGGATATTTTAGCCAAGCCGAAGATCAGGGGTCGAGGCCGATGAGCCGCGGCACCTGACGCATGTCGGTGAAGAGCTCCGCGCCTTCCGCCGCGAGCCGCGGATTGTCGCCTTTCGGCGAGTAGCCCAAACAACGCATCCCCGCGTTTTTCGCCGCACGCGCCCCGGTAGGACTGTCCTCGATCACCACGCAGGCCGCCGGATCAGCGCCCAGATGGCGCGCGGCATGGATGTAGAGATCGGGTTTCGGCTTTGGCATGCCCATGTCCTGACCCGAGAACAGCAGCCCCTCCAGCCGCGTGCGGATATCCGGGTGCTGGCCCAGTGTCGCCTCCATCTTCGCTTTCCGGCCGTTCGAGCCGACCGCGAAGGGAATGCCTTCCGCATCGAGACGCGCGAGAAGGCGCGGGATGCCGGGCATCAGCTCGGTCCCCTCGCGCAACCGCGCGTAGAGCGCCTTGTAATAGCTGTCGACCCAGCCGTCGGGCAGATCGGCCCCATGCTCGCGGCCCCATTGATAGACGTTCTCGATGGTGGATCCGATGAAGGCGTCTTCCAGTTCGGAGATCGTCTTGTGCACGCCGTGGCGGGCGAATTCTTCCTGAATCAGATCGAAGGTCGCGGGCTCGCTGTCGACGAGCACCCCGTCGCAATCGAACAGGACGGCGTGCGGGATCGGGTGGTGTTGCGTCATTCGGGCATCTGGGCAAGAGTTACGAGCGTGTCGCCATAGCGACGCTGGTCGAGCTGTTCGAGGGCGGCGGGCAGGATCGGCGCGGTGTTCTCCTCCCAAACGATCATCGCACCCGGAGCGATCCATCCATTCTCGAGACAGGAGGCGAGGGCGCGTTCGCCCAAGCCCATCCCGTAGGGCGGATCGAGGAAGATGAGGTCGTAGCCGGGGCCGCGATTGGGGCCCATATTGGTCGCATCGCGCCGCCAGACATCCGTCACGCCCATCGCGCGCATAGCCTCGATGTTGCGGCGCAGAAGCGCGCGGGCGGCGGTGCCGTCATCGACGAAAGCCACCCGGGCCGCGCCGCGCGACAGCGCCTCCAGCCCCAGTGCGCCGGTACCTGCGAAGAGGTCAAGCACCCGCGCCTCGGGCACCGGATTGCCGTGCCCGCCATTGGTCAGCAGGTTGAAGATCGACTCGCGCACGCGGTCGGTCGTGGGGCGCAGATGGGCATCCATGTCGCCTGCACCCACATCCGCCAGCTTCAGCCCGCGTTTCGCGCCTCCGATAATTCTCATTTCATCAGGGCTTTCAACTCTGCCGTGGTCTCGACCGCCTCGGGCGTGACGGGTTTGCCAGCTTCGATCAGGCGCTTGCCGACCATGTAGGCGCGCGCGTCATTGATCGCGTCCACCGCGATCAGGCGGCCGTCGCGGAAATACCAGAAGCTGCTGCCCTCATCGCGGCGGGTGACGACCTCATCGTAGCCCGCATTGAGCCCGGCGATCTGCAGCTTCGCGTCGAACTGGTCCGACCAAAACCACGCTTTCGGGGTGTAAGGACGACCTGCACCCAGCATGTTCTCGGCGACCAGCTCGCCCATGTCGATCGCGTTGCCGACGGATTCGAGGCGGATCCGCTCCTCGGCGCCGGGGAAGGAGGCACAATCCCCCGCCGCCCAGATATGGGGCACGGAGGTGCGGCCCTGCTCGTCGGCGGCGATGCCGTTCTCGCAATGGATACCGGCTTCGCGGGCGACTTCCTCGTCGGGGGTGATGCCGATGCCGACGATCACGAAATCGGCGGGCAATTCGCGCCCGTCCTCGAGGATTGCGCCGGTGACGGTTCCCCCGCCGGTCAGTCGCGTCAGGCCGACCCCTTCGAGGATTTCCACGCCGCGCTCGCTGTGCAGCGCGCGGATCGCGTCTGCGGTCTCCTTGCAGGCGACGCGGCCGAGGATGCGCGGCGCGGCCTCGACCAGCGTCACCTCGAGGCCGAGCTTGCGCGCGACCGCGGCCGCCTCCAGCCCGATATAACCGCCGCCCACCACGACCAGCCGTTTGCCGGCGGTGAAAAGGGGCTGCATCCGGTCGACATCGGCGAGGTTGCGCACGGTGAAGACATTGCCCAGATCGCCGCCGATCGCGGCGGGCAGGCGGCGCGGCGTGGCCCCGGTGCAGAGCGCCAGTTCGGCATAATCCAGCGTCTCGCCATCCGACAGGGTCACCGTCCGCGCCTCGGTGTCGATTGCGGTGACCGAGGTGCCGAGCCGCAGCGTAATGTCGTTTTCCTGCCACCAGTCCGGGGCGCGCAGGGTCAGCCGCTCCAGCTCCATCTCGCCCAGCAGATAGGCTTTCGACAGCGGTGGGCGTTGATAGGGGGGCACCGGCTCTGCGCCGATCACGGTGATCGTGCCGTCATATTTCAGTGCCCGCAGTTTCGCGGCCATCGAGGCTGCGGCCTGTCCCGCGCCGACGATCACTATTCCACCCATATCTTTCTCCACTGGCCCGGCTCGCGCATGACCCTATATCGACGGGCGGAACAAGTGCAACGCGAACAAATCGGAGCTTTTCATGACTATTTCGACCGGCGACGTTCTTCCTGGCGCGACTCTCCTCGCGATGGGCGATGAAGGGCCGCAGCCCGTGAGCCTTGGTGACAAGATGAAGGGCCGCAAGATCGTGATCTTCGCGGTGCCGGGCGCCTATACCGGCGTCTGCACGACCGCCCATGTGCCGAGCTTCATCCGCACCAAGGACCAATTTGCGGAGAAGGGCGTGGACGAGATCATCTGCGTCTCGGTCAACGACCCCTTCGTGATGAAGTCGTGGGGCGAGGCGACGGGCGCGACCGAGGCGGGGCTGACCATGCTGGCCGACCCGGAAGCCGCATTCACGCAGGCGATCGAGATGGATTTCACGGCGCCGCCCGCGGGTCTCATCAACCGCTCGAAGCGCTATGCGATGCTCGTCGAGGACGGTGTGGTCAAGCATCTGAATGTTGAGGAAAGCCCCGGCACCTGTGAAGCCTCCGCAGGCGAAGGACTTCTCGCGGAGATCTGATCCGCGGCCCAAATGCAAAGGAAAACGCCCGGCCAAGGAGCCGGGCGTTTTTCGTCAGTCTTCGTCTTTCGGAACCGGCTCGGCCAGTCGCATCAACGGGCGTCCGATGTCGCGATCGACCTCGGCGACGCCTTCGGCCAGCGAGTCCAGCGCACCGGCTAGCTCGATATCGAGCACGCTGATGCCGCCGCAGTCATGGGTCGTCAGCGTGATCTCGAGCTTGTTGTAGACGTTGCGCCAGTCGGGATGGTGATCCATCTTTTCGGCGCAAAGCGCGGCTTGGCTCATGAAGCCCCACGCGGCGGAGAAGTCCTTGAACAGGAGCCGCTTGATCAGGGCATCCTGTCC
Source organism: Thioclava sp. NG1 (assembly GCF_003122275.1). Lineage (NCBI taxonomy): Bacteria > Pseudomonadati > Pseudomonadota > Alphaproteobacteria > Rhodobacterales > Paracoccaceae > Thioclava > Thioclava sp. NG1. Next base: position 62,744 of record NZ_QFBB01000004.1, on the reverse strand, counting down.
ATCGGCCGCGCGCCATCCGGTATCTTCAAGCGCGTTCAGCAGCGCCCTGCGTTCCTCGGGTTCGAGCTTCGAAGTCATCGCTTACTCCCTGATACGTTAAGCTGGCCCGCAGCCTTGCAGCAGCGGGCCGCCAGTTCAAGCGGCGCCGCTTTCGCGTGTCACGCTGCGGGTTTCGATCTTCGGCACCTGCACCACTTCGAGCGTGCGCGTAGGGAAGGGGATGCCGATGCCGTTCGCGTCGAACTCCTCCTTGATCTTGCGGGTATATTCCGCCTGAAGCCCCCAGAAGTCGGCGGTGGTGGCCCAGACACGGAAGGTAAAATCGACCGAGCTGTCGCCGAGCTGCTTCACGCGGATCACCGGCGCGGGCTCCGGCAGGGCGCGCGGATCGGAGAGCGAGATCTTCTCCAGCACTTCCTGCGTTTTCTTGAGATCCGCGTCATAGGCGACGCCGATCGTCAGATCCATCATACGTGTCGGATTGGCGGAGTAATTGGTGATCGCGCTCGACCAGATGTCGCTGTTGGGCACGATGATCTGGATGCCGTCATAGGTCGTCAGAACCGTGTAGAAGAGCTGAATCTCGGTCACCGTGCCGCTTTCCGAGCCCGCGGCGATGTAGTCGCCTTGGCGGAACGGGCGGAACAGGATGATCATCACCCCGGCGGCGAGGTTCGACAGCGTGCCCTGCAGCGCGAGACCGATGGCCAGACCGGCAGCACCGACGAGGGCGGCCAGCGACGTGGTCTGGATGCCGAAGCGGTTTAGGATGAAGATCACCCCGATCGCGAGGATCAGGTATTTCACCATGTTCCCGAGGAAGCCGAAGAGCGTGTCGTCCAGCCGCTTGTAGCGCTGCGACAGCGCCACGATGCGCCGTTTGGCCCAGGCCGAGATCGCCATTGCGACCAGCAGGATCACCAGCGCAGCCACCACATTCACCGCAACCATGATGGCCGCATCGATCCGATCCTGCGTCAGCCACGCGCTGACATCGGTCAGGTCATTGAAATTCATTCATCGCTCCCGTCATACGTCCTTTAACACCGCTACTTATCACGCCTGCTCATCGCTGCCACCCGAGGGGCTCCGGAACGGGCCCATTTCGGTCAGTATCTCGATATCTTCGTCCACGGCGGCGCGTTCGGCTTCCAAGTACTCCGCGACGGCGCCGCGCAGACCTTCATGGCCAATCCAGTGCGCCGAATGGGTGGCGACGGGCAGGTAGCCGCGCGCCAGCTTGTGTTCGCCCTGCGCGCCGGCCTCGACCCGGCTCAGCTTGTGCGCGATCGCGTAATCGACCGCCTGATGGTAGCAAAGCTCGAAATGCAGGAAGGGGTGATCCTCGATACACCCCCAGTAGCGCCCGTACAGAGCCTCGCGCCCGATCAGGTTCAGCGCACCGGCGATCGGGCGGTCGCCGTTCATCGCAAGCACCAGAAGCACGTCGTCGCGCATCTCGTGCAGAAGATCGAAGAAGGCACGAGTCAGGTAGGGGCGGCCCCATTTTCGCGCGCCAGTGTCCTGATAGAACTGCCAGAACGCGTCCCAATGCTCGGGCAGTATGTCGTCGCCGGTCAACTGCACGATCTCGCCGCCGAAGGCCTGCGCCCGCTGACGCTCCTTGCGCAAAGCCTTGCGCTTGCGTGAGCTCAGTTCGCCGAGGAACTGGTCGAAACTCTCATACCCCTCGTTGAACCAATGGAACTGCTGCCCGATCCGTGGCAGCCAGCCCGCTTCGGTGGCAAGCTCAGCCTCGTCCTCGGTACAAAACGTCATATGGACCGAGGAAACCCCGGCCCCTTCCGCGATCTGCGCCATGCCAGCCAGGAGCGCGCGGCCCCCGGCCTCTTCCAGCCCCGGCAGAACCAGCAGACGCCGCCCGGCCACTGGGGTGAAGGGCACCGCGCATTGCAGCTTGGGGTAATAGCGCCCGCCCGCGCGCTCGAACGCATCGGCCCAGCCGTGATCGAAGACATATTCGCCCTGACTGTGCGATTTCACGTAGAGCGGCGCGACGCCGATGATCCGATTGCCCATCCGCGCCACCAGATGCCGCGCATCCCAGCCCGTGCCCGGCCCGACCGAGCCGGAGGCCTCGAGGGCGGCAAGAAACCGATGTGTGGTGAACGGGTCGAACGCCCGTTCCCCATCCCCGGTTTCGGGGCAGGCGCAGGCATTCCAGTCTGTTTCACTTATTTCGGAAATATCCGAATAAAGCGTGATTTCAACGCTTTGATCCATTTCATCCCGGGAGGTTAGGCGATCCTTTGCCTGAATCTGTGCCCCGCGCGCTCCGCGTCAAGCCGGAAGCGCCGAGAGGTAGCCTTCGAAGGTCACGTTATCGGCGACCCGCCGCGCCAGCGCCTCCTCGTCGACGGAGCGGATCGTCCAGCACAGAACCGGCACGCCGAGCGATTTCAGCTCGGTCACCCGAAGCGCGTTCAGGTCCTTCGCCTCATGCGAGATGAAGGCCGCCCCGACGCGATCGAAATCGGGGATGTGGCGCAGCTCGTCGCCGCGCGCCGCGGGCAGCAGAGCCCAGTCATTGGGCTGGTAGGCCGAGGTTGTCAGACCGACAGCGACGTCCGGGGCCAATTCGCCGAAAGCCGCCACCGCATGGGGGTTGAAGGACATCACTGCGACCGGGCCCTCGTAATCGCGCAGCAACAGCGCCGTCGCCTCCTCCAGCGCGCCGATCTGCGAACCGAGAGCCCCGTCCTGATCCTTGATCTCGACCAGAAGCGGCACTTGGCCTTTCACGATCTCCAGCACTTCGACGAGGGTCGGAATACCTTCCTCCGTGCCGCTCAGATGGATCGCACCCAGCTCCGCCGCCGTTCGCTGGCGCACCGGGCCGCGCTCTGCGGTCAGCCGGTCCAGCGCGTAGTCGTGAAACACCATCGGCACGCCATCGGCGGAGAGCTGCACGTCGATCTCGATTCCGTAACCCGCGGCGATTGCCGCGCGGATCGCCCCGCGGCTGTTCTCAGGGCGGCCCAGCGTGTAGTCGTGCAAAGCCCTATGCGCGATCGGAAGCCGGAGAAAATCAGGATGCAATGCCATCACGCGACCTCGAAAATCGCCTCGATCTCGACTGCGACGCCCATCGGCAGCGAAGCCGCCGAGACCGCCGAACGCGCGTGACGCCCGGCTTCGCCGAAGACCTCGACCATCAGGTCGGAGCAGCCGTTGATGACCTTGGGCTGATCGGTGAAATCAGTGGTGGAGTTCACGAATCCCACCAGCTTCACCACGCGAAGTTTGTCGAGATCGCCGATGGCCGCTTTCGCCTGGGCGATCAGAGCCAGCCCGCAGAAACGCGCCGCCATCGCGCCCTCTTCGACGTCCATGCCGTCGCCGAGTTTGCCGCGGATCAGACCCTCGGGCCCGTTCGAGATTTGCCCCGAGACGAACAGCTGATTGCCGGTGCGCACGAAGGGCACGTAATTCGCGGCCGGTGCCGGGGCATCGGGAAGCTGAATCCCCAACTCTTCGAGACGTGCTTCGATCTTGGCCATTGCGCCCTCCATGTGAAATTCGACGCGAGGCTAGGCGCGCGCCTTTTCTCCCGCAAGCGGAATCGCTTCTCTTCTTCTTGATGAAAATATCCCGGGGCGCGATAGCGCAGGGTAGAGCCCCTTCACCCTTTAGTTTTGTCGCCCTACGGCGACGAGGGCGGAGCCCCTTGCTGTTACGCCACCAGCGCCTCGGCCTTCTTCAGGTCGACCGAGACGAGCTGGCTCACGCCCTGCTCCTGCATCGTCACCCCGAACAGCCGGTCCATCCGCGCCATCGTCACCGCATGGTGGGTGATGATCAAAAAGCGCGTATCGGTGCGCCGCGTCATCTCGTCGAGCAGGTCGCAGAAGCGCGTAACGTTGGCGTCGTCTAGCGGCGCGTCGACCTCGTCAAGCACGCAGATCGGCGCGGGGTTGGCCATGAAGACCGCGAAAATCAGCGCCATCGCGGTCAGCGTCTGCTCCCCGCCCGACAACAGCGACAGCGTGGACAGCTTCTTGCCCGGCGGCTGGCACATGATCTCGAGACCGGCCTCCAGCGGGTCGTCGCTTTCGACCAGTTGCAGGTTCGCAGAGCCACCGCCGAAGAGGTGGGTGAACAGCGTGCGGAAGTTCTCGTTCACCTGCTCGAACGCGGTCAGAAGACGCTCGCGCCCTTCGCGGTTGAGACCCGAAATCCCGGCGCGCAGCTTGCGGATCGCCTCTTCGAGATCGGATTTCTCCTGCACCAGCGCGTCATGCTCTTCCTGTACCTCGCGCGCATCTTCCTCGGCGCGCAGGTTGACTGCGCCGAGGCTTTCGCGCAGTCGCTTGAGCCGGTTCACTTCCGCGTCGAGCTTCTCCGCGTCGGGCATCTTCTCGGGATCGGTATCGAGGCTTTCCAGCAGATCCTGCGGCGACTTCTCGGTCTCTTCTAGGATGCGTTCGGCGGCATAGGCGACGGTTTCGCGCGCCGCGTCGACGCGGGCCTCGGCGCGGGCGCGGGCTTCGCGCGCCTCGCCAGCCAGACGTTCGGCCTCGCGCTCGGCCAGCTGCGCCTCGCGCAGGGCGGTTTCCGCGCCCGACAGCTTTTCCGACGCTTCGGCCTGACGCGCTTCGGCGGTGGCAATGGCTTCCGACAGCTCGGCGCGTTTCGCGGCCAATTCCTCAGGGGCGGCGGAGGCGTCTTTCAACTCCGCCTCGCTCTCGATCTTGCGGGTTTCCAGCTCGGCGGAGCGTTTCTCTGCGGTCTCCAGCCGGTGCCGCCAACCGGAGATTTCCTTGGTGATCTCCTGCCGACGCTTCAGCCGCGCCTCGCCCTCGCGACGGATTTCGTCATGGGCGGAGCGCTTGGTCATCATCGTCATCCGCGCCGCTTCGACGGTCATCTTCACAGCCTCGACGTCGCCGCGCGCGGCGTCCAGATCGGGCAGGGAGGATTGCGCATTCACCGCCTCGCGCAGCGCCATCCGCGCGCTGCTAGCTTCTTCCTCGTGGCGTGCGACGGCGAGCTGTGCGCTTTCAAGCTTGGAGCTGGCGATGGAACGATCGGCCTCGGCGCGGCTGAGCGCGCGGCCCGCCTCGGCCAGACGGCGATCGGCCTCGCGGCGCGCCTCGCGGGCGCTGGCATCGGCGCGTGTGGCCTCGGCCAGCGCGGCGGTCAGCGCCTCATGAGCGGATTTCGCGCCCGAAGCGCGCGCCTCGGCCTCTTCGAGATCGCGCTTCAATTCCACCAGACGGTTGAGCTGTTGCAGGCGCAGTGCGGCGGCGGTCGGGGCATCCTCGGCGCCGGCGCGATAGCCGTCCCAGCGCCACAGGTCGCCCTCGGTCGACACCAGCCGCTGACCGGGGGCCAGCTGATCCTGCAGCCGCGCGCCCTCGTCATAATCCTCTACCAGACCAATCTGCGAAATCCGGCGGACCAGCACGTCGGGCACGTCGACATGGGCCGAGAGCGGCTCGACCCCGGCGGGCAGGGGTTGCGGCGTGGGATAGTCGGGGAGGGCTTGCCAGCCGGTCGCGTCATCCTCGCCGACTTCCGGCGCGCGCAGGTCATCGGCGAGGGCGGCACCAAGGGCCGCCTCGTAGCCACGATCCACCCGGACGCGGTCGAGAATTTGCTGACCGTTGGAGGCTTCGCGCTCGACCAGACGAGCCAGTGCCGAGACTTCGGCGCGCAAGGCCCCCGCTTCGCCCTCGGCCTCCGAGCGCGCTGCCCGGGCTGCGCTTTCGCGGCCCTGCGCCTCGGCGCGCGCGTCATCGGCAGCGGCCAACGACTCTTCGGCAGCTTCGGCGGCAGCTTGCGCTTGTGTCTGTGCGCCTTCGGCTGCCTCGAATTCCGCATTCGCCTTCGCAAGCGCGGCGGCAGCAGCCTCGGCAGCTTGCTTCGCCTGCGCGGCGGCGGCCTCGGATTTCTCGGCCGTCGCGCGGTTGTCGGTCACCAAACGCTGCGACGACTGGTGGCGGGCCGCGAGCCGCGCGACATCCTCGGTCAGTTCCGACAGTTGCGCCTCGCGCTCCTGCAGAATCTGCGCAGCCTCATGGGCGGCATCGACCGCTGCGGCCAGCTTGTCTTCATGCCCCTCGGAGGCTTTCGCGATCTGCGCCTGCTCCCATTCGAGCCGCCCGATCGTCTCCCCCGCATCGCGATTTAGGCCCGCTTCGCGCTCCATGTCGCGCACGAGCTGCTCGATCCGGGCCTTCAGCGTCTCGATCCGCGCAATCGCCTGATCTTCCTGATCCGAGAGCGCGTCGCGCTGTACGGTGAGGCGTTGCAGGATCGCGCCTGCGATGGCTTCTTCCTCGCGCAGCGGCGGCAATGCGTCTTCCTTGCCCTGCCGGGCTTTCGCCGCCTCGCGGGAGGCTCTCTCGGCTTGCGCGGCCCCGGTGACCTTCTCGCGATGCGCCTCTTCGGCGGTCGTGCGGGCCAGATCGGCTTCGCGCCAACGACGATACAGCAGCATCCCCTCGGCGCGGCGCAGCTCTTCGCCGATGGTGCGGTAGCGCGCGGCCTGACGGGCCTGCCGGGCGAGGGTAGCCAGCTGCGAGGCGAGTTGCTCGATCACGTCATCGACGCGCGTCAGGTTCTGCTCGGCGCCGTTCAGCTTCAGCTCCGCCTCGTGGCGGCGCTGATAGAGCCCGGAAATCCCGGCCGCTTCCTCGAGGATGCGGCGACGGTTCTTCGGCTTGGCGTTGATCAGCTCGGAAATCTGGCCCTGCCGCACGAGTGCGGGCGAATGCGCGCCGGTCGAGGCGTCCGCGAACAGCATCTGAACGTCTCGAGCGCGCACGTCCTTGGAGTTCACCTTGTAGGCCGAGCCCGCATCGCGGGTGATCCGGCGCACGATTTCCAGCCCGTCGCTGTCGTTGAACCCCGAGGGCGCGAGCCGCTCGGTATTGTCGATCTGCAGCGCGACTTCCGCGAAATTGCGCGCGCCCCGCGACGAGGCACCCGCGAAGATCACGTCTTCCATCCCGCCGCCGCGCATCGCCGAGGGGCGGTTCTCGCCCATCACCCAGCGCAGCGCTTCCAGGAGGTTCGACTTGCCGCAGCCATTGGGCCCGACGACGCCGGTCAGCCCGTCATGGATCACGAGATCCGTGGGGTCCACGAAGCTCTTGAAACCGTTGAGACGTAGCCGAGAGAAGCGCAATTGCCGAACTTTCCGAATCTGAATGAGTACTGAGAAGTGTCCGTAGAGCAGGCCTGCGAGTCAATGGGAAGACACTTCATCTGGAGATGATGGCGGCATTATCCACAAGATATTGGCGTATTCTCGCCGGTATTTCGCGCTATTTGCGCTCCGGATCCTCGAAGCCGGGAGAAGCGTGTTTCGCCTGAAGCTCTTGAATAGTCCGTCTTTTCCTTTTGTGCGGGCAGGCTTAGCATCGAAAGCGACCCAAGGAGCCGACCGATGATCCCAGCCCTGTCCCTGATCCTCGCCTGCCAACTCGCCGGCGAGATCCTGTCCCGCGCCTTGCAGCTACCGCTTCCCGGCCCGGTTCTGGGGATGATCTTCCTGCTGATCGTGATGAGCGTCTCGGGCAAGGTGCAGCAGATCGTGCGCCCCACTGCCCAGTTCGTCTTGCAACACCTGTCGCTTCTCTTTGTGCCGGCGGGCGTGGGGATCGTCGCGCATCTCGGCGCGCTGCGCGAGCATGGGCTTGGACTGGCGGTGGCGCTGGGGGTGTCGACCATGCTGGCGATCGTGGTCGGTGCGGCGGTTTTCGTCGCGGTGGCGAAGCTGACGCGGAGCGATGTGGATGACTGATCCGTTCAAGCTCTGGTCCTATCTGTCCTCCGAACCGCTGCTGTGGCTCTGGGCGACGCTGATCGCCTATTGGATCGGGGATGCGATCTTCAAAAGCGTGAACCGCAACCCCTTCGCCAATCCGGTGATGATCGCGGTGGTGATCCTCGGCGCGGTGCTCCTGATGACCGGCACGCCCTATCAGCGCTATTTCGACGGGGCGCAATTCGTGCATTTCATGCTGGGCCCGGCGACGGTCTGCCTGGCGGTGCCGCTGCATGCGAACCTGCCCAAGGTGAAGCGCGCCCTGCTGCCGATCGCAGCGGGGCTGGTGGCGGGGTCGGTCACGGCCATCGTCTCGGTTCTGGCGATTGCGAAGGCGATGGGGGCGGGGCCTGAGTTGCTCGCCTCGCTCGCGCCGAAATCGGTGACGGCCCCGGTGGCTATCGGGATTTCGCAAAGCTTGGGCGGGGAGCCGTCGCTGACGGCGGCGTTGGTGATCCTGACCGGGATGATCGGGGCGATTACGGTGACGCCGATGCTCAACCTGCTGGGCTTTCGCGACTGGCGGGCGCGGGGCTTCGCGGTGGGCGTCGCGGCCCACGGGATCGGCACGGCGCGTGCCTTTCAGGTACATGAGACCGCGGGGGCGTTTGCGTCCATCGGAATGGGGCTGAACGCGGTGCTGACCGCCTTCCTCGCGCCGGTCGTGCTGAGTTACTTCGGTTAATCGACTTCCGTCAATATTGGCGCGGCGGGCGGGCCTTGTAGACCGGGAGCTTCCAGCCGAAGCGCAGCGATCCGGCGCGCAGCGCGAAAGTCACGCCGCCGCAGATCAGCAGCGCCAGCAGCGTATCCGCTCCGAGCGCCGTCGCGACCAGCGCGCTCGCTGCCCCTGCGAAGGCGCAGGACAGGTAAAGCTCGCCCTGTTTGAGGACCAGCGGCACCTCGTTGCAAACCACGTCGCGCATCAGGCCCCCGAAGGTGCCGGTGGCGATGCCCATGATCAAGACGATCACTGGGCCATGTTCCAGCCGCATCGTGATCGCCACGCCCGCCGGTACCGCCACCGCCAATGCGCAGGCATCCAGCCACAGCAGTGCACGATAGCGGCTTTCCAGAAGATGCGCGGTGAAGAACACGACCACCGCCGCCCCCGCCGCGATAAGCACATAGGTGGGATCGCCGACCCAGAAGACCGGGTCACGGCCGAGAAGCAGGTCGCGCAGGGTGCCGCCGCCGATAGCAGTCAGCGCGGCAACGAAGATGAAGCCCACGAGGTCGAGCTGCTGGCGCGAGGCGACCAGCGCCCCGGTCAGTGCGAAGACCAGCACCGAAGCGTAATCCAGCGCCGCACCCACGGGAAAATCTCCCAGCCATGCGGGCAGGGCGGTCATTTTTGCTTGGCCGGTTTGAAGGGCTCCATCCCGGCGCGGGCCAATTCATCGGCGCGCTCGTTCTCCGGGTGGCCCGCATGGCCCTTGATCCATTCCCAGGTCACGCGATGGCGGCGCTGCGCCTCGTCGAGCCGCTGCCAGAGATCGACGTTCTTCACCGGTTTCTTCGCCGCAGTCTTCCAGCCGTTGCGCTTCCAGCCGTGGATCCAGCCGGTCACGCCGTTCTTCACGTATGCGGAGTCTGTGGTGATCGTGATCGCGGTGTCGCGGGTCAGGGCCTCCAGCGCGTTGATCGCGGCCAGAAGCTCCATCCGGTTATTGGTGGTCTCGGCCTCGCCTCCCTTGAGCTCGCGCTCCTTGACGACCGCTTCGCCGTCCATCGCGCGCATCAAGACGCCCCAGCCGCCGGGGCCGGGATTGCCGCTGCACGCGCCATCCGTCCATGCGTAAAGCTTAGCCATCGAGACCCACATAGCCGTCGAGCTTAGCGATCCGGTCGAGCCAGCGGCGCAGCGCCGGGAAGGGCTCGAGATCATAGCCGCCGCGCGTGTCGGCGGTGTGGGTATAGGCGTAGAGGCAGATATCGGCGAGGCTCATCGCGTCGCCTGCAAGCCAATCCGCCTGCTCCAGCCGCTGCTCCATGATGCCCAAAAGGACGTGGCCGCGCACTTCCAGCGCGTCAAGCGTCTCCTGCGTTCGCTCATGGGCGCGATGCGGATAGCACAGGATCGCGGCGCGCACGGCGATGACGCCCTCGTGCTGGTTCTGCTCCCAGAACATCCAGGACAGCATCTGCGCCCGGGCGAAACGATCCTCCGGCACGAAGCGCGAGCCTTCGCCGAGATAGGTCAGGATCGCGTTGGATTCGCCCAGCACCCGCCCGTCATCGAGTTGGAGCGTGGGTGCTTTGCCGAAGGGAAGGGCCCCGCTTTCATGCGCCTGAGCCAATGCGTCGCTGTCATATTCCACATCGACCCGGTCATAGCTCTCGCCCAGCAGCGCCATCAGCAGACGCACCTTGTAGCTGTTGCCCGAGGAGGGCATCGAATAAAGCTTCATCTCGTTACGTCCTTACGATCGCGATCAGGCAGGCGACGACGACTGCCGTCAGGCCGATGCGCAGTTTCAGCCACCAGAGCGGCGTATGACCGAACTTCTGGAACAGCCAGTCGAGCGGCAGCAGGGCGAGGAAGCCGAGAAGCAGTACGAAATTCACCGGCATCCCGAGCGCCACGAAAGCGATGAAGAAGAGGACCGGGGCCACGGCGAGGAAATAGCCCGTCTCCCATTCCGCCCGCGCCGCGAAGCCCCAGAGGCTGCCCGCCATGAAGCAGAAGATCATCAGGCCATAGGCGAGCACGGCTACACGCGGATCGGCGACGAAGGCGAATTGCCCGGTCTGCACCACCAGCACGCCCCAAAGGAACGGGATCAGCCCGGCAAGGCCGAGGATCAGCGCGCCGCCGGGGATTTTCGGACCCATACCGCGCATCACGAGGCTTCCCGCAATACGCGCGGCACCTTGAACTCGATGTCCTCGCGGGCGGTTTCGATCTGGTCGACCGTCAGGTCAAAGCGTTGGCGGAAAGCGTCGATCACCTCGTCGATCAGCACTTCCGGTGCTGACGCGCCTGCGGTCACGCCGACCGTCTTTACGCCTTCCAGCGCGCGCCAGTCGATATCCTCGGCGCGTTGCACGAGTTGCGAATAGGCACAGCCCGAAGCCTTGCCGACCTCGACGAGACGCCGCGAGTTGGACGAGTTCGGCGCGCCGATCACCAGCAGCGCGTCGATCTGATCGGCCATCGCCTTCACTGCCGCCTGACGGTTCGTGGTGGCATAGCAGATGTCTTCCTTGGCGGGGCCGACGATCTTCGGGAAGCGGTCCTGCAGGGCCTCGACGATTGCTGCCGTGTCATCGACCGAAAGCGTGGTCTGGGTGATAAAGGCCAGTTGGTCGGGGTCGCGCGGTGTGATCTTGGCCACGTCTTCGACCGTTTCGACCAGTAGCACCTCGCCTTCAGGCAGTTGCCCCATCGTGCCGAGAACTTCCGGGTGGCCGGCATGGCCGATCATGACCATCTGCAGCCCCTCTTTCGAGTGCCGCTCGGCTTCCTTATGGACCTTGCTCACCAGTGGGCAGGTCGCGTCAACATAGATCATCTCGCGCCGCGAAGCCTCGGCGGGCACCGATTTCGGCACGCCGTGGGCCGAGAAGATCACCGGTCGGTCGTCGGGGCATTCGTCGAGCTCTTCGACAAAGACGGCGCCTTGGTCGCGCAGACTGTCGACGACGTATTTGTTATGCACGATCTCGTGGCGCACATAGACCGGTGCGCCCCATTTCTCGAGGGCCATCTCGACGATCTTGATCGCCCGGTCGACGCCCGCGCAAAAGCCGCGCGGGGCTGCGAGATAGAGTGTCAGGGAGGGTTTCATCGCGCGCTCCTTTGTTCGGGTTCAGACGTAAAGCTCCACCAGCCTCGCGTCCAGAGGCGATCAGCTTGCAAGCCCGATGGCCTGTGCCGTCAGCCATGCCAGCACCGCGTAGCGTCCCGCTTTCGCGATGAAGACCAGCGGCAGGAACAGCCACATCGACATCCGCAGGATGCCCGCGACGAGGCAGATCAGGTCGCCTCCGGGCGCCCAGCTCAGCAGCAATAGCCCGATCCCCCAGCGCTCGAACCAACGGTGGCCGCGCGCGAGCTGCGTCTCGTTCGCGGGAAACCATTTGCGATCTTTCCAGCGGGTCACGCCGAGACCGATCGCATAAGTGACGAGCGAGCCGATCGTATTACCCACGGCGGCGACGAGGATCATCAGCCAGATATTCTGGGTGCCGAGGGTCTGCAGCGCCACGAAAACCACTTCCGACTGGAAGGGGATCGGCGTGGCGGCCAGAAGGGCCGAGACGAAGAGGCCGAGCAGGGAGACGTTTTCGAGCATCAGGGCTTTCGTGAAAGGCAGCCGGGAGAACGATCCCGGAAAAGACGAAGGGCGCGCAGGTGATCCGCACGCCCCTTCAATCACGAATTACGGCCCGCGTCAGGCCCCGGATCAGCTCTCGCTGCCGTCTTCGCCTTCGCGCGGCTCGCGCGGCGGACGCCCGATAACTTCGCGCAGCGCGTCGAGTTCGATGAAATTATCGGCCTGGCGACGCAGTTCGTCAGCGATCATCGGCGGCTGCGAGCGGATCGTCGAGACGACCGAGACACGGCAGCCCTGACGCTGAAGGCTTTCGACCAGCGGCCGGAAATCGCCATCGCCAGAGAACAGCACGATATGATCGAGGCGCGGTGCGAGCTCCATCGCGTCGACGGCCAGCTCGATATCCATATTGCCCTTCACCTTTCGGCGGCCCATGGAATCCGTATATTCCTTCGCGGGCTTGGTAACCATCGCGAAGCCGTTGTAATTCAGCCAATCCACCAGCGGACGGATCGGCGAATATTCTTCGCTCTCCAGGAGGGCTGTGTAATAAAACGCGCGCACGAGTTTGCCGCGGCGCTCGAATTCTTGTCTCAACAGCTTGTAATCAATATCAAAGCCAAGCGCCTTGGCGGCCGCATAAAGATTAGATCCGTCTATGAACAGGGCGAGTCGTTCGTCCTTGTAGAACATACAGTCCTCTTGCACAGGTGGGGTGGACCAGATCGCTCATGTGCCGATACGGAAAGGATTAACCGTATCTCAGTCTTGCACAGGCGGGGAGGGCCGACCAGATTTAACTAGGACATATCGCATTTCGCGAGGGAAACGGAATCTGTCTTTATGGACACTAACTATTTGGTCGCTTTAGGGGCGAATTTACCGAGCCAATATGGGTCTCCTCGCGAAACGCTCTGCGCCGCTTTGGAGCGCTTGGAGCAACTGGGTTTTTCCATGGTGGCAATTAGCCGCTTCTGGTCTACGCCCGCCGTTCCCGCTGGGGCCGGTCCCGACTTCGTGAATGCTTGTTGCAAAATGCGATGCAATTTGCAACCTCGCGATGTCCTCGCGCAACTTCATGTCTTGGAAGAAGAATTTGGCCGCGTGCGGGAAGGCCGCTGGAGCGCGCGGGTCATTGATGTTGACCTGATTGCATCAGAGGAGCGGGTTCTGCCGGATCGCGACGCCTTTTTGCGCTGGCAGAATCTTCCGCAGGACGCGCAGCAGCGCGAGGCCCCGAGCGAGCTGATCCTGCCGCATCCGCGCTTGCAGGACAGGGCTTTCGTGCTGATTCCCCTTGCCGAAATCGCGCCGCTCTGGCCCCATCCGGTGACGGGGCAAAGCGTGATGGAGATGCTTGCAGCGCTTCCGGAAGCGGAAAAATCGTCGATTTCTCCGCTATGAGGGGGGCAAAACCCTGCGGGCGGGGTGGATGGGCGCTTGTGTTTCCGCACTGCAAAGCCTAAGTAGGGCCCTCAATCCGAGTTCTTCTGGAGAGATTCATGGCCCGCGTGACGGTTGAAGATTGCGTTGACAAGGTTCCGAACCGCTTCGAGCTGGTAATGCTCGCTTCGCATCGTGCCCGCGAAATCGCTGCTGGCGCTCCCATCACGGTCGAGCGCGACAACGATAAAAACCCCGTCGTCGCTCTGCGCGAAATCGCCGAGGAGACCCAATCGGCCGAGGATCTGCGTGAGCGTCTCATCGAGAGCAACCAGACCCAGATCGAGGTCGACGAGCCCGAAGAGGACTCGATGGCGATGCTCATGGGTGGCGAATCCCCCGATCGTGCCGTCGAGGACGACATGAGCGAAGAGCGCATGCTGCGCGCGCTGATGGACGCGCAAGGGCGCGAGTAATCCACTGATTGGCCGGAACGAGCGCGAATGATCGACGTCGAAGACCTGATCGCGCTCGTCCGCAATTATAATCCCAAGACCGATGCGGATCTGATCCGGAAGGCCTATGCCTACGGTAAGGACATGCATGAAGGGCAGTTCCGGCATTCGGGCGAGCCCTATTTTTCGCATCCCGTCGCGGTGGCGGCGATCCTGACCGAACAGCGTCTGGATGATGCGACCATCGTCACCGCCCTTCTGCACGACACGATCGAAGACACGCGCTCGACCTATGGCGAGGTCGCCGGGATGTTCGGCGAGCAGATCGCCGAGCTGGTCGACGGCGTCACCAAGCTGACCAACCTGCAACTCTCGAACGCGGCCTCGAAGCAGGCGGAAAACTTCCGCAAGCTGTTCATGGCGATGTCGAAAGACCTGCGGGTGATCCTCGTGAAGCTCGCCGACCGCCTGCACAACATGCGGACGATCCGTTCGATGCGGCCGGAAAAGCAGGCTCAGAAAGCGCGCGAGACGATGGAGATCTACGCGCCGCTCGCAGGCCGGATGGGTATGCAGTGGATGCGCGAGGAACTCGAAGACCTCGCCTTCAAGGTACTCAACCCCGAGGCGCGCACCTCGATCATTCGGCGCTTCGTCAGCCTGCAAAAGGAAACCGGCGATGTGATCCCGAAGATCACCGCCGACATCCGCGCGCTGCTCGAAGACGAGGATATCGACGCCGACGTGTTCGGTCGCGCGAAGCGGCCCTATTCGATCTGGCGCAAGATGGAGGAGAAGCAGCTCACCTTCTCGCGCCTGTCGGATATCTACGGCTTCCGCGTCATCACCCGCACCGAGATGGACTGCTACCGGGTTCTCGGGCTGATCCACCACCGTTGGCGCGCGGTGCCGACCCGCTTCAAGGATTATATCAGCCAGCCGAAGACCAACGGCTATCGCTCGATTCACACCACGGTGTCGGGGCGCGACGGCAAGCGCGTCGAGGTGCAGATCCGCACCCGCCAGATGCACGAAGTCGCCGAGGCAGGCGTCGCGGCGCATTGGTCCTATCGCGATGGCGAGCGCGCGCAGAACCCCTTCGCGGTCGATCCGGCGAAATGGTTGGCCTCGCTGAGCGAGCGGTTCTCGGACCCCGATGGCGATGGCGATCACGACGAGTTTCTCGAGAACGTCAAACTCGAGATGTATTCCGATCAGGTCTTCTGCTTCACGCCGAAGGGCGATGTGGTGAAGCTGCCGAAAGGCGCCACTCCGATCGATTTCGCCTATGCGATCCACACGCGTATCGGTAATAGCTGCGTCGGCGCCAAGGTCGACGGCATTCGCGTTCCGCTCTGGACGCGCTTGAAAAACGGCCAGTCGGTCGAGGTGATCACCGCCTCGGGCCAGCGTCCGCAGTTGACCTGGCTCGATATAGTGGCGACCGGGCGCGCCAAGGCAGCGATCCGCAAATCGCTGCGTGAGGAAGATCGCGACCGCTTCATCAAGCTGGGTCAGGAATTGGCACGGGTGGCGTTTGAGCATGTCGGCCGCCGCGTGACCGACAAGGCGCTGCGCACCGCCGGCAAGGCGCTGGGGATCGGCGATCAGGACGAGGTTCTCGCACGGCTCGGATCTGCAGAACTGGCGGCCTCGGACGTGTTGGACGCGCTTTACCCGGAACTCGCGCAACGCCGCGAAGGCGCCGAGATCGAGCCGACCCGCGCCGTTCTGGGGCTCGCCGCCGATCAGAGCTTCCGCCGTGCCGATTGCTGCCAGCCGCTCCCGGGAGAGCGGATCGTCGGCATCACCTATCGCGGGAAGGGCGTGGTGATCCACGCCATCGATTGCCCTGCGCTCGAAGAGTTCGAGGATCAGCCCGAACGCTGGGTCGATCTGCATTGGAAAACCGGGCAACACCCGCCTGCCTATACCGCGACGCTCAAGGTCACGATCTCGAACGACGCGGGCGTGCTGGGACATATCTGCACCTTGATCGGCCAGCAGAAGGCAAATATTTCGGACCTCAACTTCGTGGAGCGCAAGCCGGATTTCTATTCGGTGCTCGTAGAGGTCGAATTGTGCGATGCGGAACATATGCATCGCCTGCTTACCGCCCTTGAGGCGGAGAGCGACGTGGCGCAGGTGGAGCGGATCAGGAACCTGTCGCGCAAACCCTGACGCACACGGCGCAGGGGGGAGAAAGGACGGCGGCGTGGTCTTCAGGCGGCGCGAAAAAAGGGGGCTTCTGGCCAACCTGCGCGAGGCGATCTGGCCGCGTTCGGGCTGGTCCCGGGCTTTCCAATACGTCAAGCACCGCGTCAACCGACTGCCCGACCGCCCGCATCGCATCGCCCGCGGCGTCTGGGCCGGGGTCTTGGTCTCGTTCACGCCGCTCTTCGGATTTCACTTCGTCAGCGCGGCGGCCGTGGCCTGGATCATGCGCGGTAATATCCTCGCGGCGATCCTCGCCACCTTCTTCGGCAATCCGGTCACCTTCCCGATCATCGCTGTCTTCTCGACGAAGCTTGGGCACAAGATCCTGGGCGACCGGCTCGATCATGGCGGAGAGCCCGAAAGCCTGCTGCAGACCTTTCAGGCGGCGAGCCACGATCTGCTGCATAACTTCTGGGCGATGTTCACCCCCGAACATGCCGAATGGAGCGGTTTGGAGCGGTTCTTCACCGACGTCTGGCTACCCTACTTGATCGGCGGAATCGTTCCCGGCGTGATCTCGGCGACCATCTGCTACTACGTGTCCTTGCCGATCATCACCGCCTATCAGAACCGGCGGCGTAGTCGGCTCAAGGCGCGGCTCGAGAAGATGCGGGCGAAGATCAAGCGCGAGGAAAGGGCGGCGGCGAAGGCCGAGAAGTCCGAGGATTGAACCGATCCGGCTCGCCGCGTCAGCTTTGCGTGCCGCCTGCGTCCGCCGCGCTCAGCGCGTAGCCGCGCCGTTGCGCCCGGCGGCGAAACCGCTCGGCGGCATGGACCGCTTCGCGCAGGTTGGAGAACCAGCGCAGGCAGGACGCGCCGGTCTGACCTTGCAGCCCCCATTCGCGCAGCACGGTATATTCCCCGAACAGGTTGTCGGAGACTTCCACGCGATAGAACCGTCGCGATGTCGGCGTGTGTAGAAGGAGATTGAGCATGGCAGTGCCCCTGTATCCCGATTTCGTGAAGTGAATCAGAGCGGAGCGGTTTTGGCCAGCAAAAAGAGGTTAATGCCTTGCTGCCCGCAGCGCGGGCTATGTCCTCAGCTCCAGCGGACTTCGCCCAGGAAGATGTACCCAGCGCCGTATATCGTTTTGATAAGGCGTGGGTTTTTCGGATCTTCGCGAAGCTTCGTACGCAGCCGAGAGATCCGCACATCCATCGCCCGGTCGAAGCTCTCGCCCGCCGCGCCGCCCAAGCTTTCCTGCATCTGCGCGCGGGTGATCAGCCGGTTCGGGCTTTCGAGAAACAGCCGCAGCACTTCCCCCTCGGCATGGGAGAATGAGGTTTCGGCCCCATCTTCCGCGACGAGGAGGTAGCGGTCGAAATGCGCGGTCCAGCCTGCGAAACGGGCGGTTTGCGCCTGCGCGGGACTTTCGCTACGCCCCTTGCGCAGGCGGGCGCGGATGCGCGCCACGACCTCGGCGGGATCGAAGGGCTTGATGATGTAATCATCCGCGCCAAGCTCCAGCCCAGTCACCCGGTCCTGCACCTGCGCGCGGCCCGAGATGATGATGATCGCAGCGCCGGATTCCAGCGCCAGCCGATGCACCAGTGCCAGCCCGTCGCGATCGGGTAGCCCCAGATCGACGAGGCAGACATCCGGCGAAGAGCGCTTCAGCCCAACTTCGAACTCGGTCGCGCGGGCATAGCAGGTCGTGCGAAACCCGGCCTCTTCGAGCGCATCGGAGAGCATCCGGCGAATTTCGGGCTCGTCGTCGAGGATCGCGACAAGGGGATGGTCGGCACTCATCGAGGCACTCCCGCAAGCAACGCCGCAAGCTGCGCGGCGGTAAAGGGTTTCTGAAGGACCGGGCAGGGGGCCTGCGCGCGCAGTGCATCGCCCGGTGGCAGCGAGGTCATCAGGATCATTGGAACCTGATCGCCGATACTGCGGGCAAGATCCACCCCACTGCGCGGTCCGGGCAGCTGGATATCCGACAGGACCAGTTCAATGTCGGGCAGGTTCAGAAGCGCCTCGGCCTCGGCGATCGTACCCGCCTCTACGACCGTATGGTCGAGGGCGCGGAGCATGTCTCGGGTGCTGGCGCGGATGTCCTCGTCATCCTCGACCAGCAGAACCATCATCGGGTCGGCTTGCCGGGCGGCGGCTTTCAGCGGTAGCCGCATCGTTACGCGCGCTCCGTCCTCGGTGTTCTCCAGCCGCAGCGTGCCGCCCGCGAGCTTGGTCTGGTCATAGACCATCGACAGGCCGAGCCCGGAGCCCTCCTTGCCCTTCGTCGTGAAGAACGGGTCGAGCGCGTGTTCGAGCGCCTCGTCCGAGAAGCCTCCGCCCTGATCGGTGACGGTGATCTCGACCCAGGTGTCGCGCACTGCGCGGGCCTCGATACTGATCGTGCCGCCCTTCGCCCGCATTGCGTGATTGGCGTTCAGGATCAGGTTCAGAAGGCTGTCCTGCAGCGGCCCGGGATCGAGCAGGATCGGGTCGCTCAGACCGTTATTGGTGAAGTCGAGCGTCACCGGATCGTGCAGCGTCGGCCCCGCCATCGCGGCGAGATCGTCGAAGAGATCGTCCAGCACCACCGCCTGCGGGCGCAGCTCGCGCGGGCCCGAGATCGCGGCGATCCGGTCGAGAAGCGTGCCGCCGCGCCGCGCCGCGCCAAGGGTCGCGCGGATCGCCTCCTGCGCCTCCGCAGGCAGCCCCTCCATCCGTTCGAGCCGCCCCTGCAACCCGAGGATGATCGTCAGCAGATTGGCGAAATCATGCGCCAGCCCCGAGGACAGCTGCGCGGCCAATTCGCGCTTCGCCGTTTGCGCCAGCGCCGCGCGGACCTGCGCTTCGTGCGTGACATCGGTGGAGAGGATGTAGATCCCGGTTACCTTGTCCTCGCCCGCGAGATCGGGGGTCAGCGCCACGCGGATGCGGCGGCCCGACGGGTCATGGGTGATCTCGACCACGCTTGCCTCGCCGGCAAGCGCGCGGCGAAAGCAGGGGGTGATCTTGCGATAGGTCTCTGGGCCGAGCGCCTCGCTCGCATGGTGGCCGACCGCATTGGCGAGCGAGCCGGGCATCACGGTTGACAGGCGCCGATTGGAATAGGTGTAGATCAGGTCGCGATCGACACGCGCGATATGGGCAGGCATCATCTCGGTCACCTGCCGGGTGCGGGCCTCGGTGATGGCCAGTTGGCGCGAGGTTTCCTCCAGCGCCATGTTGGTCGCGGCGAGTTCGCGGTTCGCCGCCGCGAGCGCCTCGGCATGGTCGAGGAGCTGACCCGACAACTCTTCGGATCGCGCGCGCAACAGTGCCTCCTGCCGCTTCACCGGCGTGATATCGGTATAGACCGTGACCCAGCCGCCTTCGGGCAGAGGCGCGCCCTCGACCGAGATCGTGCGCCCATTCGCGCGTTGCCGCTCCATGTAATGGGCCTCGAAGGCGCGCGCGGTCTCGACCCGTTCGCGGACGGCGGCCTCGATATCATCCACCTCGCCGTATTCGCCCCGCGTTACGAGGAAGCGAATCGTATCCTCGAAGGTGGTGCCGGGTCGGGTCAGCGCATCGGGCAGGTCGAACATCAGCTGGTATTGCCGGTTCGACACGGCCAGCCGCAGATCGCTGTCGAAGATCGACAGCGCCTGTCCGATGAGGTTCAGCCCCGCCTGTGTCAGCCGCTCGCGGCTTGTTTCGCTCACCTTGCCCCTCCCGCTCCTTGGCTTTTGCTACCACCGGCGGACGGCGCGGCAAAGCGCGTTTCGCTGCGCAGCGAAGTCGTAAGAATTCGTTACAATCACGAAAAGATCACGAAAACTTTGACAGAGACTGTCGAGCCATGCCGAACTGTGCGCGGAGGAGCGCCCAGAGCGGTCGAGGGACGCCGGACATACCGGCGCGAGGGAGGAAAATTTGGCTGACGCAGTCGCGAAGGGGCAGGACTCTGCCCAATCGATTCCTGCACTTTTGGCGCGGAACGTGGCCCGATACGGTGGCTACCCCGCCTATCGCGAAAAGGAATTCGGGATCTGGCAGAGCTGGAGCTGGGCCGAAGCGGCCGAGGAAATCCGCGCCATGGCGCTGGGTTTCCTGAGCCTCGGCGTGGAGCGGGGCGATCATGTCGCCATCATCGGGCGCAACCGCCCCATGCATTACTGGTCGATGGTCGCGGCGCAGATGTGCGGCGCGATTCCGGTGCCGCTCTATCAGGACGCGGCGGCCAAAGAGATGGCCTATGTGATGGAGCATTGCGGCGCGCGCTTCGTCGTCTGCGGCGATCAGGAGCAGGTCGACAAGATCGTCGAGATCGAGGACCGCATCCATGCGATCACCCATGTCACCTACACCGACAAGCGCGGCATGCGGAAATACGACCACTCGCGGATGAACGCGCTGGAGGACGTGCAGGCCGAAGGCCGCGCGGGCCATTCGCGCTACGAGGCCGAGCTCGATAAGCGCATCGCCGAGCTGACCTATGACAGCACCTGCGTGATGCTCTACACCTCGGGCACGACGGGCAAGCCGAAGGGCGTGGTCCTGTCGAACCGCAACATCATCGAGACTGCGAAGGCGTCCTCGGAATTCGATCACCTGAACCATAATGACGAGGTTCTGGCCTACCTGCCGATGGCATGGGTGGGCGATTTCATCTTCTCGATCGGGCAGGCCTATTGGTCGGGCTTCACCGTGAACTGCCCGGAAAGCCCCGAGACGATGATGATCGACCTGCGTGAGATCGGGCCGACCTATTTCTTCGCGCCGCCGCGGGTCTTCGAGAACCAGCTGACCTCGGTGATGATCCGCATGGAAGATGCGGGCAAGCTGAAGAAGAAGCTGTTCGACCATTACATGAAGGTTGCGCGCGATGTCGGCCCCGACATTCTCGATGGCAAGCCCGTAAGCTTCGGCAAGCGGATGTCCTATGCGCTGGGCAATCTCTTCGTCTATGGCCCGCTGAAGAACACGCTGGGCTTCTCGCGCATCCGCGTGGGCTACACGGCGGGCGAGGCGATCGGGCCGGAGATATTCTCCTTCTACCGCTCGCTCGGGATCAACCTGAAGCAGCTCTACGGCCAGACCGAGGCGTCGGTCTTCATCACCCAGCAGCCCGATGGCGAAGTCCGCGCCGATACGGTGGGCGTGCCGTCGCCGGGCGTCGAGGTGAAGATCGCCGACAATGGCGAGGTTTTCTATCGCAGTCCCGGCACCTTCGTGGAGTATTACAAGAACCCGGAAAGTACGGCCTCGACCAAGGACCCGGAAGGCTGGGTCGCGACGGGCGATGCGGGCTTCTTCGAGGAAGGCACCGGCCATCTGCGGATCATCGACCGCGCGAAGGACGTGGGCAAGATGGCCGACGGTCGCCTGTTCGCGCCGAAATATGTCGAGAACAAGCTGAAGTTCTACCCCTCGATCCTCGAGGCGGTGGTGTTCGGCGCAGGGCGCGATCGCTGCACGGCCTTCATCAATATCGACCTCACGGCGGTCGGCAACTGGGCCGAACGCAACAACATCTCCTACGCCTCCTACCAGGAGCTTGCGGGCCACCCGCGCGTCTACGAGATGATCCGCGAACACGTCGAAGAGGTGAATGAAAGCATCGCCGAAGACCCGATGCTCTCGGGCTGTCAGGTCCATCGCTTCCTGATCCTGCACAAGGAACTCGACGCCGATGACGGCGAGATGACCCGGACCCGCAAGGTGCGCCGCAAC
Organism: Thioclava sp. NG1; assembly: GCF_003122275.1. NCBI lineage: Bacteria > Pseudomonadati > Pseudomonadota > Alphaproteobacteria > Rhodobacterales > Paracoccaceae > Thioclava > Thioclava sp. NG1. The sequence continues at coordinate 40,952 of NZ_QFBB01000004.1, read as the reverse complement.
GTGATCGGCGAGAAATTCGCCGACCTGATCGCGGCGCTCTATGACGGGCGCGACGAGATCTACACCGAAACGGAAGTGACCTACGAGGACGGGCGCAAGGGCTCGATCAAGGCGACGCTGAAGATCGCCGACGCGAAGGTCGTGGCCCCGAAACAGATGGCGGAGGCGGCGGAATGAAAGACATGCAAGACGGATACGTCACCGCCGACGGTCGCCAGATCGGCGGGGTCATCATGGAGATGAAGAACATCACGCTGCGCTTCGGCGGGGTGGTGGCGATCAAGGATATCTCCTTCGACATCCGCGAGGGCGAAATCCGCGCGATCATCGGTCCGAACGGCGCGGGGAAATCCTCGATGCTGAACGTCATCTCGGGCTTCTATATCCCGACCGAGGGCGAGGTGTTCTACAAGGGCATCAAGCGCGGGCCGATGAAACCCTATCAGGTCGCGCGTCTCGGTATCGCACGCACCTTCCAGAACATCGCGCTGTTCGACGGCATGTCGGTGCTCGACAACATCATGACCGGTCGGCTGACCCATATGAAGAAGGGTCTCGTGGCGCAGGCAGGTTGGTGGTGGACCGGTGCCGCCGCCGAGGAACACGAGAACCGCGAGAAGGTCGAGAAGATCATCGACTTCCTCGAGATCCAGAATATCCGGAAAACGCCGGTGGGGCGTCTGCCTTACGGCCTGAAGAAGCGGGTGGAACTGGCGCGCGCGCTTGCCGCGGAGCCGAAGATCCTGCTGCTCGACGAGCCGATGGCCGGGATGAACGTCGAAGAGAAAGAGGACATGAGCCGCTTCATCCTCGACGTGAACGACGAATTCGGCACCACCATCGTCCTGATCGAACACGATATGGGCGTCGTGATGGATCTCTCCGACCGCGTGGTCGTGATGGATTACGGCAAGAAGATCGGTGACGGCTCGCCCGACGAGGTGCGCAACAATCAGGACGTGATCGACGCCTATCTGGGGGTCGCCCATGACTGAGACCATCCGCTTCGCAATTCAGACATCGGAGGCGCGTCATGCCTGATATCGTTCTCTACGCCGCCGAGGTGACGCTGAACGGCCTGATGGCCGGGGTGCTCTACGCGCTCGTGGCTCTGGGCTTCGTGCTGATCTTCAAAGCTTCCGGCATCTTCAACTATGCGCAGGGCGTGCTCGCACTCTTCGCGGCGCTGACGCTGGTCGGCATCCAGAAGGGTCAGGTGCCCTTCGCCCATCTCATCAACGCGATGACGGGCAATCACTACACGAACTTTCCGTGGGAGATTCCGGCGATCGTCGCGATACTGCTTGCGGCGGGCGTGATGGTGATCCTCGCGATCATCATCGAAAAGCTGGTGCTCAAGCATCTGGTCAACCAGGCGCCGATCATCCTCTTCATGGCGACAATCGGGATGGCCTATTTCCTCGAAGGCTTCGGGGACGTGATGTGGGGCTCGGACATCAAGACGCTCGATGTGGGGCTGCCGCAGGGCATCAACGAGACCATCGACACCGTCACCTACAACATGTTCGGCTACGGCTTCTTCATCGACAATCTCGATATCGTCGCGGCCATCGTCGCGGTGCTGCTGGTGGCCGCGCTGACCGTGTTCTCGCAATACTCCAAGCAGGGCCGGGCGTTGCGTGCCGTGGCAGACGATCACCAGGCCGCGCTTTCGGTCGGGATCTCGCTGCGCTTCATCTGGATCCTCGTCTGGTCCATCGCAGGCTTCGTCGCGCTGGTCGCGGGCATCATGTGGGGCTCGAAATCGGGCGTGCAGTTTTCGCTTTCGCTGATTGCGCTCAAGGCGCTGCCGGTGCTGATGCTGGGCGGCTTCACCTCGATCCCCGGCGCCATCGTCGGCGGTCTGATCATCGGTGTGGGCGAGAAACTGTTCGAACTGCTGATCGGGGCGCCCTTCCTTGGCGGCGCGACCGAGAACTGGTTCGCCTATGTCCTCGCGCTCGTCTTCCTCGTGTTCCGGCCGCAGGGTCTGTTCGGCGAGAAGATCATCGAGAGGGTCTGACCGATGATCACGATGCTGTCACGGCAAGGTGAGAAAAATCTTGATCGCATCGCAGGGGTGCGACAAGCTGCCGCATATCGTGGCGTCAACGGGAGGGGAGCCCAGTGTCGTCGCGCTGATGTGACGATCATTGGGAGGACCGTTACCGATGAAGACCTGCGCAACCGTGTTCACGATTGGCTGGGGAGCTGCGCTCGCATTCGGATGGATCGCGCTGGCCGCGCCGCCGGAAGAACCGACCACCTTGCAAACACTGAATATCGTGCTGGCCGCCCTGGGGGCGGGTGCCGGGCTCTGGGCCTGGGTGAGGATCCGGCGCGGCGACTGCTGACGGGGGACGACGCGCTCTCCCTGGCGAAAGGGAGAGGCTGATGTTTTACCGCGAAGCAGGTGATTTCAAGACATCCTACCGGGAGGACAGCCAGACCTTCCCGATCAAGTTCGACCGGCTGCGCTATTACGCGGTGCTGGTGGTCGCTTTCGGGATCGTGCCGCTGTTCATCAACGACTACTGGGCGAACGCGGTCGCGGTGCCCTTCCTGATCTACGCCATCGCGGCGATCGGGCTGAACATCCTCGTGGGCTATGCCGGGCAGGTCAGCCTTGGCACCGGCGGCTTCATGGCGGTGGGCGCCTATTCCGTCTACAAACTGATGACGGCCTTCCCGGACATCAACATCTTCTTCCACGTGATCATCGCGGGGTTCATCACCGCCGCCGTGGGCGTGATCTTCGGCCTGCCGAGCCTACGCATCAAGGGCTTCTACCTCGCGGTGGCGACGCTGGCGGCGCAGTTCTTCCTCGTCTGGCTCTTCAACAAGGTGCCGTGGTTCTACAATTACTCGGCCTCGGGTCAGATCAACGCGCCCGAGCGCACCGTGTTCGGCGTCTTCGTGACAGGCGCGCAGACCTCGGCGATGGCGAAATACATGTTCTGCCTCGTGATGCTGACGCTGGTGGCGCTGGTCGCGCGCAACCTGACGCGTGGCACCGTGGGGCGAAAATGGATGGCGATCCGCGACATGGATATCGCCGCCGAGATCATCGGGGTGAACCCGCTGACGACGAAACTGTCGGCCTTCGCGGTCAGTTCCTTCTTCATCGGCATCGCGGGTGCTCTGTTCTTCGCGGTCTACCTTGGCGCGGCGGAAGTGGGCGAAGCCTTCGGCATCCAGAAGTCCTTCCTGATCCTCTTCATGGTGATCATCGGCGGTCTGGGCTCGATCTTCGGCTCGTTTGCGGGTGCTGCCTTCCTCGTGCTGCTGCCGGTCTTCCTCAAGAACGTGCTCGTCGGCACCTTCGGTTGGCCCACGGATCTCGCCGCCCATATCGAGCTGATGATCGTGGGCGGGCTGATCGTGGCCTTCCTGATCGCGGAACCGCACGGCCTCGCACAGCTCTGGCGCGTCGCGAAAGAGAAACTCCGGCTTTGGCCCTTCCCGCACTGAGGGCCGGGCCGCCCAACACAAAGAACCGGGAAACGCCCGGCGCAAAACTCGAACATTCTGGGAGGAGAACCGAATGAAGAAGACCCTAACCGCATTGGTCGCGGCGGCGATGACGCTGACCACGGCCCCGGCTTTCGCCGAACTGGTGGTGCCGAACCTCAGCTATCGCACCGGGCCCTATGCCGCGAACGGCATCCCCTACGCCGATGGCTTCAACGACTATTTCACCCTGCTCAACGAGCGTGACGGCGGCATTGGCGGTGAGATGGTCAAGACGCCCGAATGCGAAACCGCCTACAACACCGAGAAGGGCGTGGAATGCTATGAGTCCACCAAGGGCGAAGGCGCGCTGGCCTATAACCCACTCTCGACCGGCATCACCTATCAGCTGATCCCGAAGGTCACCGCTGACGGCATCACGCTCTACACCCCGGGCTACGGCCGCACTTCGGCCGCGAACGGCAAGGTGTTCAAGTGGGTCTTCAACTTCCCGGCCAACTACTGGGATGGCGCCTCGGTCGCGATCAAACACATCATTGATCAGGAAGGTGGCGACATCAAAGGCAAGAAAATCGCGCTGGTCTACCACAACTCTGCCTACGGCAAGGAGCCGATCCGCACGCTCGAAGAGCTGTCCAAGAAGCACGGTTTCGAGCTGTCGACCCTGCCCGTGGACCATCCCGGTCAGGAGCAGAAGTCGCAGTGGCTGCAGATCCGTCGTGACAAGCCCGACTATGTCCTGATGTGGGGCTGGGGCGTCATGAACCAGGTCGCCATTCAGGAAGCCGTCAACATCCGCTTCCCGATGGATCACTTCATCGGTGTCTGGTGGTCGGGTTCGGAGAACGACGTGGCTCCGGCAGGCGACAAGGCCTCGGGCTACAAGGCGCTCTCGTTCCACGGCACCGGCATGGACTACCCGGTCTATGACGACCTGAAGAAATACGTGGTCGATGCCGGCAAGGCCTCGGGTGCGGGCGACGAGGTTGGCACGATGCTCTACTCGCGCGGCATGTACGCGGCGATGATCATCTCGGAAGCGATCCGCAAGGCGCAGGAAATGACCGGCAAGTCGAACGTCAACGCCGCCGAAGTGCGCGACGGTTTCGAGAACCTCGACCTCACCGAAGCCCGTCTGGAAGAGCTCGGCCTGCCGAACTTTGCCCAGCCGATCAAGGCGAGCTGCGAGAACCACGGGGGCCCCGGCTCCGCCAAGGTCTTCCAGTGGGATGCCGCTGCGAAGAAGTGGAACGAAGCCTCCGACTGGATCGAATCCGACAAGGACGTGCTCAACCCGCTGATCGAAGAAGATTCCGCAGCCTTCGCTTCGGAAAACGGCATCACCAACCAGTGTAACTGATCGAAAACGGCCTCCGGCGCGCGCCGCCGGGGGCCACCCCAACGTCCCGGAGAGAACCATGCTCGACGCTTCGAAATCCGACACGACCCTGCTCGAGGTCAACAATATCGAGGTGATCTACAATCACGTCATCCTCGTGCTCAAAGGGGTCAGCCTGAGCGTGCCCAAGGGCGGGATCACCGCGCTTCTTGGCGGCAACGGCGCGGGCAAGACGACGACGCTCAAGGCGATCTCCAACCTGCTCAAGTCCGAACGCGGCGAGGTGACGAAAGGCTCGATCACCTATCGCGGCGAACGGGTGCAGGACGGCTCCCCCGCCGATCTGGTCCGCAAGGGCGTGATCCAGGTGATGGAGGGACGTCACTGTTTCGAACACCTGACCGTCGAGGAAAACCTGCTGACCGGTGCCTATACCCGCAAGGACGGGCGCGCCGCGATTCAGGACGATCTGGAGATGGTCTACACCTATTTCCCGCGCCTCAAGGAGCGCCGCAAATCGCAGGCGGGCTATACCTCGGGCGGGGAGCAGCAGATGGTCGCGATGGGCCGCGCGCTGATGAGCCGCCCCGAGACGATCCTGCTGGACGAACCTTCGATGGGTCTCGCGCCACAGCTGGTGGAGCAGATCTTCGAGATCGTGAAATCGGTCAACGAGAACGAAGGCGTCACATTCCTTCTGGCCGAGCAGAACACCAACGTCGCGCTCCGCTATGCGCATTACGGCTACATTCTGGAGAGCGGCCGCATCGTGATGGACGGTCCCGCAAAGGAATTGCGCGAGAACCCGGACGTGAAGGAATTCTACCTCGGCATGTCCGACGAAGGCCGCAAGAGCTTCCGCGACGTGCGCAGCTATCGCCGCCGGAAACGCTGGCTGGCGTGACGCTAACCTACTGATTCAATTAAATTGCTGCGCAGCATTTTCGGCGCGGCACAGGGGCGGTCTGTCCGCTGAACTGAAAGGGTCGAGAGATGCGCGAACATTTCGACGAATTGGAAACCCGCAGCGCCGACGCGCGTGAGGCCTCTTTGGCGGAGTGCCTGCCGGCTCTGATCGGCGCGGCGATGACGGCTCCGGGGATCGCGGCGCATCTGCAAGGCGTCGACCCGAGAGCTGTCACATCGCGCGAGGCGCTCGCGAAGCTGCCGGTGCTACGCAAGTCCGACCTCGGCTCTGCGCAGAAAGGCGCGCCACCCTTCGGCGGGCTGGTCATGAAACCCGCACATGCCTTCGCCCATATCTTCCAGTCGCCCGGTCCGATCTACGAGCCCGGCGATGTCAGTTACAATTGGTGGCGGCTCGGGCGCTTCGTCCATGCCGCAGGCGTCGGTCCGGGCGATATCGTGCAGAACTGCTTTGGTTACCACCTCACCCCGGCGGGGATGATGTTCGAAAATGCCGCGCGCACGGTCGGCGCCGCCGTGCTGCCCGCAGGCACCGGCCAGACGGAGCTGCAGGTCCGCGCCGCCGCCGATATCGGCTCGACGGTTTACGCGGGCACGCCCGATTACCTGCGCATCATCCTCGAGAAAGCCGAAGAGATGGGCGAGGCTCTGAAAATCACCAAGGCCACCGTGTCGGGCGGCGCACTCTTCCCGAGCCTGCGCCAGAGCTATGCCGACCGCGGGATCTCCTGCCTGCAATGTTACGCCACCGCCGATCTGGGCAACATCGCCTATGAGAGCGCCGCGATGGAGGGGATGATCGTGGACGAAGGCGTGATCGTCGAGATCGTCCGCCCCGGCACCGGCGATCCGGTGGCCCCCGGCGAGGTCGGCGAGGTCGTCGTGACCACGCTCAATCCCGACTACCCGCTGATCCGCTTCGCCACCGGCGATCTCTCGGCGGTGATGGAAGGCGTCAGCCCCTGTGGGCGCACCAACATGCGCATCAAGGGCTGGATGGGCCGCGCCGATCAGACCACCAAGATCAAGGGCATGTTCGTACGCCCCGAACAGGTGGCGAGCTTCGTCTCCGCCCATGCAGAGGTGCAGAAGGCCCGCGTCATCGCCACGCGCGACGGCGAGATGGACGTGATGACCGTGCAGATCGAAACCGAGGCCGACGACCCGACGCGTTTCGACGGCGGCGTGCGCGCGGCGCTCAAGATGAAAGGCGTGATCGAACTGGTGGCGCCGGGATCGCTTCCGAATGATGGTAAGGTCATCGACGACCAGCGCAGTTACGACTGAGGAACCCAGCCGCGATCTCAGGGGTTTCCTCGCGTAAGAGAGATGGAGGACCCCATGCGTAAACTTCTTCTGACAGGTGCCGCGATCGCGGCGCTAGGCCTTCCCGCCCATGCCGCCGATCTGGCGTTGCTTCTGGGCAATTCCAATTACCAGCGGATCGACGATCTTCGCTCGGGCACCGCGCTGACCGATAGCGAAGCGAAGCTGCAGACGGCAGGTTTCTCGGTGCTGATCGAGGATGACGCCGACGCCGCCGAGATCCGCTCCCGCTTCCGCGATTTCGTGACCCGCGCGCCCGAGGCCGACCGGCTGGTCGTGGCGCTCTCGGGCCGCTTCGCCCATTCCGCCGGCGAGACGTGGTATCTGCCGGTCGATGTCCGCGACACCTCGCTGCCCGAAGCGGTGAGCGAGGCGTTGCCGCTGTCCGCCGTGATGACGGTTCTGGCCGCGCACCCCGGCCGCGCAGTGCTGCTGCTCGGCACGGCGGATGACGCGGGCAACGGCAACGGCCTGACCCAACCCGGGATCGGCACGCTCGACATTCCGCAAGGTGTGACGGTGCTGCGCGGCAGCCCGAAAAACGTCGCGAGCCTGATGTCGGGCAATCTGACCGAGCCTGGCGCCTCGCTGATGCGGTCGGCGCAATCTGCGGACCTGACCGCCAGTGGCTACATCGCGCAAGATCTCACCCTGGTCACCGAGCCGACGGGGAAGAAACCCGCCCCGGTGAAGACCCCCGAAGCAGACCCGTCTGCCCCGTACTGGGACATGGCGCGCTCCGAGGATTCGATCACCGCCTATCAGCTCTATCTCGACCGCTACCCGAATGGCGCGAATGCCGCTCAGGCGAAACAGCGCATCCAGCAACTGCGTGACGAACCGCAGCAGAAAGCGAAGGCCGCGGAGGAGGCGCTGAACCTTAGCCGCGACCAGCGCCGCGAGGTGCAGCAGTACCTGACGATCCTGAAATTCGACCCGAAAGGCGTCGACGGCATCTTCGGGCCGGGCTCGCGCGGGGCGATCGCGCGCTGGCAGAAGGCCAACGGCTTCGACGATACGAGCTACCTGACCCGCGCACAGCTCACCGCGCTCACGGCGCAGGGCGAGAAGCGCGCCGCCGAGCTGAAGGCAGAGGCAGAGGCGCGTCAGGCCAAGATCGACCAGCAGGACCGTGCCTATTGGGAGCAGACCGGCAAGGCGGGTGATGAGGCCGGGCTGCGCGCCTATCTCAAGAAATATCCCGACGGTCTGTTCGCGGAACTCGCGCAGGAGCGTCTCGACAAGATCGAAGCGGATCGCCGCTCCGAGGCTCAGGCTGCGGATCGCGCAGACTGGGACGCCGCGCGCAAAGCCGACACCATCGCCAGCTACCGGGATTATCTCGCAAGCCGCTCCGACCCGGCCTTCAAGGCCGAGGCCGAGGCACGCATTGCCGAGCTGCAGCAACAGAATCAGCAAAGCGACGCGATGGATGCGGCCGCTGCGAAAGAGGCCGCCCTCAACCTGCCCGGTGTCGCGAAATCGCTTGTGGAACAACGTCTTGCCCAGATGGGCCTGAAGCCCGGCAAGGTCGACGGTGTGTTCGACAAGGATACGCGCCGCGCGATTCGCCGCTATCAGACCGCGGGCGGGCTGGAAGCTACAGGCTATCTCGATCAGGCCACCGTGGCGCAGCTTCTGGCCGGGGCGATCGGCGTGCAATAAGCGCCGATCTCTCTCAGCCTCGAAACGCTGAAAAAAGGAAAAGGCCGCGCCGGGAAATCCCTGGCGCGGCCTTTATTCGTTTCGGCTCGGCTGCCTCAGCCCTGGCGGGCTTTGAAGCGCTTCTGCGTCTTGTTGATCACGTAGACGCGGCCTTTGCGGCGCACGACCTGGCAATCGCGATGACGCTGCTTGAGCGAGCGGAGCGAGTTGCGGACCTTCATCGGCCTTCTCCTGTATCGCGGCGCGCGGTGCGCCTTGAAAAACGAATGCCCCGGGCTTGCAAGCCGGGGGCGGTGAATAGATGGTGGGCGGTACTGGGATCGAACCAGTGGCCACTACGATGTCAACGTAGTGCTCTACCGCTGAGCTAACCGCCCACACCCGTGCGATCCCGTTTGATGCCTTTGATTCGCGCTTGCGGCTAGGCCGCGAAGGGAACCGAAAGGCGCGGTGTCGCGTCGGTCTGGGGGTCTATATAAAGAGTCGAAACGGCTTTCAAGAGGGTTTTGGCGCGAAAGCGTTCCGGTGTAGGATATTAAGCGATCATAAGAGGTTTCATGTCCGACATCCCAGCCCTTTTGCCGCCGTTCCGGCTGGATCGCCCCAAGGCGTTGCGGACCGCTGCGGTCTTCGCCTCGCCCCATTCCGGTGCACACTACCCGCATAGCCTGCAGGAACGCGCCGTTCTGGACATCCTGCGCCTGCGGTCTTCCGAAGACGCCTTCGTCGATGAGCTGCTGGCGGATGTGCCGCAATTCGGCGCGCCGCTTCTCTGCGCGCAGTATCCGAGGGCGTGGGTCGATCTCAATCGGGCGGAGGACGAGCTTGATTCGGCGCTGATCGCCGGGCTGGACCGGGCGCATCCGGGACCGCGCGTCGCTGCTGGTCTCGGGGTGATTCCCCGCGTGGTATCCGGTGCGCGGGCGATTTATCGCGGCAAGATTCCGTTGATCGAGGCCGAGGCGCGGATCAACCATGTATGGCGACCTTATCACGCGCAGCTTGAAGCGCTGATGGCCGAGGCGCATGGCGCTTTCGGGCAAGCGATTCTGCTCGACATGCATTCGATGCCCTCCGAGGCGCTGGCCACGACCGGCCCGCGCCGCGCGGAGATCGTGCTCGGCGATCGCTACGGCACCAGCGCCGACCGGGAGATCGTGCGCGAGATCGAACTGATCTTCGAAGGCGAGGGGCTGAACGTCGCGCGCAACAGCCCCTTTGCCGGTGCCTATATCACCCAGCGATACGGGCATCCGCGCGAGGGCTATCACGCGATCCAGATCGAGATCGACCGCGCCCTCTACATGGATCAGCACCGCATCGCGCCGAACGAGAATTTCAATGCGTTCGCTGCGCTGATGAGCCGGGCGGCGCGTCAGATTGCTGATCTCGGGGCACATCCGCTGCGCCACGCAGCGGAGTAAGTCACTCCCCGTCCCAGCCGCGCCCGTTGCGGATCGCATCCGCCCCGAATCGCGCCCGGATCGCATCTTTGGCCCGCTCCGCGCTTGCGCGCTTGCCCGCATAAGGGTCGAGCAGGTCGCCTGCCGGATCGCGCCCATCCGCCGCCATGAGGTCCGAGAACCCGATCCCGATCAGTCGGTAGGCCTGCCCCTTCGGCAGCTTGTCGAACAGCGTCTCCCCCGCCCGATAGAGCGTGTCGGCCAGCTGGCTCGGCTCTTCCAGCCGGGTCTGCCGGGTCACCGTCGCGAAATCCGCCTTTTTCAGCTTCAGCGTCACGGTCCGCCCCGCCAGATCGCGCGCCTTCATCCGGGCCGAGACCTTCTCGGCCAGATGCCACAGCTTGCCCATCAGTGCCTCGCGATCGGCGATGTCAGTGTTGAAGGTGGTCTCGTTCGACACGGATTTCATCGGCGAGTCGGGAGAGACCCGGCGGGCATCATGGCCGTTCGCCAGTTCGAACAGGCGCCGCCCAGACGCGCCGAAGCGATCCTCCATCCGCGACAGCCCCGCGCGGCGAATATCGGCAAGCGTGCGGATGCCCGCACGCCCCAGGGCCGAGCGCGTTGCCGCCCCCACTCCCCAGAGGATCGACACCGGCTTGTCGCGGAGGAACTCTTCCGTATCGCCGCGCCCGATCACCGAAAACCCGCGCGGCTTGTCGAGATCCGAGGCGATCTTGGCGAGGAACTTGTTATGCGAAAGACCGACCGAGGCGGTGACCCCGATCTCCGTCTCGATCTCGCGCGCAAGCCGCGCCATCAGGAGGGCAGGGGGCGCATGGTGCAGCCGCTCCGTGCCGCCCAGATCGAGGAACGCCTCGTCGAGCGAGAGCGGCTCGATCAGCGGCGTCAGCTCCACCATTTTCGCCCTGATCTCGCGCGAGACGCTGGCGTAGTGCTCCATCCGCGGCTTGATGATCACCGCATCGGGGCAAAGCTTGCGCGCCTGAAACATCGGCATCGCCGAGCGCACCCCTGAGATTCGCGCGATGTAGCAGCAGGTCGTCACCACTCCGCGCGTGCCGCCGCCCACGATCACCGCTTGCGAAGACAGCTCGGGATTGTCGCGCTTCTCGACCGAAGCATAGAAACTGTCGCAATCGATATGTGCGATGGGCAGGTCGAACAGCTCCGGATGCGCCACGATGCGCGCCTTGCCGCAGGCGGGGCAACGCTTCGGTGCCTCGTCAAAACTCTTCAGGCAATGGCGACAAAGGGCAGGCATGGGCTCTCGATCCGGGGGTGTATCCCTTAGATACTCTCTCTTCGCCTTGGCGGAAATATCCCGGGCTGAATTGGCGCAGCCAAGAGGGGCAGCGCCCCTTGATGTCAACGAAAAAGGGGCGGATCGCTCCGCCCCTCTCAATCCGTCTTCAGGTGGCTCTTAGTGCAGCGGCACGCCATCGGCGGGTTTCGTGCCACCCAAGGGGGCCACGTGACCGCCGACGATCAGCCCGTTCGGGCCAGCCGTGACTTCGACCGTCGCGCCGTCCATAACTTCGCCGCCAAGGATCGCCTCGGCCAGCGGATCCTGCAGCGAGCGCTGGATCACCCGCTTCAGGGGGCGCGCGCCATAGACCGGGTCGTAGCCTGCATCGGCGAGCCACTTGTGAGCCGACTCGTCCAGATCCAGCGTGATCTTGCGCTGTGCCAGACGTTTCTCCAGCCGCTTGAGCTGGATTTCCACGATCCCGTCCATGTCCTTGCGGTTCAGGCGATCGAAGATAACCATCTCGTCGAGACGGTTCAGGAATTCGGGGCGGAAATGCGCCCGCACCGCATCCATCACCTGACGCTTGGCCTCGCCTGCATCCGAACCATCCGGCAGCTGGCTGAGCGCTTGCGAGCCGAGGTTCGACGTCAGCACGATCAGCGTCTGCTTGAAGTCGACCGTGCGGCCCTGACCATCGGTCAGCACACCATCGTCGAGCACCTGCAGCAGCACGTTGAACACGTCCGGATGCGCCTTCTCGACCTCGTCGAACAGCACGACCTGATAGGGACGCCGCCGGACCGCCTCGGTCAGAACGCCACCCTCGTCATAGCCGACATACCCGGGCGGGGCACCGATCAGCCGGGCCACGGAGTGCTTCTCCATGAACTCGGACATGTCGATCCGCACCATCGCCTGATCGTCGTCGAACAGGTAATTGGCGACCGCCTTGGTCAGTTCGGTCTTACCCACACCGGTCGGGCCGAGGAAGAGGAACGAGCCCAGCGGGCGGTTCTCGTCGTTGAGCCCCGCACGTGCACGGCGCACGGCGTTCGACACGGCGGTGATCGCTGCATTCTGACCGACGACGCGCTTGTGTAGCTCGTCTTCCATCTTCAGCAGCTTCTCGCGCTCGCCCTCCAGCATTTTGGAGGTCGGGATGCCGGTCCAGCGTTCGACCACTTCGGCGATCTGCTCGGGGCGCACTGATTCCTCGACCATCAGCTCTTCGCCTTCGGCCTCATCGGCCGCGGCGAGCTGCTTCTCGAGGCTCGGAATGATGCCGTAGCTCAGCTCACCGGCGCGGGCGAGATTGCCTTCGCGCTTGGCCTGATCCAGTTCGGCCCGGGCCTTGTCGAGTTGCTCCTTGAGGTTGCGGCCCGATTCCAGCTTGTCACGCTCGGCCTGCCACTTGGCAGTCATTTCCGAGGCGCGATCCTGCAGATCCGCCAGTTCCTTCTCGAGCTTCTCGAGACGATCCTTCGAAGCGGTATCGTCCTCTTTCTTCAGCGCTTCCGCTTCGATCTGCATCTGCAGGATCTGACGGTCGAGCGCATCGAGCTCCTCGGGCTTGCTGTCCACTTCCATGCGCAGACGCGAGGCGGCCTCGTCCACGAGGTCGATCGCCTTGTCGGGCAGGAAGCGGTCGGTGATGTAGCGATGCGAGAGTGTCGCAGCCGAGACCAGCGCCGAGTCGGAGATCTTCACCCCGTGGTGGAGTTCGTATTTCTCCTTGATTCCGCGCAGGATCGAGATCGTGTCCTCGACCGTCGGCTCTTCCACCATCACGGGCTGGAAGCGCCGAGCCAGTGCCGCGTCCTTCTCGACATATTTGCGATACTCATCAAGCGTCGTGGCGCCCACGCAGTGCAACTCACCACGGGCCAGCGCCGGCTTGATCAGGTTCGCCGCGTCCATCGCGCCGTCGGATTTCCCGGCACCCACGAGCGTGTGCATCTCGTCGATGAACAGGATGATTTCACCCGCAGCGGCCTCGATTTCCTTGAGGATCGCTTTCAGACGCTCTTCGAACTCACCGCGATATTTCGCACCGGCGATCAGCGCGCCCATGTCGAGCGCGAGGAGCCGTTTGTCGCGCAGCGATTCCGGTACGTCGCCGTCGATGATGCGCAGCGCGAGGCCTTCCGCGATCGCGGTCTTACCCACGCCGGGTTCACCGATCAGAACCGGGTTGTTCTTGGTCCGACGGCTGAGCACCTGCATGGTGCGCCGAATCTCGTCATCACGACCGATGATCGGGTCGATCTTGCCTTGCTCGGCAGCCTCGGTCAGATCGCGCGCATATTTCTTGAGCGCCTCATAGCCCTCTTCGGCCGAGGCCGAATCCGCCGTGCGGCCCTTGCGCAGGTCGTTGATCGCGGCGTTGAGCTTCTGCGCCGTCACAGCGCCCGCATCGAGCGCGTCCTTGGCGCGCGTGTTCACCATGGCCAGAGCCATCAGAACACGTTCGACCGGCACGAAGCTGTCGCCCGCTTTCTTGGCGATCTTCTCGGCCTCGTCGAGCACGCGCACGAGGCTTTGCTCGACATAGACCTGCCCGTCGCCGCCCGACACTTTCGGCAGTTTCGACACCGCCAGATCGACGGCCTCGAGCACGCGGGCAGGCTCGCCACCGGCGCGCTTGATCAGATTGGCCGACAGCCCCTGATCGTCATCCATCAATGCCTTCAGAAGATGCTCGGGCACCACACGTTGATGACCCTCGCGCATCGCGATCGTCTGCGCGGCCTGAAGGAAGCCGCGAGACCGCTCCGTGAACTTCTCCATGTTCATCGGCATTCTCCTTTTTTAAAGCCCCCGGGATGTGTCTGGCCCTGTATTAGGCGCCGTCCTGGCCGGGTCTCGCTATGAAAAATGGGATGTGGCATGCGCCGCTTCAAGTCTTTTCGATGGACCATTTCGCCGCAGGAGGAAACCAGATCGCAAGGTTTAGCGTTTACGAGAAGACAAGCATAGAGGACGACCACAGAGGAGGGTCCGGGTCCATGCACCATGGCAACGCCACGCATATCGCGCGCCTGATCTACAATGCCGCGCAACGCCGTTTCGAGGCGATCGTAGAATTCTTCATCCCCGGGGTCGCGCAGCCGCTGCGGGTGCCCGTCAGAATCGAAGCCAGCCAGAACATCCCACATCGACAGCTTACTCGCGCGCTGACCCGAGAAGCGCAGCGCCGTGGTATCGGCGGGCTGTGAACCCGCGAACGGCTTGACGTAGCGGTGATTGATCCGCATCAGGGGGCGATCTTGAAAAGGAGCGCTCTGCGATGACCGACATGACCCTGCCCGCCGACGACCGTCTCATCGTCGCCCTCGACGTGCCGAGCGCCTATGAAGGCCTCGTGCTGGCAAACCAGTTGGGCGACTCGGTGTCCTTCTACAAGATCGGTCTGGGGATGCTCACCGGCGGTGGCCTCGCGCTGGCGAGCGAGCTGAAGCAGGATCAGGGCAAGCGCATCTTCCTCGACATGAAGCTGTTCGATATCGGTGCGACGGTGGAAAACGCGGTGCGCGGTCTGGCGCAGTTCGACCTTGATTTCCTCACCGTGCATGGCGACCCCTATGTGGTTAAGGCCGCGAAGGAAGGCGCCGCGGGCACCGACCTGAAAATCCTCGCCGTGACAATCCTGACCTCGCTCGACCGGGAAGACCTGAACGGCGCGCTCATCAAGGAGGGTGCGATCAGCGATCTCGTCGCCGAACGTGCGGGCCGTGCATTCGACGCGGGTGCCGATGGCGTGATCGCTTCGCCGCAGGAAGCGGCGATGATCCGGGCATTGCCCGAGGCAACCGGCAAGCTGATCGTGACGCCGGGCGTGCGCCCGACCGGGGCCGACCTCGGCGACCAGAAGCGGATCGCGACCCCGGCAGCCGCAGTGGACGCAGGCGCTGACCATATCGTCGTTGGCCGCCCAATCCACCGCGCGCCCGATCCGCGCGCCGCGGCGGAAGCGATCCTCCAAGAGCTTCGGGGCTGACTGGCGCTTGGGTCACTGGCCATCGCCGCCGGTGGCGGGGCCACTCGTCTTCGAGTCGGGCGCGACTTCGACCTTCGCGGCATTCGGATCTGACATCTGCTGTTCGCTCGGTGGATCGGTGGCGGCCTCGTCGCCGCCGTCAACCGGCGTATCCGCAACCAACCAGACCACGACACCCAGCGCCGCGACCAGCGCCACAAGGGTGAGTATCAGGCCGCCGATACTGCTTTGTCGGTTCGAATCCTTGGCCATTTCTGCTCGCCTCTTCGCTTTGGTCCCTCGGTAAAGGAAACGCGAGGCAATGGCCTGCGTTCCTCCTCCTGTCCTCAGATAGGCGGAGCGCGGCGCAAAATGAAACGGCGCCCCGCAGGACGCCGCTTCACTTGCGCGTGATCCAGAAGGGCGGAAATCAGTTCGATCCGCCGCTCTGCGTGGTGGCCTCGGCGCCAGCGCCGCTGGTGTCGGTGCTGCCGCTGTCGCTAGCCGCGGTATCGCCCGCCGCAGCATCGCCCGAGGCGGTCGCGCCCGACGAATCCGCCGGGGCAGCGGAGTCGCTGTTTTCGATCGTGACCGAAGTGGAGCTTGCGTCGCTTTCTGCGGGCGCGGTGGTGGCGCTTTCATCCCCGGGCGCCATCATCAGCCAAAGGACGATACCGAGCGCAACGACGACCGCGCCCAGAACGAAGTAGATGCCGCCCAGACCCGAGCGTTCGTGATTATGCGTGTCAGACATGATGATCTCCTGTCGATTTTCATCTCTCTCTGCGTATTGGCGAGAGAACATCGATAGGCCGCTTCCAGTTCCCGGGGTGCGCGGGAACCCGCCGGGCGGGGTTTCGTCACACAGGGTCAGTTCTCGTTGATATCGTCATGCCAGTGCTTCACCTGACCGCGTCGCACGCCCATCAGCTTGCGCAGCGCGAGCCATGCGATGATCGACAGAATCGCGAAGGTGATCAGCGTGATCGGGACCGAATTTCCGACGATGCCGATCCAGACGAGCGCGCCCGTGACGACGGCCCCGATCGAGAAGCCGAGGAAGATGAAGCCGGGGATGATCATCTCTGCGACGCCCAGCACAAGACCGGCGACGACCCAGACCCACGGGAGTTGCCACAGGTCCATCATGCTTTCCTCAGCAGTTGGAAAGCGTCGGTGAAGGCTTCGAGGGCTGCGGCGGGCAGTATCACGGTCTGCTTGCCTTCGCCCTTGGCCACCTGCGCCAGCGCATCGACCTGTTTCAACGCGACCTGATATTGCGCGGCCTCGAGCCCGTTCTTGGCGATCGCCTGTGCTACGACCTCGGTCGCATAAGCTTCGGCATCCGCCGAGATGCGGCGGGCTTCGGCCTCTTTCTGCGCCTGGAACAGTTGCGCTTCGGCGGCGAGCTCGACCGCGCGCTTCTTGCCCTCGGCCTCGGTCACCTGCGCCCGACGCGCGCGTTCGGCGTTGAGCTGCTGCAGCATCGCGGCGCGGGTCGCCTCGTCCAGATTGACGTCGAGAATCTCGGCACGGGTCACCTCGATCCCCCAATCGTCGACCATCACGGCAACCTGCTCGCGGACCTTCTCGATCAGACGGGCACGGTTCGATTGCACTTCGTCGAGTTCGATCACCCCGATCTCGGAGCGCACGATCCCCGCCACCGTCGTCGCGATGGCCGCATCGACATCGCGGATACGATAGACGGTCTTCTCCGGCTCGGTAATTCGGTAGAAGACCGAGGTCTCGACCTTTACCAGCACGTTGTCGGCGGTGATCGCATCCTGCATCGCATTGGGCAGCTGGCGCTCGAGGATCGAAATCTTGTGCGGCACGCGGTCGAGGAAGGGCACGATGAAGTTGATGCCGGGGCCGAGCACCGCGCGCAGCCGGCCGAATCTCTCCACGACATGTTTTTCGGATTGCGGCACGATCCGGACGCCGAGGAAGACGGACAGGATCAGCAGCATCGCGATGGCGATCATCACGATATCGCTGTCGCTCAGGGAATTAACGAATAACATCTGGGCCTCGACCTTCTGAACTCAAACTTGGTGACCGGGAAACACGCGCAAGGCGAGCAGTGTCAGCACCACGAGCACGGCCCAGCCTCCCGGGCGCGCGAGCAGCCAGATGGCGAGTGCGAAGCCGATCCCGACGATGCGGCTGCCTGCCGTCGCGAGAAAGCCGAACAGAACGCCCATCAGGCGAACTCACTCATGCGGGGGGTCATCGACTGCTCCTTGTGGTTTTCCCGCAAGTCTGCCGCAAGTTGTGCGTTTTGGGAAGGTAGTTGCGCTCAGCTGAGGCGAGCGGGCAGGCGCAGGCCGCGCAAGACGTCGTCGCCCGACATCGGACGCTTGCCGGGGCGCTGCGCCTCGAGGATTTCCAGCGCGCCAGTGCCGCAGGCAATCGTAAACCCGTCGAGGATTTCGCCCGGCGCGCCACTGCCCACTGCCGGGGCGGCGCGCAGCAGCTTGATCCGCTCACCCGCGATCTCGGTCCAGGCGCCAGGGAAGGGCGAGAGGCCGTTGATATGGCGGATCACCTCGTCGGCCGGGCGCGTCCAATCGACCTGCGCTTCGGCCTTGTCGATCTTCGCGGCATAGGTGACGCCATTCTCCGGCTGAGGCTGAAGGATCAGCGAGTCGATCTCGGACAGCGCATCGAGGATCAGCCGGGCGCCCATTGCGCTCAGCCGGTCATGCAACTCGCCGGTGGTCTCGGTCGCGCCGATCTCGGTCGCTTCGCGCAGCATAACCGGCCCGGTATCGAGCCCGGCTTCCATCTGCATGATGCAGATGCCGGTCTGGCTGTCGCCTGCCATGATCGCCCGGTGGATCGGCGCGGCCCCGCGCCAGCGCGGGAGCAGCGAGGCGTGGATATTCAGACAGCCCTTCGCGGGCGCATCCAGAATGGCCTGCGGCAGGATCAGCCCGTAGGCCACGATGACCGCGATATCGGGATTCAGCGCGGCGAAGGCTTCACGATCCTCGGGGGCTTTGAAATTCCGCGGGGTGCGCACCTCGATCCCCAGTTCATCGGCCTTGGCATGGACCGGTGAGGGGCGCTCTTTCTTGCCGCGACCGGCGGGGCGGGGCGGCTGGCTATAGACGGCGACAACCTCATGCGCGCCGGCCAGCGCCTCCAGAACGGGGACGGAGAACTCCGGCGTTCCCATGAAGATGACGCGCATCGCTTAGCCTTTCGCGAGTTTCTTCGACTTCTGCACCAGCATCTTGCGGCGCAGGGGCGAGAGATGATCGACATACATCTTGCCGTTGAGATGGTCGATCTGGTGCTGGACGCTCGTCGCCCAGAGCCCCACGAAATCGCGGTCCTCCATCTCGCCGTCTTCATTGAGGAAGCGCACCGTCACAGCGCGGGGCCGCTCGATCGGGGCGAAAACGCCGGGCAGGTTGGGCGAGGCCTCCTCGTGCTTGCGCATCTGCACCGACGCATGCAGCACTTCGGGGTTCGCCATCCGCACGGCCTGACCGCGCTTGTCCGACGCATCGACGACCGCAAGCCGCATCATGATGCCGATCTGCGGCGCGGCGAGGCCGACGCCGGGCATCGCGTCCATCGTCTCGACCATGTCGTCCCAGATCATCCGGACGGTTTCGGTGATCGTCTCGACCGGCTCGGCCGGGCGATGCAGGCGGCGGTCGTCATAGGGGATGAACGCGCGCGCAGCCATCAGAGGATCGGATCCTTGGCGGCGCCCGCACGGGCGCGCTCGCGCTTGAGCTTCTCCATCTTGCGGGTGATCATCTTGCGCTTCATCGGACCGAGATAGTCGATGAACAGCTTGCCGTTGAGATGGTCGAACTCGTGCTGAGCGCAGGTCGCCCAAAGCGCGTCGAACTGTTCCTCATGGCTTTGCCCGTCGAGGCCGAGCCACTTCATCCGCACCTCGGAGGGGCGCGTCACCTCGGCATATTGATCCGGGATCGAGAGGCAGCCTTCCTCGTAGACATTGGTCTCTTCCGAAGTCCAGCTGATCTCGGGATTGATCAGGACCATCGGCTCGGGGGCCGCTTCCTTGTCCTTCACGCAATCCATCACGAAGATCCGCTTCATCACGCCGACCTGCGGCCCGGCCAGGCCGATGCCGGGCGCGTCATACATGGTCGCGAGCATGTCATCGGCGAGCTTGCGGATCTCGTCGTTAACTTCGGGCACCGGCTCGCAGACCTTTTTCAGGCGCGGATCGGGATGGATCAGGATCGGTCGTAGCGTCATGGGCAGGGATTTAGGCGAAGCAATGCCTCTGTGCAATGGCGGCGGTGATTGTGCCAGTGACAAAACGCCGTTTGTAACCCGGCTTCGCTTTTGCTCAGATGCGCCCAATCCGACCAGAGAGAGGCGCAAATGAGCAAACCCGACTTCGACGAAATCATCGACCGCGTAGGCACCCATTCGCAGAAATGGGACGCGATGGAAAAGGTTTACGGCGTGTCGCCCGAAGACGGGATCGCGATGTGGGTCGCGGATATGGATTTCCGCCCGCCCGTCTGCGTTCAGCGCGCGCTCGAGGAGATGGTCGGGCAGGGCATCTATGGCTATTGGGGCGGCGAGGACGAGTACCGTGCCGCGATCCAGTGGTGGATGCGCGAACGGCACGGCTGGGAGATCGAACCGGACTGGATCTTCACGACCCATGGGCTGGTCAACGGCACGGCGCTCTGCGTCGACGCCTATACCGATCCGGGCGATGCGGTCGTTCTGATGACGCCGGTCTACCACGCCTTCGCGCGGGTCATCCGTGCGGCCGGGCGCGAGGTGCGCGAGTGCCCGCTGAAGCTGGTCGATGGTCGCTACGAGATGGATTTCGACGCCTGGGACGGGCTTATGACCGGCTCCGAGAAGATGCTCGTCCTCTGCTCGCCGCACAACCCCGGCGGCCGCGTCTGGACCCGCGCGGAACTGGAAGCCACGGCCGAGTTCGCGAAGCGCCACGGGCTGGTGCTGGTCTCGGACGAGATTCACCATGACATCGTGATGCCGGGCGAAACGCATATCCCGATGGCGAACGCCGCGCCCGATCTGCCGCTGGTGATGATGACGGCCACCACGAAGACCTTCAACATCGCGGGCACCCACACCGGAAACGTGATCATTGCGGATCCGGACCTGCGCGCCCGATTCGCAAAGCGGATGGCTGCCTTGGGGATTTCGCCCAACAGTTTCGGCATCGCGATGGCGACGGCAGCCTACAGCCCCGAGGGCGCCGCGTGGGTCGATGCGCTGAACGCCTATCTCGACGAGAACCGGCGCATCTTCGATCAGGGGATCGCAGAGATTCCAGGACTGCATTCGATGCCGCTCGAGGCGACCTATCTTGCTTGGGTCGACTTCTCCGGCACCGGAATGGAGCCCGAGGAATACCAGTCGCGCGTTCTGAAAGAAGCGAAGATCGCGGTGAATCTCGGCGCGACCTTCGGAGCCGGGGGCGAAAGGTTCCTGCGCTTCAACCTCGCCACGCCGCGGGCGCGGGTGCGCGAGGCGGTCGACCGACTGCAGGCGGCCTTCGCTGATCTGCAATGAAAAAGGGCCGGTTTTCCGGCCCTTTCCTTTGAAATCTCTAGCTCGCTCAGAGCTTCGTCAGGTAGCCCGAGAGAGTCGGCGCTTCCTGCACGAAGTCCAGCGCTGCGCGATCGCTGACCGCGGTTTCCCGCTTCACGGTGCAGATCAACTCATGCCCCTGAATCTCCGACGCCACGATCAGGCAAGTCGCGACATGGGTCTCGCCGTCGTAAAGATCGACATGACCGCGCAGATGCGTGACCTCGTCCGCGTCCAGCGCGAATCCGCCTGGAACCCGGCGCAGCACCGGCCAGATCTGGCCGCCCGCGAGAACCCGCAGGCGCGCCTTTTTCGCCGCATCGCGCTTCTGCGCGGCGCGCAGTCCTTCAAGGACCTCCTTGGGCAGGAATTCCATGACATCCTCCAACAGCTTCCCCATGCTCCATGCTGATCACACCAATGTAAAAAGCAAGTTAACCATTTAGATGATCCGATGCTGCGTCTGCGAAGAGTGCTGAAATTGCAACGGCTTGCACGGCTGACGCATCGGGTTGTCGCTCTGGGTCGCCCAAGATAGCGTTGAGGGTAACCGCGCAACCCGGAGGCTCCCATGCGTAAGGCTTTGCTCATTCTGACCCTCGCTTTCTCGCCCATGCTCACCCCCGGCTTGGCCCATGCGCAGTGCGGCGGGAGCTGGTCCCGTTTCCTGTCCGGAATTCGCAGCGATCTGCAGGCGGCTGGACTGAACGCGCAACAGGCTGATGCGTTCCTCGCCGGTGCGCGGCAGAGCCCGGCCGTGCTGCGGGCGGACCGGGCGCAAGGGGTGTTTCGCAAGACATTCCTCGAATTTGCGAGCGCGGTGATCAGCAAGAATCGGATGGTTAACGGGGCAAAGAACGCCAAGCGCTATGCGAAGACCTTCGACCGGATGGAGCAGACCTATGGCGTCTCGCGCGGGGTGCTGCTGGCGTTCTGGGCGCTCGAGACGGATTACGGCGCGGTGCAGGGCGATTTCAACACCCGCGACGCGCTTCTGACGCTGGCCCATGATTGCCGTCGGCCCGCGCTGTTCCGCCCGCAGGTGATCGCTGCGGGCAAGCTTTTCCGGCGCGGCGATTTCGATCCCCAGCGAACCACCGGTGCCTGGGCGGGAGAAATCGGGCAGGTGCAGATGCTGCCGGACGACATCCTCCGCAACGGTGTCGACGGCGATGGCGATGGGCATGTGCGCCTGAAGACGTCCGCCCCCGATGCGCTTATGTCGGGAGCGAATATGCTGCGCGATATGGGTTGGCGGCCGAACGAGCCGTGGATGCAAGAGGTCACGGTGCCTGACGATCTTGATTGGTCCAAGACCGGGCTGACGACTGAATTGCCGGTCTCCGATTGGAAGGCACGCGGGGTGCGTGCGCGGCAAGGGCAGCTTGCCAGCAGCCGGCGCGGATCGATCCTTTTGCCGATGGGGCGCAAGGGGCCCGCCTTTATCGTCTATCCGAATTTCCGCGTGCTGTTCGAGTGGAACAAGAGCTTCGTCTACGTCACCAGCGCGGCCTATTTTGCCACACGCCTTGAAGGAGCGCCGCGCCTCGATCCCGGCGCGCCGGAACCGGGACTGAGCGTGGCGCAGATGAAGCGGCTGCAGCAAAAGCTCGTTGCGAAGGGCTATGACGTGGGTGCGGTGGACGGCATCCTTGGCGCGAACACTCGTAACGCAGTCCAGACGGCGCAGGAGAAGCTCGGACTGCCTGCGGACGGTTGGCCGACGCGCGTCTTGCTCGATCGGTTGTGACCGTGTCGGGCCGAACCTTCATCCTGCCGCTCCCCCAAGTGCGAAGAAATCGAGGAAGGGGCTGAGCAGGTAGCGGATCGGCGAGACCGGCTCGGTTTGCAGGAAGACCTCTGTGGGCATCCCGGGAACCAAGAGGGAGCTTTCCTGCGTGTCGAGCTGCCCAATGTCGAAGGTGACCTGCGCTTGGTAATAGCTCTCCCCCGTCACCGGGTCGGTCAGCGTATCGGGGGAAATCCGGGTGAGCTTTCCGATCAAATCGCTGGATATTCGCCGCGACAAACCGGGGAAGCGCAGGATCGCGCTCTGGCCTGCTGCGACGCCATCGACGTTGATCGGATCGATCCTGGCATTGATAACGAGCGGCCGTCCGGTTTCGACGATCGCCATCGCCATTTCCGCCGGGCGCAGCACCGCGTGCGCGCCGCGCAGACGTACGTCGTGCACCGTGCCGTTGACCGGGGCGCGCAGGGTGCGCCGCGCCAGTTCGCGGCGCAGATGGGTCGCGCGCGCCGAGAGTTCGATGGCACGGGCGTTGCGGGACTCGAGTTGCGATTCGATTTCCTCCCGGCGTTGCGACTGCAGCCGCGACGCGGTGAGCACCACGCCGCCGCTTTGCACCGTAAGTTGCGTTTTCTGGGCGCGCAGCGCGCCGAGTTGTCGCTCCAGCGAAACCTGTTCGCGGGTGAGGGCGAGGATTTGCGCCGAGGTCGCAAGTCCACGATCCTTTAGCCGTTCGCGGAGGGACAGTTCCTTTTCGATCAATCGCTCCTCGCGTTCCAAGGCCGAGACCTGAGTGTCGATTCCGTCGCGCTGGGCGCTGATTTGCTGGATCTGCCGCGCCATATCCGCGCGTTGCTGGGCGAAAGATTGTTTGCGGGCCTCGAAAATAGCCTTCTGCCCCTCGACCAGCTTCGCGACATCTTCGCGGTGCTTGGCCGCCTCCCACAGGCTTGCCGGATAAGCGATCCTTTCGGTCCCGTCTCGTTCGGCCTGCAGACGCGCCCGCTGGGCCTGAACCGCGAATTCTGAGGCTTCCACGATAGCCAGCTCGGTGCGGATGTCATCCGCATCGAGCCGTATAAGCACTTGGCCGCGGGTGACGTGATCGCCGCTTTTGACGTAGACTTTATCGATGATCCCACCCGTCGGATGCTCGATCACGTGTCGGGAACTATCGACTTCGATGCGGCCCGAGGCTTGGATCAGTCCGGCGAGCCGCGTGAAGGTCAGCCATATGGCGCATCCGATGAACAAGGCGACGATCGCTGCGAGACCGCAGCCGATCGGAACGCAATGGAGCGAAGAGGCCTGGCGTAGGCTCTCCTGTCCTGAAGGGACGTCCGCGTCACTCACGCCGCACTGTCCGCGGCGGGCACAACACGGGATTTGGTGGCCGAGGCTATCATGCGCTTGAGCACGTCGTCGCGCGCGCCGAGCGCGCGCTGCGCACCTCGATCGAGCACAAGGATACGGTCGCATTCAGCGAGTGCCCCGGGGCTGTTGGTCATCACGATCGCCGCGCCGCCATGCGCTTTCAGATCGCTCAGCATCGCATGAAGGCCCGGCCCGGCATCACCGTTCAGCAACAGGTTGGGCTCGTCGAGAACGAGGAGTATCGGATCGTGGTAGAGCGCGCGCGAAAGCGCGACGAGCTGGCGCTGACGATCGGAAAGCGATGCTCCCTCGAACTCGATCGGCGTGTCATATCCGGCGGGCAGTTTGAGAATCATCTGGTGCGCGCCAGCACGTTTTGCGGCGGCGATGACCCGGTCCTTGTCCGGCGCTGGATCGAGCCGGGCGATATTCTCGGCTACCGTGCCGGGGAAAAAGGAGATCGATTGCGGCAGATAACCGATCAGCCGCCCGAGGTTGTCGCGGTCGTATTGGTCGAGCGGCACATCGTCGAGGCAGATCGTGCCGGCGCTGGGACGGTGGAAGTTGCACAGGCTGCGCGCGAGAACTGATTTGCCCGCACCGAGCGGACCGATCACCCCGAGCGCTTCGCCGGGTTCGAGTGAGAAGCTGATCATGTCGAGCGTCGCGCGGTCGGACGTCGCAGGGCGAATGGTGAGGCCTTCCACGGTGAGCTGGGGCTTCGGCGTGATCCATTCGGAGCCCTTTCGCTCCGGCGGGTGGGCGCCGAGAAGGGCGGCCAGCCGGTCGCGAGCAAGGCTGGCGCCCTGCCATTGCGTCCAGCCGCCCACGGCGAGTTCGACCGGCGCGAGCGCACGGCCCATCAGGATCGAGGCTGCGACCATCGCCCCGGCGCTCACCTCACCCTGCAGTACCAGGTAGGCGCCGAGGGCGAGCATCGAGGTTTGCAGGAGCAGCCGCAGGGCGCGCATCACGGCGTGGAAGCTGCCGCTGACATCCGTGGTGTGAATTGCGTTGTTCATGGATTCGTGCCGCGCCGCCTGCCAGCGCTTGAAACCGCTTTCGCGCATGCCGAGCGAAACGATGGTTTCGATCTGTCGAAGAAAGTCGTTTCCCAGGTAGCGGGCCTTGTTCTCCAGCTGCGCCGTCTCATCCAGCCGCGCGCGCGTGACGAATTGCGTCGCGAATGAAAGCAGGATCAGTGCGGCGCCCCCGGCAAAAGCCAATGCGCCGAGCCAGGGATGGAAGACGAACAGCACCCCGAGATAGAGCGGCGTCCAAGGCAGATCGAACACCGCTGCCGCGACTGGGGAGGCATAGTAACGCTGTAGAATTTCCAGATCGCGCAGGGCGTTGTTGGACGACCGCTCCTGCGTGTTGACCGTCGCGTCGACGATGGCGGCGTCGAACACGCGCCTTTCGAGGCCGCGCTGATGATCCGCGCCGATCCGGGCGAGCAGGCGGCCCCGTGCCCAATCGAGCACGCCCATCATCATGAACAGAAAGGCCACCAGCAGGAACAGGTTGATCAGCGTCGGCAGCGACCGTGCGGGCAGCACGCGGTCGTAGACCTGCAACATGAACAGGGGCCCGGCGAGAACGAGTACATTGATGAAGGCGGCGAATATCGCGACCAGTGCAAATTGCCCACGCACCCCGCGCAGCAGGCGGGCCATTTCGCGTCGGCCCTTGATGATGTTGCGTTTGATGACCGCTTCTTCGGTGTTGGAATATGGCATCGTGCCCTCCCCGAGATGGGGGCGCTGCTTGGAGCGCCGCGCATGTCGAGAGTGGTGCACGCGCGCTGAACAGGGCGTTAATTCCCGCGATCTTTTTCGTTCAATTCTATCGAACGGGTCCGGAACTCCGGAGTTCTGCGTGTCTCGCGTTGCGACAAGGCCGGATGCGCTCTATCTATTTCAGGACTGAAGCCGCAACGAAGGGGGAGCGACTTTGGCGCAGTGGATGGAACAAAGAGCTTCGGCGCGTCCGCGCGCGCTGCGGCCTGCGGTGGCTTTGATTGCGGCGCTCGCGCTGGGGATGGCCGCCTGCGCGCCTGCACCGCCCGCAACGGGTATTCACGACCCCTACGAGGCCACCAATCGCAAGACCCACGCGTTCAACAAGCAGCTTGATTCGGCGTTCTTCCGGGGCGATCCAGCCGATACGAGCCCGCCCGGTCCGCTCACGAAGACGCTTTATAACGTCGGCAGCAATCTCAGCCTTCCGGGCAAAGTGCTCAACTCGCTCCTGCAAGGGCGCCCCGAGCCGGCCGTGAAGAATACTTTCCGCTTCTTCATCAACTCGACGATCGGGCTGGGCGGCATCTTCGACCCGGCGGGGACTGATTTTTCGCTGCCCGAGACGGATACCGATTTCGGCGAGACGCTGCATGTCTGGGGCGTGGGCGAAGGAAATTACCAGGAATTGCCGATCTTCGGCCCGTCCACGACGCGCGATACGGTCGGGATGGTGGTCGATTTCGTGATCGATCCGCTGAACGCACTGCCCGACAAGGAGCGGATCGCCGCGGGAGCGCTGCGCTTCGGCGGCAAGATCGCGAAGCGCGACATGTATGGCACGACTGTCGATTCGATCCTGTACGATAGTGCCGACAGCTATGCCCAGAGTCGGCTTCTGTATCTGCAGAACCGGCGCTACGAACTCAACGGCGAGGAGGCCAGCGATGCGAATGCCTACGATCCCTACGAAGACTTACTGCCGCAGTAGGCGACATGTTCTGGGCCTCGGCGCGGCGGGTGTCGCGGCGGCCCTGTTGCCGGGGTCGGCTTTCGCGCTGACGGATGCACAGGCGCGGTCGCTGATCCAGAAAGCGGTGAACGATGTAAATGCGGCCATCGCTTCTGGTCGCACCGGTTCCGCCCTCTACGCGATGTTCGAGCGGATTTTCGCGAGATATGCCGATGTGAACGTCATCGCGCGCTCGGCGTTGGGTGTCGCGGCGCGGCAGGCGAGCCCGGCGCAGCTTTCGGCCTTCACCAAGGCGTTCCAGGGCTATCTCTCGCGCAAATACGGCAAGCGCTTCCGAGAGTTTCAGGGGGCGAAGTTCCAGATACAGGGCGCGCGTCCGGTCAAGACCTTCTACGAGGTCAAGACGCTCGCGAGCTTGCCGGGGCAGGCGCCGTTCGAGGTGCTGTGGCAGGTCTCCGATCGCTCGGGCAGCGACAAGTTCTTCAACCTGATCGTCGAAGGGGTAAACATGCTCGCCTCCGAGCGTGCGGAGATCGGTGCGATGCTCGACCGGCGCCGCGGCAATATCGACGCGATGATCGAGGACTTGAAGCGGGCCGGGTAAGCGGTTCGGGTTTCGGCCCGCCTGAGCGCCTGTCGAAAAGAAGAACGCCCGGGCCAGCGGTCCGGGCGTTCTTCTTTTTCGGGTCTGCTCGCTCAGTTGGTGCCGAAGATGTTGAGCAGCTCGTTCAGGATCGACTGAGACGGGTCGCGGCGTTGCCGTTGCGGCTGTCGCTGGGCAGGGGCTTGCCCCGCACTCTGGTTTTGGCCCTGATATTGCTGATCCGGCACCTGCCAGTCGCCCGGATGGGCCATCGGCAGCGGCTTGGGATCTTCGCCGTCGAGCACGCGCTTCATCGTCTCGTGGAAGATCTCGGCGGGCAGGCCGCCTCCGGTGGTGCCTTTCAGCGGCGAGTTGTCGTCATTGCCCATCCAGACGCCGACCACGTAGTCGGAGGTGAACCCGATGAACCAGGCATCGCGGGCGCTCTGCGTGGTGCCGGTCTTGCCCGCGATCTCGTAGCCGTCGATATTGGCGCGGCGGCCGGTGCCGTGCAGCACGACCTGGCGCATCATGTAGGTCAGCTCCTGTGCGGCTTTTTGCGAGATTACCCGCTCACCGATCCCGCCGGGTTTGCCGAAGAGCGGTTGGTCGTCGCCCTTCAGTGTCAGCGAGGTCAGGCCATAGGGTTGCACCGAGGAGCCGCCATTGAGGATTCCAGCATAGGCCCCCGTCATGTCGAGCAAGTCCGACTCCCCGACGCCGAGCGCCACCGAGGGCAGGTTCGGCAGGTCCTGCGCGAAACCGAAGCCTTCCGCGACCTTGATGACGTTCTCACGGCCAACGGCCTCGGAGACGCGCACGGTCGCGACGTTCACCGAATGCTCCAGTGCGGTCGTCAGCGTGATCGGCCCCATGTAGCTGCGCTCGTAGTTGCGCGGGCTCCAATCGGGCGAGCCGGGCATCTTCACCGTGACCGGCGCGTCATCGACCATCGAATCCGGCGTGTAGCCCAGATCTAGCGCGGTCGCGTAGACGAAGGGCTTGAATGTCGAGCCGGTCTGGCGTTGCGCCATCGTGGCGTGGTTGAACGCTCCCGAGACCTTCGTGGCCCGACCGCCAACCATGCCCCGCACGGCGCCATCCGCGCTCATCACGACGATCGCGGACTCGGCTTTTGACCCCTTCGAGACCTTGTTCTCGTAGACCGATTTCATCGCGTCTTCGGCGGCGGACTGGATGCGCTGATCGAGCGTGGTGTTGATGACCACGTCCTCGGTCGTGTCGCGCGACAGGAAGTCGGGGATGGTGTCCATCACCCAATCCGCGAAATAGCCGCCTGCGCGTTTCTGCGCCGCTTGGCTCAGCGTCGCGGGGTTGTTCTTCGCGTCCAGATATTGACGATCCGTCAGGTAGCCCTGCTCATGCATCAGGCTGAGCACGGTCGCGGCCCGCTCCTGCGAGCGCTTCAGGCTGGAGGTCGGGGCGTAGTAGCTCGGCGCTTTCAGAAGGCCCGCCAACATTGCAGCCTGCTGCGGATCGACATTCGCTGCCGAGATGCCGAAATAGCGCTCGGACGCGGCCTCGAAGCCACGCGCGCCGGCCCCGAGATAGGCGCGGTTGAGATAGATCGAGAGGATTTCGTCCTTGGAGTATTTCAGCTCCAGCGCGAAGGCGTAAGGGACTTCCTTGATCTTGCGGCGCAGACCGCCCGACCGGCAGTCGTTCTCGTAGGCGGCTTCGTTCTTCCACTTCTTCGGGTCGAACTTCACGCCGAGGCAGAGAAGCTTGGCGGTCTGCTGCGTGATGGTCGAGCCACCGTTGCCGTCGAACGGGCCGCGCCCTTCGCGCATGTTGATGGCCATCGCCGAGGCGATGCCGCGCGGCGAGATGCCGAAATGATGGTAGAAGCGGCGGTCCTCGGTCGCGACCACGGCGTCGCGCAGATAGGGGGAGACGTTCTTCGCGTCGATCTGCCCGCCGAAGGTTTCGCCGCGCCAGGCGAAGACCTTGCCCTGATCGTCGAGCATAGTGACCGAGCCGCGCGTGCGGCCGTCGAGCAGCTTCGTGTAGTCTGGCAGGGTCGAGTAGAAATACAGGGTCGCCGCGCCCACCACGAGCGCGACGATCATCGCGAGTCGCCAGCCGATTCCCCAGATCACGCGCCAGATCAGCCGCGCGAGGCCGATGATCAGGCCGGTGACCGGTCCGTGCCGCCGGGGAGGCTTGCCACCGCCGCCGCCGCCGCGGCGCGCAGTCTTGCGCGGCTTGGCGGGTTTCGATGCCTTGGGTTTCTGCTTCGAAGAAGAATAGCGCTTGTCGGCCACGAGGCGCCCGCGCCCTCCGCCTTTCTGAGTCATCTGCCTGTTCCGCTGCCTGCGTTTTAATTTCGCGCAATCTACACGGGCCGACCCGAGATGTGGACCCGCGAAAAATCACGTTTCAGATTTGCAATGTGACTAAAAATTAGGCAACGCGCACAAATTGTGCAAATTAGGGCCTGAATCCGCTGAATCTGCCACTCGGACGGAACCTCGTTTCCTTGTGCGAAAGGGGCGCAGAGGGCCTCTTATCACCGTGCGATGTCGCCAAGCGGGCATCGAAAGGGCTGAACAAGGAAGGGATGTCAGGTGAAACTCATCATTGCAGCAATCAAGCCGTTCAAGCTGGAGGAGGTGCGCGAGGCGCTCACCACCATCGGCGTACGCGGAATGATGGTGACCGAGATCAAAGGCTTCGGTGCCCAGTCGGGTCACACGGAAATCTATCGTGGCGCCGAATACGCCGTGAACTTCGTGCCGAAGGTCAAACTGGAGATCGTGGTCGCTGACGGCCTCGCCGACGAGGTGGTCGACACGATCATGAAAGCCGCGAAGACCGACAAGATCGGCGACGGCAAGATCTTTGTTCTCGATGTCGGGCAGGCGGTTCGCGTGCGCACCGGCGAAACCAATGACGACGCGCTTTAAGACGCGACAGGGGAAAGTAGGAAAATGAACAAGCTTTCGAAAATCACCGGCCTTGCGGTCGCACTGACCGCGGTGGCTCTGCCGGCGCTGGCCCAGGATGCCGCCGCGCCCGCAGCGATGGATCCGCCGGCCAACGAGATCGGCTTCATCCTGAACACCTTCATGTTCCTCGTCACCGGTTTCCTGGTGATGTGGATGGGCGCGGGCTTCTCGATGCTCGAGGCTGGCCTCGTACGCTCGAAGAACGTGACCATGCAGTCGCTCAAGAACATCGCGCTCTTCGCGATCGCGGCGATCATGTACTATCTGATCGGCTACAACCTGATGTATCCGGGCGATGGCTGGTCGATCAACGGCGTGCTCGGCGCTTTCTCGACGACCTCGCTCGAGCCTGTCGGCGTCGGCGCGGATTCGGTCGACCTGACCTACGCTTCGGTCGGTTCGGACTTCTTCTTCCAGCTGATGTTCTGCGCCACCACGGCGTCGATCGTTTCGGGCACCCTGGCCGAGCGCATCAAGCTGTGGCCGTTCCTGATCTTCACCGTGATCCTCACGGGCTTCATCTACCCGATCCAGGCTTCGTGGAAATGGGGCGGTGGCTTCCTTGACGCCGATTTCGGCTTCCTCGACTTCGCCGGCTCGACCGTCGTGCACTCGGTCGGTGGCTGGGCAGCTCTCGCTGGTGCTCTGATCCTCGGCCCGCGCATCGGCAAGTACAAGGACGGCAAGGTCCAGGCGATGCCCGGTTCGAACCTGACGCTCGCCACGCTCGGTACCTTCATTCTGTGGCTCGGCTGGTTCGGCTTCAACGGCGGTTCGCAGCTCTACATGAACACCGTGGGCAACGTCGCCGATATCTCGCGCATCTTCGCCAACACCAACACCGCAGCAGCCGGTGGCGCGATCGCTGCGCTGATCCTGACCCAGATCCTCTACAAGAAGCCGGATCTGACCATGGTTCTCAACGGCGCTCTGGCTGGCCTCGTGTCGATCACGGCCGAGCCGCTGACCCCGAGCCTCGGTGCTGCGACCATCATCGGCGCGATCGGCGGTATCATCGTGGTCCTGCTGGTTCCGATGCTCGACAAGCTGAAGATCGACGACGTCGTGGGCGCCATCCCGGTCCACCTCGGCGCGGGTATCTGGGGCACGCTGGCGGTTCCGATCACCAACCCCGACGGCACCTTCTACGGCCAGATCGTCTCGATCATCATCGTCGGCATCTTCGTCTTCGTGGTCTCGGCAATCATCTGGTTCATCCTCAAAGCCGTCATGGGCATCCGCGCCCCGGCCGAGGACGAGATGATGGGTCTCGACAAGGCGGAACTCGGCATGGAAGCCTATCCGGAGTTCGTCAACTAAGACGCCGCATCCAAGACAAAGCGAAAGGCCCGGGAGCGATCCCGGGCCTTTTTCCATTGCGTCTGATGTCGGTTTACTCGGTGACCGGAGCGCCTTGTTGCGTCTGCTGTCCGCCTCTGTTCTGGTAATCCGGCTTGCGCAGGAAGAAGACCAGCGGGATGGCCGCGAGTGTGACCCACATCATGAACTTGAAATCGTCCACGTAAGAGATCATCGCCGCCTGTTGCGTCGCGAGGTTGTTGAGCACCTCAAGCGCGGCCTCTCTCGAGATGCTGCCTGCACCGTTCATCACGCCCGAAAGGTTCTGCGGATTGATCGCAGAGACGATCTCGGCATGGTTCACCGCGATGTTGTGCGTCAGCAGCGCGGTCACGATCGAAATCCCGATGGACGAGCCGATATTGCGCAGCAGCGAGAACAGCGCCGTGCCGTCGCCGCGGTATTTGGGGTCGAGCGTGGCAAAGGCCAGCGTCGAGATCGGCACGAAGACCGAGCCCAGCCCGAAGCCCTGGATCACGCCTGAGACGATGATCCATTTCGGACCCATCTGCGGCGAGAAGGTCGACATCATGTGCAGCGAGTAGGCAGTGAAGGACAGCCCGACGACCACGAGGATGCGGAGGTCGATGACCTTCACCAGCCGCCCGATCAGCAGCATCATGATCATCGCCCCGACCCCGCGCGGGGACATCACCAAGCCCGTCGTCAGCGTCGGATAGCCGAAGATATTCGACAGCATCGGCGGCAGCAGCGCCAGCGAGGCGAGCAGGATGATCCCGATCACGAAGATGAACAGCAGCCCCATCGAGAGGTTGCGGTCGAGGAACATCTTCGGTTCGAGGAAGGGCTTTTTCGCGCTGAGAATCCAGACGATGAAGACCCAGAACCCGCTGATCGCTAGCGCCGCCTCGATCCAGATTTCGCGCGAGGCGAACCAGTCGAGATCGGAGCCCCGGTCGAGCATCATCTGCAGCGCGCCGATCGCCACCGCCAGCGCCGCGAAGCCGAAGAAGTCGAAGCCGATCTTCTTCTTGGGCGTTTCGGGCAGGAAGAAGAGCGACCCCGCGATGGCGATCATGCCAAGCGGCACGTTGATGTAGAATACCCAGCGCCAATTGATCACCTCGGTCAGGTAACCGCCGAGCGTCGGGCCGATGATCGGGCCGAGCATGATGCCCGCACCGAACATCGCCATCGCCTGACCGTGCTTCTCGCGCGGGTTGATGTCGAGCATGAAGTTCTGCGCGAGCGGCACGATGGCCGCACCGAACACGCCCTGCATGAGGCGGAAGATCACCATCACGTCGAGCGACCACGCGATCCCGCAGAGCATCGAGAAGACCACGAAGCCGATCACCGCGACCATGAAGATCTCGCGCCGCCCGAAGCGATTGGCGAGCCAGCCCGACAGCGGCGTCACGATGGCCGCGGCCACGATATAGGAGGTCAGCACCCAGTTGATCGTGTCGCGCGACGCGCCGAGATCGGCGCGCATGTCGGGCAGGGCCACGTTCGCGATGGTGGTATCGAGCACCTGCATGATCACCGCCAGCATCAGCGACGCCATGATCAGCGCGCGATGCGGGACGTTATGCGGGTCGATTCCCTTGGGTTCCTTTTCGGCGGCGTCAGCCATGGCTTACTGCCCCTGTTCGGTCGTGCCCGCCACGGCGGCCGAGCTGTTGGCCTTGTCGAGGATACGCTTGTAGCGCGGCTGCGAGGCGGTATCGACGGTGACGCTGGCCGAGAGACCCGCGCGCAGGCCATCGAGGTTCGCGCCATCGTCGAGCCGCAGGCGCACCGGCACGCGTTGCGTCACTTTCACCCAGTTGCCGGTCGCGTTCTGCGCCGGAAGGATCGAGAACTCCGCCCCGGTGCCTGCGCCGACGGCCTCGACCGTCGCGTGATATTCGCGATCGGGGAAAGCGTCGAATTCGACGGTGGCCGACTGGCCCTCTTGCATGTGGGTCAGCGCGGTTTCCTTGAAGTTCGCGATCACCCAGACATCGCTGGTGTCGACCAGCGTGAAGAGGCTTGTCCCCGCGCCGACCATCTCGCCCGCCTTGAAGGAGGCTGCCTGATAGATGATGCCGTCGGTGGGCGCATCGACCTCGGTCTGCGAGAGATTGTATTTGGCATCGTTCACCGCCACGATCGCCGATTTCACCGAGGGGTGTTCGTCGACCGGGATCTCGGGATTGCCGTCGAGGGCGACCTTGGCTGAGGCCACCTTCTGCTTGGCGGCGGCCAGCGTGTTCTGCGCGGCTTGCGTGGCCGTGCGCTGCTGGTCGAGCGCCTGCTGCGTGGTGGTGCCGGATTTGATCAGCTTCTCCTGACGGGCGAGCTGTTTCTCCTGATAGGCGGCATTGTCGGCGGCCTGTTTCTCGTCGGCGAGCGCTGCCTTGTAGGAGGCGCGCAGCTGCTCGACCTGCAGGCGGGCTTGCGAGAGCGCGGCCTGCGCCTTGGCCAGTGCCAGCTCGTAGGGTTTCTTGTCGATCTGGAACAGCGGCGCGCCTTTCTCGACGTGCTCGTTGTCATGCACGAACACCTCGGTCACGCGGCCCGAGATCTGCGAGGCTACCGGGATTCGCGCCATCTGATAATTGGCGTTGGCGGTGCTTTGCGAGCCACCGGCGCTGAGCCAGTACCACGCGCCACCCAGTACGATCAGGGCGGGCACGAGAATGAGGAGCCAGAATTTCGGCCCCTTCTTCTGTTTCTGTTTCGATTGGGTTTCCGCGCTCTCGGCGGTCGGGTTCTGGTCACTCATGATGTGTCTCTGACGTGGAGGAGGTGTCTTCGGAGAGGTTACGGATGATCTGGCGCAGGGTGTTCAATGCGGTCGCGATTTCGTCATCGCTCAACCCGGCCAGCGCCTGTTCATAGATGTCGTCCGCGATCGAGCGCGCATCCTCAAAGGCGTTGCGCGCCTTGACCGAAGGGTGCACGAGCTTGACGCGGCGATCATTCGGATCAGCTTTGCGGCAGACCCAGTCGGCTTCTTCCATGCGGTCGACGAGGCGCGAGACCGAAATCGGTTCGATCTCGAGCAGCTCGGCCAGCCGGGCCTGCGCCAGCGCGCCTTCCTTCTTGAGGTAGACGAGCAGCCGCCACTGCGCGGTGGTCAGGCCGAATTCGTTGGCGCGTGCCTCGAAGCGACGGCGGATCAACCGCGTCGCGTCGTGCAGGAGAAAACCTAGGCTCTGATCGGGCATCCGGAGCTCCGTTGAAATTAAAGTAAGCCTCTATATTATGAGCCTGCTTATTATTTCAAGGGCGCAAGGCGGAAAATTCCGCTAAGAAAAACGGCGACCCGAAGGGGCCGCCGTTTTGAATTTCTATTCTGTGGTAGGTGCTTAGACGCCTGCGTCGATCAGTGCGCGGGCCAGCAGCGGCACGCTGTTCTTGTTCAGCCCCGCGATGTTGATCCGCGAGTCGCCGACCATGTAGATCGCGTTGCCTTCCTTCATCGCGGCGACCTGCTCGGGCGTGGCGCCAAGGCGCGAGAACATGCCGCGATGCTCTGCCACGAAGTCGAAGCGGTCCGAGTTCGACAGCTTGCGCAACTCGTCCGCGAGTTGCTGGCGCAGTTCCAGCATGCCGGTGCGGACATCTTCCAGCTCGGCTTCCCAATCGGCGCGCAGTTCGGGATCGGTGAGCACGCGGGTGACCAGCGCCTGCCCGTGATAGGGCGGGAAGGAGTAGGTCTGACGGTTGAGATAGGCGAGGTTGCCCTGCACGGTCTTCTTAGTCTCTTCCGAGCCCAGAACCATCAGGCAGCCGGTGCGCTCGCGATAGATGCCGAAGTTCTTCGAGCACGACGCCGCAATCAGCACTTCCGGCAGACGCTCGGCGATCAGGCGGGTGCCAGCGGCGTCCGCTTCCAGACCGTCCCCGAAGCCCTGATAGGCGAGGTCGATCATCGGCACGGCGCCGGTTTCCTGAAGCAGATCGGCGACCTTGCCCCATTGCTCGAGCGTCAGGTTCGCCCCGGTCGGGTTGTGGCAGCAGCCGTGCAGCAGCACGATGTCGCCTTCCTTGGCGCCCTTCAGGTCTTCAATCATCGCGTCGAAATCGACCGAGCGCGTCTCGGAATCGAAGTAGCGATAGGTGGTGAAGTCCTGATCCATGAATTTCAGGATCGAGAGGTGGTTCGGCCAGGTCGGATCGGAGACCCAGATTTTTGTGCCGGGGTTCGCCATCCGTGCGAGCTCGAAGCCCATGCGGCAGGCGCCGGTGCCGCCCACGGTCGACAGGCAGGCCAGACGGTCGGCCGGATAGCCCTTGCCCAGAACCATCTCGGCCATCGCCGCGTGGAATTCCGGCTGGCCGGCGAGGCCCGCGTATTTCTTGGTGGTCTCGTTTTCCCAGACCTGCTTTTCCGCCCTGTGGACGGCGCGCATGATCGGGGTTTCACCTTCGGCGTTCTTGTAGACGCCCACGCCGAGATCGACCTTCTGGTCGCGCTCATCGGCGCGGTATTCTTCCATCAGCGCGAGGATCTTGTCCGGCGCCTGCGGCTTGAGATTGTTCAGCATCATGCTTCTCCCGTTGCGACCTTGAGGTCGTTATACATGCCCCATTCCGACCAGGACCCGTCATAGAGCGACCAGTCCGACTTGCCGATGATCTCCAGCGCGAGCGCGAGAATCGCGGCGCTGACGCCGGAGCCGCAGGTCGTGATCGCGGGCTTCGACAGGTCGACGCCGGCGGCCTCGAACAGGGCCTTGATCTCGTCGGGGGATTTGAAGGTGCCCTCGGGGGTCAGCAGTTCGCCGAAGGGCAGGTTGCGCGAGCCGGGGATGTGACCCGAACGCAGTCCCGGGCGCGGCTCGGTGCCGTTGCCGAGGAAGCGATCGCTCGGACGCGCGTCGATGATCTCGTGATCGCCAAGCTTGCTGGCATGAGCGACCTGGGTGACGTCCTTCACCAGACCGGACTGGCGCTGCACCGTCATGTGACGGTCGCGGACCATCGGCGGCATGTCTTCAAGCGGGCGGCCTTCGGCCTCCCATTTCGGCAGGCCGCCATCAAGCACGGCCACATCCGTCTTGCCCATCAGGCGGAAGGTCCACCAGACGCGCGGCGCGGAGAAGACGGAGTGCTGGTCGTAGATCACGACCTGATGGCCGTCGCCCACGCCCATCGCGCGCATCCGCGAGATGAACTTCTCGGGCGGCGGCGCCATATGCGGCAGGTCCGAGCGGTTGTCGGAGATTTCGTCGATGTCGAAGAAACGCGCGCCGGGGATATGCTTGGCCTCGTAGGTCGCCTTTGCATCTCGCTCCATCTGCGGCAGGAACCACGACGCGTCCAGAATGCGCAGGTCGGGATCCTTCAGATGGGCTGCGAGCCAATCCGTCGATACGAGCGTTTTCGGGTCATCCATCGTCATGCGCCTCTTTTGCCGGTCGGGATTGCTTAGACTCAGCGGTGCGCAAGACGCAAGGGCAGGGCGGGCAAATCCGCCCTGTGTCCCTAGTAATTCTGCTTGAGAAGGCGTTGTTTCTGGCGGTTCCAGTCGCGTTTCGCCTCTGTTTCGCGCTTATCGGCCTGTTTCTTGCCCTTCGCGATCCCGATCAGGATCTTCGCGATGCCCTTCTCGTTGAAGTACATCTTCAGCGGCACGATGGTCATCCCCTCGCGCTGGGTCGCATTCCAAAGACGTGAAAGTTCGCGCTTCGACACGAGCAGTTTGCGCTTGCGGCGCTCCTCGTGGCCGAAATGCGAGGCCTGGTTCAGGCTCGCGATATAGGAGTTGATCAGCCACAATTCGCCATCCTCGACGGAGGCATAGCTTTCCGCGATGTTCGTCTGCCCGACGCGCATCGATTTCACCTCGGAGCCTTGCAGCACGATGCCCGCCTCCAGCGTATCCTGGACGGCGTAGTGATAACGGGCCTGCCGGTTCTCGGCGATCAGCTTGGAATTGGGGTCTGAATGCTTTGCCATGGTCGCATCGAGATAGGGCAGGCAAGCGGCTGTGTCCAGTGCGGCACCGCTGCGCTTGACGTGGGTGCGGCGGCGCGAAATAGCTAGGGCAGGAGGAGACGCCCATGACCATTCAGATCGCGATCGGTTCGGTGATGATGCTCTTGACCGTATGCATCGCCGCGCTCAGCGCGTGGGCGATCGAGGCGACGTTCTCGCGGCTTCACTGGTGGATGCTGCGCGAGCCGCACCGCCCGAAACTGATGCTGATGGTTGTCGTCGCCGCGCTCTGGGCCTTGGCAATGGTGACGGCCGGTGTCTGGCTCTGGGCTTTCTGCTTCCGCCTCCTCGGCGTGTTCCACACGATGGAGCAGTCGGTCTATTTCTCGCTCGTGAGTTTTACAACGCTGGGCTATGGCGACATTCTGCTGACCCATCAATGGCGCATCCTTGGCGGGATGGCCGCGGCGAACGGGCTGCTGAACGTGGGGCTTCTGACCGCGCTGCTGGTCGAGGTGATCCGCCATGTCCGCAAGAGCCAACTGGAGGCGCGGGCCGAGCGAGGCGCGAGTTGAGCGGAGCGCTCGCGCGCGCGAGTGCGCACGCGAACTATATATATCAGTATATATATCAGTCAGTCGAGATATCGGTCAGTCGAGCATCAGCGCATCTTTGACGATCCCGGTCAGAAGATCGGTCACCGGTTGCATTGATTCCTGCTCGTAGGAGCGGAAGCCGACGGTCACGTGATCGGTGTCCTCGGGGGTCTGGTAGACGAAGATCGTGTAGGGGCAGAACTGAAAGTTGGTGATGTCCGCCTCCATGACCTCGCGCGAGGTCTGCGCCGAGCAGAAGGAGAAGACGTCCGCGCCGGTGAACAGCGTCTTGGTGCCGCCCACGGCGTCTTTCGTGCGTTCCAGCATATCACCGGTATGGCTGACGTGATCGACCACGAGCCCCGCCCCGATAATCGCGTTCTGCACCGCGAAGGTGACGTTGTCGAACGTGTCTTCGGTGGTCCAGGTGTGGGCTTCCTGAGCCGTTGCCGCGCTCGCGCCCACGGTGATGACCGCCGCGAGTGCGGCGCCGATGAAGCGTTTCATCTCTCTCTCCCTTGTCTCCCGATCGGGCGCCTTGGCGGCGCCCGTTGATCCAGTCTCGATAGTGGCGCGTATTTTTATACGTGCCTAGAGGTAACAATGTCGCTGTAAGTTCCGAAGTGTAAGCGACGGGCACCGCTCCATATGTAGGGGCAGAGAGGAGATTTCCATGCGCAAGACGAGACCGACCGACCCGAGCTGGGCCGATGTGACTCCCAAGGCCGACTTCCTGAACCGCCGCCAGATCATGGCGGGTGCCGGGGCAATGGCACTTGGTTCGATCGCCGGACCGAGCTTTGCCAGCATCGACGCGAAACCGTCGAAATTCTCGACCGACGCCAAGCCGAACACCCTCAAGGAGATCACCTCCTACAACAATTTCTACGAGTTCGGCTGGGACAAGTCCGACCCCGCGCAGTATGCGGGTCAGCTGGTGACAGACCCGTGGTCGATCGAGATCGACGGCATGGTCGACAAGCCCGGCTCCTATCCGCTCGACGATATCCTCAAGCCCGTGACGCTCGAACAGCGCATCTACCGCTTCCGCTGCGTCGAGGCATGGTCGATGGTCGTGCCTTGGATCGGGTTCGAGCTTTCGAACCTGCTGAACCGCGTCGGCGTGCAGCCGTCCGCGAAATACGTGGCCTTCCAGACGCTCTACCGTCCCGAGCAGATGCCGGGCCAGAAACAGGGCGGCATCGACTGGCCCTATGTCGAAGGCCTGCGCATCGACGAGGCGATGAACCCGCTGACAATTCTGGCGACCGGCCTCTATGACGAAGAGATGCCAAACCAGAACGGCGCGCCGATCCGTCTGATCGTGCCGTGGAAATACGGGTTCAAGTCGATCAAGAGCATCGTGAAGATTTCGCTCACGGATAAGCAACCGCCGACGACCTGGAACAAGTTGCAGCCGCGCGAATACGGCTTCTATGCCAATGTGAACCCGAAGGTGGATCACCCGCGTTGGTCGCAGGCCACCGAACGGCGCGTGGGCGCGGGTCTCTTTGCAGGCCGTCAGGAGACGCTGATGTTCAACGGCTACGGCGAAGAGGTCGCGCAGCTCTACAAGGGCATGGACCTCGCGAAGTACTATTGATGAACAGCGCAACGCTCTCCGCCCCGATCAACACCGCGCTGCGTCGCGTGCCCAGCTGGTTGGTCTATCTCGCCGGGCTGATCCCGCTGGCATGGGTGGTCTGGCTGACACTAACCGGCGGCATCGGTGTCGATCCCGTGAAAGGGATCGAGCATCGTCTGGGCAAGATCGCCTTGTGGTTCCTGATCGGCGGGCTGGCGATCACGCCCGCGCGCCGGTTCCTCGGTCTCAACCTGATCAAGTATCGCCGTGCGATTGGCTTGCTGGCCTTCTTCTACGTGGCGCTGCACCTGATCGCCTGGGCGGTGCTGGATATGGGCATGCTCTGGGGGCAGGCGGCGCGCGATCTGATCAAGCGCCCCTACCTCTTCTTCGGCATCTCCGCCTTCGTGCTGCTGATCCCGCTGGCGATCACTTCGAACAACGCTTCGGTCCGCAAGCTGGGCAAGACGTGGCGGCGGATTCACATGCTGGTCTATCCGGCCGTCGCGCTGGGTGTGATCCACTACCTCTGGCAGATGAAGGTCATCTCTAATGAGGGTTGGCTCTGGCTCGGGGTGTTTGCCGTCCTCATGGCTGTCCGATTTCGTTCATTTCGTTGGTGACTCGGTTTGGTTTGCGGGGTGCCCTTGGGGCATGCCTGGCAGGAGGTTTCGCGTGGGTGGGTGATTTGCGCAAGATTCTTCCCTGCGCTGTTTTGGCGTGAGCTGGGTGCATTTGCGGTAGTGTAGAAAGTGTAGATATTTCAGTGTGTTGAGTGATTTGTCGGAGAAAAGCGAAAGTTTTTTGAAAAAGGCACTTGCGACTCCCCGGTGTGATCCGTAAATACCGCCTCACCGAAGCGGAACACACCGCAACGGGGCGCCGGAAAGGCTCGCAAGGGACTGACGGCGAAGGAAATTTTGGAGATACGGTTGGCAGGTAGCGCCCCAAGGGATTGAGGCGATGCCGGTTGATTTTGTCTCCGCGCTCTTTGACATTGATAGATATCTGAAGAGATATGCGGGCGGTTTGGTCGACGATCGATGCGGACCGGAGCATATCGGCTCTCTAGCTTATGCGATGATGAGAGTGTCAGCTTCACTGTTTGGCGGCTCTGGTAATACTGGAGACGACAAGCAGATGTGACGATCCCCTTCCTGGGGGATCGCAGATATGTGCAA